>NZ_JADEWT010000201.1 GCF_015207505.1 Tychonema sp. LEGE 06208
CTCCCCCAATCTCCCCATCTCGCCTTCTAATTCCCTCTGGGGTCTAAAACGTCTCGCAGGCCGTCGCCTAAAAGGTTGAAACCGAGAACTATCAAGGTAATTAGCAAACCTGGAAACAAAATAGTCCAAGGAGATGAAAGAGCATATCCGCCTTTAAAAGCATCGGAAAGCATTGTCCCCAACTCCGGGGCTGGCGGCTGCGCGCCCAAACCGAGAAAACCTAAACCGGCGGCTTCTAGCGTGGCTGTACCAGTGGAAAGAGTTGCTTGTACAACTAATGGCGGGAGACTTCCCGGCAAAATGTGGCGAAAAATAATCCGTAAGTCGCTGGCGCCCAAGGCTTTGACTGCTAAGACAAATTCTTGTTCGCGCAGCGATAGCACCATGCTGCGCGTCAGGCGGATGTAAATTGGAATTTGGACGACGCTGACGGCGATAATTACGCTTTGCAGGCTCGGCCCGGTGACGGTGACAATGGCGATCGCCAGTAAGATCGAAGGAAAAGCTAGTAAAATATCCGCCAAAGTGCCGATCGCTACCTCAGCCCATCCGCGAAAATATCCGGCGAAGAGTCCCAACAGCCCTCCCACAAACAATCCCGCAGCCACAGAAACCAAGCTGACGAGCAAAGAGATCCCCAATCCGTGCCACACTCGCACCAACAAATCTCGCCCCAAACTGTCGGTGCCGAACCAATGCTGGGCGCTAGGAGCCACTAATCGGGATAAATAATCGCGATCGACCGCCGGATTGTAGGGGGAAATTAGGGGAGCTAACAGTGCCGAGAAAATCAGCGCTACAGTCAAAATTAAGCCGATTTTCCCGGAGGTCGATCGGGCGAATCGCTGCCAAGCAGGCTGTCGAAATATTAAATTTTGATGCAATTTGGGATTTTCCATTTTTAATAATGTCAAAAAAAACAGTTGTACCCGATCGCAGTTTTTATAGCCTGCTTGGCGGATGCCGAATCCTCGATGCCTTCGTTAAAGACCATTTAAGATATAGATAACAAATAAATTTAAAACCCTAATGACATCAACCCTGCTCAAAACCTCCGCCCGATCGCCCCTGAACGCTCCAACAGTGCGCCATTTCCCCAACGGCCTCACAGTTATAGCCGAACACTTACCAGTCGATGCCGTTAACCTCAGCGTGTGGATGAATTTAGGCTCAGCCGTAGAATCCGACGAAATCAACGGTATGGCTCACTTTTTAGAACACATGATTTTTAAGGGAACTCCCAGCATTCAGAGTGGAGAATTTGAACGGGCGATCGAACAGCGCGGCGCTGTCACCAATGCCGCCACCAGTCAAGATTACACGAACTATTACATCACCACAGCTCCTAAAGATTTTGCTGAACTAGCCCCCCTGCAAGTCGATGTCTTGCTCAACGCCAGCATTCCCGACGATGCCTTCGAGCGCGAACGGCTGGTAGTATTGGAAGAAATTAGACGATCGGAAGACAATCCGCGCCGACGCACCTATGGGCGATCGATGCAATTAGCCTTTGAAGTCCTGCCCTACAAGCGACCGGTACTAGGCCCGACTTCCGTCATCGAAAATCTGAGGGCCCAACAAATGCGGGATTTCCACAGCAGCAGATATCAGCCAGGGGCGATGACAGCAGTCGCTGTAGGTAACTTGCCGGTCGATCGACTAATAGAAATTGTCGCCGAAAGTTTTGCCAGCAAAAGCACAGCACAAAACAGCACCATAAATCAGCCCGCACTCAGCAGCTTTCACCCAGAATCCGAAATTCTCAACTACGGCCAAGAATCGCCCTTTACCGAAATAGTTCGCCGCGAATTTGTAGACTCTGCCCTCCAGCAAGCTCGACTGATCGTGATGTGGCGAGTCCCCGGCTTTGTGGAAATGTCCGAAACCTATGCCCTCGACGTTTTGGCGACAGTATTGGGCCACGGGCGCACAACTCGCTTGGTTAAGGATTTGCGCGAAAATCGAGGGCTAGTCTCGTCAATTTCGGTCAGCAACATGACTCAGCGACTAGGCGGGGTATTCTCGATTTCCGCTCAACTGGCGACAGAAAATATAGCCGAAGTGGAAGCAGCCATCGTCGGACACATCCGCACTCTGCAAACCGAACTGGTGACTGATGCCGAAATTTCCCGCATCCGCACCCAAGTAGCAAATCGGTTTATCTTCGGTAACGAAACTCCCAGCGATCGAGCAAGTTTGTACGGTTACTATCAGTCGATGGTAGGAGATATCGCTCCCGCCCTCAACTACGCAGCCTGCATCCAATCTCAGACAGCCGAGGATCTCCGGGAAGCCGCCGTCAAATATCTGTCTCCCGATGCGATGGGTGTGGTGGTAATTCGCCCCGAAGCAGCATAAACCCGATTGCTTCTTTCCCAGGCGCAATCGTTTGCTTGTCAAGCTAGGGAGCACAAAGAAGGTAAATCATCGCCTTCTTTGATTTGAAAATACTGTGTCAGATCGTGTCCGATCTAGGATGGTAACAAAAAAAGGTTAGTAGTGCGGACTTTAGTCCGCACTACTAACCCATCTTATTTCGATCGATCGACTGGACAGGATATCAAGTTCGATCGCACTCCGCCTTAAGGGTTTTGTATCGAATCATGAATTTAAAGCTTTTAAGGTACGGGCGATCGGTAGAATGGCCGTAATTTTCTGAGAGTATAAACTTGGAATCGTTGAACTGTGCAGGGAAGCATGAAATTACAAAACTTTCTCAACTCAAAAATTAGGTACGATGCCAAAGCAATCGCTGCCGACAACGAGCTCAGCCGCCAAATTCAAAGCCGTCTCATTGACCTGGGTTTACTGAAACCTCCAGTAGACGGCATCTTTGGCCCACTTTCTACCGCCGCCCTCCACCGATTTCAAACCTTGATGAAGTGCGGCGAACCGGGTTTTTTGGGAGCAATCACAGCCAAAAAGCTGATCGAAACCAAAACGACGGACATTCCCACACCTCGCCCGATCCTGAAAACGACCAGAGACACTATTTTTAAATCAAAACCCCTAGCGTCTTCTCAACTTCAGGACTCAGAAAAACAAGTAATCCCAGCGGGAAAAGAGTTTGAACTCCTGGCTTTTGTTCCTATTCGCGGTCACATTAGGGTTGCTCTCCGCAATGAATCTTTCAAAGGTTCAGGGATTTGGTATGTTTACGGAGGACACGCTCAAGTTACTTTAGACGGCGTTTTGCTTTATCCCAAACCAAACCCCCCCACTGTCAGACTTGGCATTCCTTATCGATCGCAATTAGATAATTTTTACAATCCTACAGGTGCTTGTAATGTAACTTCCATAGCGATGTGTCTGGACTTTTTGAGAGTGCCGCGGCGCAATAGAAGCGGACAATATGAAGATGAACTCTACGAATATGCGATCGCCAAAGGTTACAGTCGCTGGGATCCCTATGATTTAGCAAAGATTGTTAAAGATTACGGCGCTCAAGATTACTATACCGAGAATGCAACTATTGAGGACGTTCAAGATTGGCTGGCCAGCGGAAATCCCGCTGTCATCCACGGATACTTCACGTCTTTCGGTCACATTATAGTTGCTGCGGGCTACGACAGCGAAGGATTCTTCGTTCACGACCCCTATGGCGAGTGGTTCCCAAACGGCTACGATACAAGTGTCAGCGGTGCTTACTTGCACTATTCCTATCGTTTAATCCGCAGCGTTTGTATGGCTGACGGAGATTTTTGGGTGCATTTTATCTCGAAGTAATTGTTAAGAGTCATTAGTCATTAGTCATTAGTCATTAGCTAAGAGATAAGTTAGCTCCTCGATGATTCGGCGATTGAAATCGCTACTATAAAAACCTGACGGGGTGACAACCCCGTTAAAACCCATAGCTAACAAAGGTTTGACCGATTTATGGTAAAAAAAGATGGGGTCAATATCGTTAAACAACCCCATCTATAGAAAATGTTACCTCCATTTTACCAA
>NZ_JADEWT010000202.1 GCF_015207505.1 Tychonema sp. LEGE 06208
TCTTCATGTCATTGCTCGAATGGATAAGGTTCGACCAATTACACCAGGCATAGAGTCGAACTCATGCACTGGCTAATTTCATAAATTCCTTTTTTTGTCAACTCCTAATACTGAACCGACGCCCTAGAACGCGGAAACGACTGCGATGTAATGCTAGATTGTCCCGTGGTAATTGCGCCCGCCGTACCGTTGCTAGCAGCATTTCCAACGACAAAGGGTTGAATCGGCGACCCTCCATCTCCCCCAGCGTGCACAATTGTAATTTGGCCACCACCGGCACCGCCAGCAGTAGAAATGCTAGCAAATCCCGTCGGCGAAAGTGGGGTGGAAAAAGTACCAGTAGCGCGGAAAAATCCCCCTGTCGATTCAATAAAAACATTCCCACCGGTGCCGCCAGTACCGCCTTGTGCATCGATCGACTTTACTTGAATATCGCCGATCGGATCTAAGAACACATTGCCGCCATTTCCCGCTGTACCGAAGGAGGTAATTTGTCCCGCCGTAATTGAATTTAAAGCTTTAACGGTGATGTTCCCGCCCGTATTTCCCGCTGTATTCAAATCTTGAGCATTCACTTTTCCCTGCGGGCTAAAAAGCTCAATCGTCCCTCCATTTCCAGCATTTGAAGCAGCGACATTGCCCAATAAATTGATATTTCCCGCGCTATTTATTTGCAAGCTTTGCACGTTAATTGTCGAGTTGGCTGTTACGTCGCCAGCATTTTTGATCGCAACATTTGCTAACTGTCCAATGGCGCCGACTGCTGCGCTGAAAGTGATGCTGCCGCTACCTGCATCCAGATTTAGGCTGCGGGCCACATCAATACTGTCGATCGCGCCTCCAAAGGCAATATTTCCGCCACCCGTGCTCAATATCGCGTCTTTCGTCAAACCGAGAACACCGTTAATATTGATATTGCCATTATTAGTAGTAACATTGCCACCCAATTTAGTGCTGTCAGCAGCAATATTAAAACCCGAATTGCTCGCAATATTACCTGTCAATTCCGCTTGCTTTGCGGTAACATTCAAAACAGAAAGTGGTGCTGTTCCGCCGATATTTCCTTGCACCAGCACATTGCCTGTAGCTGCATCTAAGTTTAACAAATGATTGCCGTCGATCGCACCAACTATCTTAATATCTCCGCCGCCGCTACTGAGATTAATATCGTTTCCGAGTTGGATAGTGCCGTTAAGGGCGATCGGGCTTTTATTGGTATTGATGCCAGAATTTAAATTAATTGTGGAAGCGTTGAGGGCGATACTGCTGTTGTCATTGCCCGTCAGAGTGCCATCAAGTGCGATCGCCCCAGTTCCCCCTTGAATAGTTACGGGGTCTAAAAATGTGAGATTATTAGATATACTAACCTTGGCGGTGCTATCCGATCGCCCGATCGCGATCGAGCTAAACCCATTTTGAATAAAATTAAGTTCCGATCCCGTCAAATCTAAAGCGCTAGTATTGTTATCAGTTCCGCCAACCACAATATTTTGGCCGGCTGTTGCTGGTTGCAGCGTTAGCGCGCCCGTACCAGAAACCTTACCTAAAAAATCAATTTCACCGGCAGTTAAAGTCAGCGGGTTACTACCGGCCGATAAACTAGAACCGAAAGCAATAGTTGCATCTCCGAGTGTAAAATTTACAGGAGTATTTAATGTCACCGGCCCACTAAAACTAATGTTGTCATTAGTTGTGGTAATATTTCCGCTCAGGGCAACGCTTCCCGCGCCATTTTGATTAAATGCACCGTCTAAGTTCAGATTATTTAAAATATTTAGATTGCCCGTATTGCTAATTATTAGCGTACCGTTATTGGTAGTAGTCAAAGCTCCTTGCAGATTGATCGTGTCAGCCGAAATTCCAATATTGCCACCTACGTTAATCGCAGAATTTGCATTGATATTTTTTCCGCTAATTTGCAACTTACTTAAAGAATTAGCATTGCCAACTGCACCATTAAATGTAACATTACCGGTATCCCCATTCACAGTCAACTCGCTACTGCCGTTAACTGTATCATTAAAAGTAAGATTGTCACCTGAAATAATCAGATTATTGGCAACAGTGACAGCATCTCCATAAGTTTGACTTCCCGTAGTTGTCACATCGCCATTCAGTTGAGTTGTGCCGCCAGCGTTAGTGGTGATGCTAGCAGCCTTGACGGCATTAAATGCAGTTGTTCCTGTACTATTAACTGTAATATTTCCTAATGTTGCGGTATTGCCAACTGCACCATTGAATGTAACACTACCGCTCACCGCCTGCACAGTCAAATCGCTGGTGTCATCCACAGTATTATCGAAAGTAATGCTGTCACCTGAAAGAATCGGATTATTGGCAATTGTCACTGCATCTGCATAAGTTTGAGCGCCGATTGTAGTGACATTTGCCTTGACTTGAGTTGTGCCGCCAGCATCTGTAGTCAAACTCGCAGCATTAACTGTTTGATTAAATGCAGTTGTTCCTGTAGAATTAGCTGTTAAATTGCCGATCGCCTTTGAGCTCCCAACTGCACCATTGAATGTAACATCACCAGTCGTCCCATCCACAGTCAAATCGCTACCGATGTTATTGGAGTTAACAGTATTGTTGAAAGTAATACCGTTCCCTGTGAGAGTCGGATTCTTGGCAATTGTCACAGCATCTCCGTAGATTTGACTGCCGGTTGTCTTGACATCGCCATTGAGTGTAGTTGTGCCGCCAGCATCTGTGGTTAAACTTGCTGCATTGACTGTTTGATTAAATGCGGTGGTTCCTGTAGAGTTAGCGGTAATATTTCCTAATGCTGTAGTATTCCCAACTGCACCATTGAATGTAACATTACCGCTCACCGCCTTCGCCGTCAAATCGCTGGTGCCGTCCACAGTATTATTGAAAGTAATGTCGCTACCTGTGAGAATGGGATTATTGGCAACAGTGACAGCTTCTCCGTAGGTTTGACTGCCGGTTGTTTTGACATCGCCATTAAGTGTAGTTGTGCCGCCAGCATTGGTGGTGAAACTGGTAGCCGTGATAGCATTAAATGTAGCTTTACCAGCACTATTTACAGTGAGATTTCCCAAGGGTGTGGTGTTGCCGATCGCCGATTTAACTGAAAAGTTAACTGTACCTGTTTCTAAAGTGAGATCGCCGCTGCCATCAATGTTATTGTTAAACAGAATATTGCCACTTGCTGAATTGCCATTGCTCACTAAGACACTATTTCCAACTAAGGTATTGCCGTTAATTGTGATATTTTGAGATTGAGTGGTAATATTGCCCTTCAGGTTATTAGTTGTAGCGTTGAGAGTAATGGAAGCATTATCTGTTCCCGAAATCGATTGGTTGGGATTGACAAAAATAGTGCCTTGAGTATTAAAAGTCACAGGATCGGCAAAAGATACTGGCAAATTCTCTACAGTGATATTGCCTGTAGTAGTTTTCCCTCCGAAAATAATGGCACTAAAGCCATTACGCAATGAGGATAAAAAAGGTGCTCCTATATCGATCGCCTGCGGATCGAAAGGAAGTCCAGCCTGGAAGCGAATTCCGACATTCGGCGAAAACGGCTCAATTGAAAAACTCCCTTTACCCTGCGCGAAACCTCCTCCCAAAAAGCCAATCTCATTGCTGCTAATGCTAATATTTCCCGTACCGGGCAATCCATTAGCATCAATGCTATTTATCCCAACTTCATTGGGAGTTGCTGACGGTGTTACGCTGCACAACCCTAGACAAACAGGGCATACGCGATAGCAATACTTTCGCTATTGATAGCTAAAGCAAAGGAGCCGTCCCTCAAAGCTCGGATCATAATGTTCCGAGCGCCGCCC
>NZ_JADEWT010000203.1 GCF_015207505.1 Tychonema sp. LEGE 06208
ATCTGCACCCCCCCAGCCCCCCCTTGGTAAGGGGGGGAGTAAGAGTGATAAGTCAAAAGCGGTGGAACCGATGGCGGTGAGGCTGTTTGTGTTGATGGCGCAGTACCGCAGTCAAATTGATTTTACTGAAGAGGCGATCGCATCTGCTAGAAATGGCTGGAATACGATCAACGAAGGCTTGCTTTTTGGGCTCCGATATGCCGATAAACTGAGTTGGGATGTTGAGAAAACCGGACAAGATACCAATGCTGTGCAGCAGTTTCAAGCCGCGATGGATAATGATTTCAATACTCCGGCTGCTTTGGCTGTTTTGTTTGAATTGGCTAAGGAATTGGGTAAGGAAAGCAATATTTTGGTGCATCAAGGCAAAACTGAAACTTCGCCGGAATTGTTGCAGCTTCATTGGCTGACTTTGGTGAGTTTGGCGGGGGTTTTGGGGTTGGAAGTTCAGCCGGAAGCTGACAGCGATGATGCGGTTGGCGGTTTGAGTGATGGGGAGATTGAGGCGATGATTCAGCGGCGGAAGGATGCGCGAATAGCTAGGGATTTCGCTGAGGGCGATCGCCTTCGCAATGAACTTAAGGATAATGGCATTACTTTGATTGACCAAAAGGATGGTACAACTATTTGGCACCGGGGTTAAAAAACTGGTTTGTAGTGAGTAATTCATTCCTCTGGGACGGACTGAATTCCTCACTACGAAGGAATGAATTTTTATTGATTTAACTTATTTGTAAATTCGGCAACCGCGCCGACAAATTCTGGGGTGGATTCGTAGGGTAAAACGTTGCGCCCCGGCATTAATAAACCCTCTGCGTTGGGAAAGTTAGCCAAATATTGCGCTAGTCTTTCCTCTGGTTTTTCTTCTTTACCCGATTGACTAATGCTTGAGGCTGTTTCTCCCATGATAACGAGTACGGGGCGATCGCACTTTTGAATCGTACTGCTGTAATCCTTGCGCCAAAACCCCGCCAAAAACGAGAAAACTGCGTGGCGGCTGTCAGGATTTGCCGCCCCAGCCTGCAAAGCCTCCAACCATTCCCTGTCAACTTTTGCCGCATCGCCAAACAGTTGTTTTGCAGAAAAAGATCGCAAGAATTCAGCGCGTCTGGCGTAGCGGTAAAAAGCGTTTCCCAAGGGAGAATCTAACAAATTCCAGACGATTCTTTGCTGTCTCTCTGTCGAATGTTTGTTCATCACCGCCCAAGCTGGAGGCCCGGCGAGGATTAATCCGCCAATTAAATTTGAGCCGCTTTCCTGCTGGATTTTGGCTAATTCCAAGGCTACACACAGTAAAGCACCTTGCACGAGTACGATCGCAGGTTTTTTTACTACAGTCTCCAAGAAAAACTGCAACTGGGCCGCCCAATCGTCAGGATAGCAAGCCACAGCAGGCATTTCGCAATCTCCGCACCCCAAAAGATCGGGGTTGTAAATCGGATTTGTGTTGCCCGATTTGTACCAATCTTCGCAAAATCTCTGCCAAAATACTCTTGACAATCCAACTCCTATGGGATGAATCAATAACAAAGGGATGCTATTTGTGGCCGCAGTATTTGGGTTGTAAACATCGTAAGCACAGCGATAATTTTGCCATTCGTAAAATAGCGTTGGTGATTTTATAGACGAAGTGGTTGACAAATCTTGATTTGAAGGTGGTGATTGCATATAAGTTTTTTAATTTTTTATGTACTATGCTAGGACAATGCGAGTTTGACCTTGGACATTTGGTTGGGAGTGGGCAATACGAATCTCTACATTGCTGCCGAGTGCGTTGATAAAACGAAATAGGCGTTCTGTAGAGAAGTCGGATAATTTGCCGCGCATCAATGCTGATATCTGGGGGTGAGAGATTTCTAAAATCTTTGCTGCTTCAATCTGAGTTACTTGTTCCGAGATTAACTCACTGATTTGATGAGCTAGTTCTGCCTTAATCAATAGTTCATCAGGATTCGGGAGCCCTAAGTCCGCAAAAACATTCCCACTGCTTGAATGCACTTTCATTGTCTTATTTATAATTTATATCGTATAGTTTATTATAACATCAAGGGTAACAGATTCGGCCACAATATAATTACTCAATCATGTCAGAACAGCGGATTACAATTTCTATACCTAACTTGCTGCTAATTGTAGCATCGTCCTTGCTGCTAGTGCTGCTGTGGCAATTGCGGAGCCTGCTAGTAATTCTGATGATATCAGTCGTGCTGGCCGCATCGATCGTCCCGATCGTCAATTGGGCCGAAACCATGCGCCTTCCCCGCTGGCTGGCGGTGATTCTGGTTTATTTAACTCTGATCGGCGGATTTAGCGGGGCGGTAGTGTTAATCGGCCCGACAATTATCGAGCAAATCCAGTTACTGGTGCGACTGCTACCAGTTTACGTTAAAAGTCTGGAAACCTTAGCCACTAATCTATTGAGTCGCCTCACCGACGATGCCCCGGCGCTGGTGGGTCAGTTGGTGGACACTCAATCGCTGACGAATTGGCTGATTCGATCTAGCCAACAACTAATTTTGCGATCGTACAGTTTAACTAGAGGCATTTTAGGAGGTGTTTTCAGCTTGATTTTAGCATTATTTATTTCAGGTTACATGGTTGCCGATAGCAACACATTAATTAAAAGCTTAGTGCAGTTTTTCCCCAAACCTTGGGATGAAAAATTAGCCGCCCAAGCAACGCCCATCGGTCAAAGAATGGGGAGTTATATTCGCGGGCGAGTGTTAGTTTCGGGGATTTTAGGGATATTTATTACCACAGGTTTGAGCGTTTTAGGAATGCCGGAATTTGCTTTAGGCTTGGGTGCGATCGCAGGTGTTACCAACCTGATTCCCTTCATCGGCCCAGTATTGGGAGCAGTCCCCGCATTAATTGTAGCCTTAGCTAAAGGTGGCTGGCTGGTTTTGTGGGTATTGCTGTTATTTGTAATTATCCAAAACTTGGAAACTTACGTACTCGATCCTTTGCTGGTTGGTTCCTCGGTTGGCGTGCATCCATTGTATCAATTGCTGTCTGTTTTGGGAGGCGTGCAAGTATTGGGAATTATCGGCGCAATAATTGTGCCGCCTTGGTTTGCGGGAGTGGCGGCTTTGGTGGAAAACTTGTATTTAAAACCGAAGCTTAGAGGCGAACATCGAGAGGCAATAAATCAGGCTAAACATAATTCTGATTTACCGCCTATAACACCTTTGACGTGACAGCAGGTTATGGCTCGATCGCGGAACATACTCGTAAGGTGCGTTGCCTCAAAAAATCTTAATGAAATATCAAAAAGCTCACATATCCGCACCTTATAGAATTCACGATTGCAAGTCTTCTTACCCAAAAATTGCGCTTATTTCCTCAAGGATTGTCCGGTGCGTCGCTAGGGAAGTGTTTGTCAAATTCAGGAATTTTTGATAGCGACGCACCCTACCACTTAAATCTGCGGTTGAACTATCAATCAAATACTGATAAATCAGTGTAGTAAGCTGTTGCTCATATAGATTGTGTATGGCGATTGAGGGGGAGAGGGGGAGAAGGGGAGAG
>NZ_JADEWT010000204.1 GCF_015207505.1 Tychonema sp. LEGE 06208
CTCTCCCCCTCTCCCTCTCTCCCCTTCTCCCACTCTCCCACTCTCCCCCTCTCCCTAGCTCTTCCATCCACAATCCGAGTGTTAAAATAAGAGCAATTGTCAGATAGCAAGCTAAAATATTAGCGTACATAAATACAGAAGCCATGCGGCCGGGGGGATTGCCTTTGGGTTCCAGTACCCAGCCAACAACAGGCTGCAATAAATCGATGCCGCTCCAACCTAAAAATTGCTGTCCCAAACCTAAAATTATTACGGGCACTGCACTAATTGCGATCGTCCAAGACATTTGTCGCAACTGAGCAGGAGTTTGAATTAAACTGCTGAAAATGGCAAAAAATATAAAGTAAGGCCAAAAATTGCACAAGCCTAAAACAGCATCGATGCGATTGTTAGCAAAAATCGTTGTGATGACTAGCACCGCAAAGAGGATGGCGAATCCTCGGTTCAGCGGGCGGCGGCTAATTTGACGATACTTTTGCTTGAAAGTACCGGCCAATCCTAAGAATATTCCTAAACCTCCCAATATTGGAATTAAGGGAAAAATCAGCATCCCGATTTGAGCGAAATTCCAAGGAATTACCAGGCGGCTGTCGGGATGTTTTTGGAGGCGAGATTTGAGATTTTTTGCTGTCTGTTTAGCAGCTAATTTGCACCGATTTTTTATATTCACTCACACTCCAATTCTTCAATTCTTCAATTCTTCAATTCTTCAATTCTTCAATTCTTCAATCCAAAATCGTTAGGCTAGTTCCCAAGCACATTCCGATCGCGTTAATCGAATTTGAGCTAAGGCAAAAATGGTCGGGATAATCCGCCCGTAGTTCGTGGAAATCGATCGCCAACCCAAATCCGCCACAAACCAAGTCCACATCACCGGGCCAAGCAGCGAAAACACGCTCCGCGTCGCACCGTAACGAGCAGCACTCACCGCCATCCCGCGCCGCGCCGCCTGAATTGCGACATAATTTTGAAACTGGGTGGCTGCGGTTGCAGTCCCTGCAAGCACTCCTTGTCTGGCCATTTGATAGGTGGCAAAATGCAGCGCAAATTGATTGGCCATCAGTTTGAGCAACATGGGTTTTAAGATAGAACTCACAGCTAAAGCGCTGCCACCTTTGAACAGCAAACCCAGCGGGTCTTTTTCTGCAGAAATTGGCAGGGGTTGGGAGAGTTTAGAATCAACAATTGCTCGCTGTACGCGCAGTGTTAGCGCTTGCTGTTCGTCGGCGGGTAAGCGCTTCCAAGCGCGGCCCATTAAATGCAGAAATACTTCGGCTTCTAAGTCGGTGGTTGACAACTGTTTGGGATAAGGGATTTTGAGATAGCGACAAACTTGAATTAGTGCTTGTCTGTAGGTTACTTGTTCGGTGCGCCCTCTGAGTACCGTCACCCCGTCGGCTGCAAGATACCGAAACCGCTGTTCTACGGCGTCTAGCCATGCTTCGCGATCGCGGCTTTGTACGTCTGTGGGTGCGGGGGTTTGCACGTAATCTAAGGGGTTAAACTTGCGGCTGAACAAGAGTTCTGTTAGTTGCTGCAATTCTTCTTCTGTTGTCAATTCTAATGCTGCTCTGAGTTCGTCCAAGATTTTGCCCTCCGCTAGGGTTATTTTAGATTTTAGATTTTAGATTTTAGATTTTCCCGAGTAGCGGGCTGTGGAATTTGCCGCTATATTTTTTTAAACTAATCTTACCTGTGCATTCGTGCTGTCCCCTATTCTACTACGTGCTGCAGGGCGATGGCGTTGGGCTTGCAACCCGTGCTGCGGCTCTCAGGGTTTGGCCGCAAACTGAAATACTGCACAGAAACTTCCCCCGCAGCTTTAAACTGATAACTATTGACTGTTGAGTATTGACTGTTGAGTGTTGACTGTTGAGTGTTGACTGTTGACCACTGACCACTGACAACTGACAACTGACAACTGACAACTGACAACTGACAACTGACAACTGACAACTGACAACTGACCACTGACCACTGACTAATGACTAACTATGTTCGATGTTGTGGCGATCGGTGCGGGGATGGCGGGGCTGATTTGCGCTCGGCAGTTGCGCCTCGCTGGCTATTCTGTGGCGGTTGTTGAGAAATCTCGCGGCCCCGGCGGACGAGTCGCTACTCGCCGCGTACAGGGCGCTAGGGCAGATCACGGGGCTCGCTATCTGGAGCCGCAGGGAGAGGCGGTGCAGGCGTTAATTGATGTTTTGGTCGATCGACAGATCCTGAAACTCTGGACGGATAGTGTGGCAGAATTCCGACAAGGAGAAATATCTGCTATTCCCTGTTCTTGTTATGTCGCACCTGCTGGGATGAATACTGTCGGTAAGTATATCGCAGAGGGTTTAGATATTTGGTACGGCCGCCGAGTCAAAGCTATTGCTCGTACTGACAATCAAATGTGGCGTCTTTCTCTGGAAGTTACCGACGACAATTTAGAGATACCTCAAGAATTGATTGCTAAGGCTGTGGTTGTAGCAATTCCTGCTCCTCAAGCTTTAATGTTTTTGGATTCGGAAATCGGTTTGTCGCCTGATTTTATTGACAAATTGCGTTCTGTGGAGTACGACCCTTGCATTACAGTTATGGCTGGCTATCCTGCAGCACGAAATTCAGAGTTGAGCAATCTCAATCCGCAGTGGAAATCTGTTTCTTTTCCCGATGATTCTGATTTAGCTTGGGTTGGCCTCGACAGCAGCAAGCGACTCGATCCGCCGCAGCCTGTGTTTGTGGTTCACAGCAGCGCCAATTTCGCGGAACGCCATCTAGAATCTACCGATTTGCCAACCGTTGGTCAAGAATTGCTCGATCGCACTTCTGAATATTTAATGCCTTGGCTGAATCAGCCGGAATGGTTGCAGGTTCACCGCTGGCGCTATGCTTTTTGTCGAAATCCTTTGCCTGTTTCTTGTTTGCCGGCGGCTGGGACTTTACCGCTGGTTTGTGCGGGGGATTTGTGCGGCGAAGGTCAAATTGAAGCTGCTTTGCGATCGGGAGTGGCGGCGGCTGCTTGGATAAATTCTCAGTTACAGAATTTGCCGTTAGATGCAAGCTTTCAATAGGTGATTAACACCGAAATTAAGGTGCGGCTGGGAAGGAAATTAAAGTTAAGCTTGATGTTAGGTTGGGTTCTGCAGTCATAGCTGGTACGCCATCGAACTGATGCTTTGTTACAGCATAGCGATTGTCGATCGATTTGTGGGGCGCAAGATAGGTATAGTCATTTCAAATAAGTATGAGACTATTTAAAAATGAGGTAAAATGAATAAAAATAGTGAAGCTGCTAGGAAAATGTCTTACAGTATTGATTTGAGAAAAAGAGTAGTGGATTATGTAGAAAATGGCGGTCGTATCGCTCAAGCTGCCGGACTTTTTAAGGTAGGAAGGGCAACGATATATCGGTGGCTGG
>NZ_JADEWT010000205.1 GCF_015207505.1 Tychonema sp. LEGE 06208
GTCATTAGTCATTAGTCATTAGTCATTAGTCATTAGTCATTAGTCATTAGTCATTAGTCATTAGTCATTAGTCATTAGTCATTAGTCATTAGTCATTAGTCATTAGTCATTAGTCATTAGTCATTAGGCAAAACTTCGGACAGTTTTATATCTAGTCGAGTGTCCGAAACCCTTGCTGGCTATATACTGGACTATTTTTTCAAGGTTTGAGTTCAGTGCGCTAAGTTTCAGAAAATGCGTTAAAAATGGCAGGGCTTCCTCGCCCTCGGCTTACAGGGCCGTTAAAAAACTGTCCGAAGTATTGATTACGAAGAAGAAAGAAGAAAGAAGCAATAAGGAAGAATTTAATTTAAGTTATTTAGGGGCGACTGAGTTATTTTCCGACTTGAGTAAAGTGTTTCGTAAGGTTGCCTCTAGTTGCGGTGATAAAGCCAAAGGGATGCTCCCAGAGCGGACGTGCAGATCTCGTTGAGGAAACGGAATTTCGATTTCACGCTCTCGAAACAGTTCTTCAATACGGAAAAATAAATCACTTTTGACGCGATACTGTAGCATTGGTTCAGCAATCCACACCCGGAGTTCAAAATTAAAGGAACTCTCACCAAAACCCAAGAAAAAAACAATCGGTTCTGGAGTCCTCAATACATCAGAATGCCCCTTCGGAGCTTTGAGCAGCGCCGCCTTAACTTCACTGATATCACAGCCGTAGGCAACACCAACTGGAATTCTGATTCGCGACACAGAATTCTCATAGTTCCAGTTAGTTACATCATCCTCTAAGAAACGGGAATTGGGTAAAATAATCGAAACTTGATCTAGGTTGCGAAGCACTGTACTGCGAGCGCCAATACGGATCACAGTGCCTTCAATTTTACCGACATTCACAAAGTCGCCTACCCGAATCGGACGTTCAAAGAGCAAAATCAGACCGCTACCAAAGTTTTTAGCGATATCCTGAAATCCAAAACCGATACCAACTCCTAATGCACTAAAGATAATTGTTAGAGAACTCAGGTCAATTCCCCATATTTGCATCAGAACGATGGTTCCTATAACAACCAGCAAATATTTGGCAATCACGGCAACGGCTTCTTGACTGCCTCGACTGATACGGGTGACTTCCAAAATTCGCAGTTTAAATATTTTAGAAATAACGCCACTAAGGACAACCCATCCCAGGATTAGAGCAGCTAGAATTAGCAGATCGGTGACTGAGTAATTGTTGCGTCCTACAGACAGGGCTTTAGATGTGAAAGTGCTGACTAAACTGCTGGTTAGGGTGTAACTCCAAATCCGAGTTACCGGAAACAGATTGGTAATGTAAAGGGCGGTGACAATCCAAAGCGCAACCCTTGCAAAAAACAGAGTTAAGTTAAATAATAAGTTCAGAGCTTTGGGCGAATCATTAACTCCAACTTCTTTGTTTGATGGTTCGACAAATCGCTGGATTGCAGCTTGTCTGGCCGATCGCCACAGCCATCCCAATGCTTTGTTGAGGGCGATCGCCAGCCCGACAGTCGCCGCTGCCAGCATCAGCATATTTTTCATGAATCCGGCGCTTCTTTCATTTTGAGCTTGCTGCAAAGCTTGACTGAGTTGTTGGGCCCAAAGATTAGCTTGTTCGGCGGGCGTGCGATTTTCTTGCACATCGGATTGAGTGACTGTCAGCAGGTATTTGCCATTAACCAGAATGGTGGGATACCGATCGCGAATTTCAGTTGTGACTCGAACGGTTTCTTGAGATTGCTCAATTTGTTTGAGTCGCAAATTGAGCAAATCGGCTCGTTCGGTGCCCGTCAATGAGTCAGCATCGCTGACGCTAAAAATTGGACGACCATCTACCACAACAGATGTCGCCGTCCTCGCTGCTTGAACGGGTAAAGCCTGCAAAACTAAGCTCAGCGCTAAGGCTGTGATGATTCCCAGTATTTGGTAACGAACAAATGAAGATTTCCGGCGATTTAACATATTTTACCAATTTCAATGCACTCCTCATATTTCGCGATCGCTATGCCTCTAATAAACCTCCATCGCAAAGCAAGTTTTTGAACAAGCAGGATGCCCGTTCTACAAGAATCGTTGGAGAGGTTTCAGGGAATTGCAAACTGGATATTGATGACAAAGCCCAATAAGTGCAACCATCAGAAGGATTAACGGTGCGGCAGTGCTTGAGGAATACTTTGCCAGCGCACTTTGGTACTTGATACTCAGATTACTTTTGCATTATAACGGCTTAAACTGATTGAGTTACCCGTTCAGTTCCCTTAACACTGTTAGACAATGCTCGAAAGGACTGAAGTCCGAACGATCGAACTTGATGGAAAGGACTGAAGTCCTCATTACGAACTTGCTCGAAATGTTTAAGTATTAGTTTGAATCTATTCTGCGGCGGCATTTGGGAAGTCTCCAAGATATAGAAAAAACCGTCGCACTCTATAATTACTCCCCTATGTTCTCAACTCCCAAAAAGAGAGACAGTTCTTGATTTAAGCGACCCGATCGCACAAACTCAGCATAGGTGTCAGCCTCGATCGCCAGCAACTCACCTCGAATTTGCTCAGCAATAAACGTGCTGAGATCGGGATATTCATCTTGAAGCCGATCGACCTCCGCCTCAATCCTCATTAACTCCCCCTTAACCAGCGATTCTTGATACTCATAAAACTCCCGATCCACCCCCGGCTGGTCCTCCATCTCAGCCAACCGTTGCAACACCCGAAACAAAGCCGCCCGACGGGCGATCGCCTCCAAATACTCCCCGCGCATCGGCCCATCCCCCAGCAGATCCAGTTTTTGCAGAACAGGCTGAATAGTCAGTCCCTGCACCAATAAAGTAAACAACACCGTCCCAAAAACCGTCGCAATCACCACCTCCCGGCCCGGTAAACCTTCAGGTACACTCAAAGCCAAAGCCACCGACACCGCACCCCGCAGCCCTCCCCACCACAGCACCGTTTGCTCCGGCAGCGGAATGGACGACCCAGCAAAACGGTTGCTGAGACTTCCCAGTCCGTAAATGGCGATCGCCCGCGTTACAATCACCGCCACAATCGTCACCGCGATCGCATCCAAATTTTCGCCCAAACTCCCAAACCGAATCTGATCGCCTATCAGCAAAAATACAATCGAATTTACAAAAAAAGCTAAAAATTCCCAAAACTCACTCACAATAATCCGAGTGCGAGGATTCATCCCGATGCGAGAACCAAAATTGCCCAAAATTAGCCCCGTCGCGACCACCCCAATCACCCCCGACC
>NZ_JADEWT010000206.1 GCF_015207505.1 Tychonema sp. LEGE 06208
CAATTTAAATGCACAACAGCTTACCAAACCTCTAGCACTCACCCACAAATTATGTAGAAATACATCTGCGTAAATCTCCGTTAACCTGTCTTAAATCTGCGGTTAACAGACTCCATCAAAAGCTTGTGCTACGCAACGTTTTCAAAAGCAAAATTTGAGCAACTAATGACTGCCAAATGATTGCACCATCACCCAATCTAAAAGCTAACATCTAAAATCGACAGACTGATGACTAATAAATTTCCCACAATTCTAGCTCTTGATTTTGACGGTGTGATTTGTGACGGACTAATCGAATATTTCCAAACAGCTTGGCGTAGCTACTGTCAAATTTGGAAACCAGCCGAAACAGTCCCCGATCCCGATTTAGCTTTAAGTTTTTACCGAGTGCGACCGGCCATCGAAACCGGTTGGGAAATGCCCCTGCTGATCCGCGCGCTGGTGACAGGAATCACCCCAGAGCAAATCTTGCTGGACTGGCCCAATATTGTCCCGCATTTATTGACCGAAAATAATTTAAAAGCCCAGTCTGTCAGTGCTATGTTAGATGGACTGCGCGATCGTTGGATTGCTGAGGATTTAGCTGGGTGGCTGTCTTTGCACCGCTTTTATCCGGGAGTAGCCGATCGCCTGCACTCGTTGCAAGAGAGTTCGGTCAAAGTGGCGATCGTCACTACCAAGGAAGGCCGTTTTGTGGAGGAACTTTTGCAGCTAGCGGGCGTACAAATGCCGTCAGAGTTGATTTTTGGCAAAGAATACAACAAGCCGAAACACCAAATTTTGCGGGAATTTTTGGCAGCTTCAGGCAAAGATGCGACTATTTGGTTTGTGGAAGACCGGTTAAAAACTTTGCTGTCGGTGAAGCAGCAGCCGGATTTATCTCAGGTGAGGTTATTTTTGGCTGATTGGGGTTACAATACTTCGGCCGAACGGGAATCGGTGGCTCAAAATCCACCAGTTCAATTGCTTTCTCTGTCTCAGTTTGCCGGAGATTTTGCCGATTGGCTCCCCGACGAATATTGATGTTAGACTTGTTGGCAATTAGTTTTTTTTCTATGAGCAGAGTCAAAAAAAATTTTGAAATTTTACACTTTTTTGGTTGACTTTTGCGGCGCTGGTATGGTATTTTTATATAATGGGATGGTTGCGTAAAAAATATTTTTGCACATATTTCCATTATAATATAAACATAACATAAACTTCCCAAAAAATCAAGGATACCGAAAAAAAAAATCGATTTTTTTTTCTGACGAGCGTAATAAAATAGGTTCGATCGTTCGGAATACCAGTCCTTCTTTTCCAAGTTCTCCGCATCGGAATGCCAGTCCATCTTTTCTCAAGGACTTACATTCCGATGCGGAGAAGCAATCTGAGGCTTAAAACTAATGCTCGATTTAACTAAAGCGGCTAAGGCAATGCACGGAATGAGCCAACATTTGAATGTGGAAGCGGCTGCGGCTCGCCAACGTTTGGAAGTGGCTCAGAATTTACTAGCAAAGGCCGCAACGGGACAGGACAATTTGGTGGAATTGCAAGAAAGTTGGCGCGATCGCACTTTATTCAATGCTGCAACTCCGATCGAGCCTTTGGGCGATCGCACCTACATCACCGCACCCCCCGCCGCTCACACAGTCTTTGCCACAGACGGCTCGCAAATATCGCCCAACCATCACGAAATCGCCTACTGCTACCTGCTCAACATCGGCACAGTCATGCTGCACTACGGCCAAAGCCGCCACCCAGTTTTAGACAGCGTGCCCGAGGTTTTCTACAAACCCGAAGACTTGTATGCTTCGCGACAGTGGGGAATTAGAACCGAAGAATGGATGGGATACCGGCGTGCAGTTTCCGAAGCAATTGCTTTGGCAGAAATGGGCTGCGATTGGGCAAAAGTTAATAATAACAAATTGCCCGCGCCAGCTTTAGCAATGGTAGACGGTTCCCTGATTTATTGGTTTTTGGAACAGTTACCCAGCGAAGCCCGCGATCTAATTTTGCAGCCAATTTTAGAAGCTTGGGACAAATTGCGCTTAGCAAAAATTCCCCTATTAGGATACTTAAGCGCTTCTCGCAGTAGCGAAACCTTATCTTTTTTGCGCTTTCAAGCTTGCACCCACGAAGTACCAGACTGCATGACAAACTGCCCGAACGTCGGATTTGCCGCCACAATTTCTTTCGCCGAAAAAGCACCTTGTCAAGTATTTGAACCCTTGCGCGATGCCATTTTGTGGGCAACAGTCCTCTCGCCCGGACAAAGAAGCCCCTTGTGGAAATCCCAAGCTCGAATTTTAGATTTATACGGCCTGAATACCGTCTATTTTTGTTACGTTCACGTCGGCACAGAAATTGCTAGAATAGAAGTGCCGGAATGGGTAGCACAAGATGCAGCACAGCTAGATTTAACCCTAGGAATGATGCTGGCTCAAGTACACAAAGGCGGTGGCTATCCCGTGACGCTGGCAGAAGCTCACAACCAAGCAGTTGTCACTGGGGGCGATCGAACTCGCTTTTTCGCTTTGTTAGAGCAGCAAATGATTAAAGCAGGCTTAAAAAATGTCGGAATTTCTTACAAGGAAACCCGGAAACGCGGCAGTATTGCTTAAATTTAAAATTAGAGTTAAAAATGTTATATGCCCATAGAATTAATCATTTTAATTGCTTCCTTGCTTGTATCTTGGCTAGTATTTAATTGGGCTTTTAAAGTATTGAAAGCTAGCATCGGCACAGCGATTGCTTTAGCAGCAATTGTGCTGGTGATGCAGTTATTGTTTGGCATCGGGCCAAATCAACTTTTCCAACATATAACTCACTTGCCGGAAACCCTAGGGAAAATAATTTTTGGCAAGTGATTCGATTTGAGACTTGAAATTTTTGATTTGTTCTCTAAGAAACTAAAATTTAATAAATTAAATCTGCCACACTCCTCTCTCCAGAAGCTGAGGGATAAAGAGAGGCAGAGCCTCCGCACCTGCATTACCAGGCAGAGCCTGGTAACGAGCCAAATCTTCCCTCGGACTGATGACGTTGTACGGAAAGCTCGGAGGCGACAGCACTAATGACTGATGACTGATGACTGATGACTACCCTTCGACTTCGCTCTTCGGGTAAAATGACTAATGACTAATGACTAATGACTAATGACTAATGACTAATGACTAATGACTAATGACTAATGACTAATGACTAATGACTAATGACTAATGACTAATGACTAATGACTAATGACTAATGACTA
>NZ_JADEWT010000207.1 GCF_015207505.1 Tychonema sp. LEGE 06208
CCGTCAGTTAGACGGGGATAGCCTGCGGACTGGTGAGTGCCGACACTGCCAGAATGAAACAGGAAGTAAGGTTCAAAGTCCAGCTTTGTATAAAGCTGGGTAGCTTTGGGTAAGTCTTATGTAACGGTGTGATATCAAGTCAGGAATCTCAATCAACCCGCCCCGCGACTGGGGTGGGCTGAATTCTCCCCCATTTTCAGGCCCTCAGCAGTTGTTTAGAGGCTGATTCGCCTGCGAGTCGGAGTTGCCGCCTCAATTGCAAGTTCAGCAGCACCAAGACAGTCCACTGGCTGAGTATGGAGAGAAAAATGGTATGTGGTGAGGCGCTCTCCAGAATCGAGCCCCCAAAGACTGAAAATACCCACATGAAAGGAGCTTTTTCTGGGGTGAGGGAAAGCATAGATAGAATAATTGGTGGCCAAATGATAGCGCCTCCGACTGTAAAAACCGCCAAAATTTCCTGGTTTCGGATTTTGGCAAACAAGAATAGCTGGGTGACTGTGGCGTAAATCATGAGGATATTCACGAAGAGAATCATGAATAAAAAGGTATGGCGCGATACCAGTATCCAAGGTGTAAAAATCACTATTGAAATGAAAAAATTGATGGCTATCGCAACTTGTGCCGGACTTTTTTCGCTCCAAATTAAATCGAGTATGGGGTATCTGCGCCACAACTTCTGATTGCTGGGAACGATTTGTTTCCGATACCTTGCCCAATCAGATAAAGCTTGTCTTTCAGGAGTTAAAGCAGCCATTAAAGCTAATAACAGCACGAAATTCATGAACAATAAACACAAGATGTTTTCGCTATTTGTGATTTTGGATTGCAGTGCAAATCCTAAAATTATTGACTGAGAGCAAATCACCAGCAAATAACTTTGCTTCTTGCTCAAAACAGTGGCGGTCGGGTTGGGAAAGCGACGTTGCCATCCCTGCCACATCCAGTAGGTTGCAACCGCAGCAATCAATAAAGATAAGGCGGTACAAGCCAAAAGATTTTCGCCAACCTGCAAATTAAACCATTCGACATCGGTGAATTTTTTAATTAACCAACTAAGGTTAGAATCCGATGACGGATTAACGTGAGAAACTACCTGTTTCAGGACAGCAGCAGGAGACAAAAATGTCAGAAAATCAGCAGCATTGCCGAATGACGATACATTAAAAGCTGTAGTAATAAAAGTCAAAACCGCAGCGCTAGCCAACCAAGGTTGAAGCCCTCCCAACCAACTGGTTGTTAAGCCAAATAGCATCGCGCCGCTGTAGAATAAAGCACAGCTAGCTACCATTGCTATGTCGAAAGATAAAATATGATGCAGAGGTATTTGAGCTGCTAATCCGCTGTAGAGGTGCAGCGGTACAGCCAGAATTGCTGCGAGATCCAATAAAATTGGGACACCGAGAATTTTGCCGAGAAAAATTGTGGTGGCAGATTGGGGACTGAGGCGAATAAAGTTGAGCGTGCTGCGGCGTTCTTCTTTGTCTAAGTCGCCCACTAGCATATAAGTGCCTGCTACTAATAGCACGATCGCACTAAATATACTCAGATAAACGAATATTTGCAGCCACCAAGACGGCCAGTTAATGATGAAATTTCCTGCAGCATCTTGGATACATTGGGTTTGATAACCTTTGGCATTACCATCAAGTCCAGCGCAGAATAGGTTGTGAGTGGGATAATTGCCCTCAGAGACGGGGGGGACAACGGGTATCTGGGCACTCCAAAATAAGAACAGCACCAGTTGACTGCTGAGGGAAAGGAAGCTGACGATCGCAATTTTGCCTATTTTCAGCCGGCCTTTGATTTCTCGAAATAACTGGGGATTCCAGTTACCGATTGTGTCTAGTATGTTGAGAATCATAGGTAATAGTTTTGAGTTGTGATTGAAAAAGTCGCCCTCAACTGTCAAGATGCTTGTTTGTGTCCCATCTTCAGGAAGATGGTTTCTAGGTTTTCTTGAGTGCAGTGAAATTCCGTGAGGGGAATGTTAGCATTGACGAGCGATCGCAATAAATTCGCTGCATCTTCCCGGCTTCCTGAAAAATGAGCGCACACCTGCTGAGTTTCCGGCAATATTTCCCAACTTTCTACCCAAGGAAAGTTTTTGAGTTCCGATGTCAGCGCTGCTAAATCTCCCAAAGTTGACAGGAAAATTTGCTGTTTTCCGAGGCGTTTGTAAAGTTCTTGCAAAGGGGCACTTTCGACAAGATAACCGAGTTCCATAATTCCTACCCAAGTGCAAAGTTCGGCTAAATCGCTGAGAACGTGGGATGATATGACTACGGTCATGCCGGCTTGTTGCACAGCTTTGATGATTTCGCGAAATTGCGATCGCGCGATCGGATCTAGACCCGAAACTGGTTCATCTAACAGCAGTAAAAGCGGTTCGTGAATAATAGTTCGTCCCAAACTCAGGCGCTGTTTCATCCCCCGCGAAAGAGTGGAAATTAAGCTGTTGCGTTTGTTGGTTAATTGCACGAGTTCTAAAACTGCATAGATGCGTTCTCGGCGACGGGGTTGCCGCAAGTTGTAGAGTCGAGCAAAGTAATCTAAATAATCCCACACAGTCAGGTCGTCGTACAGGGGAAAGTCGTCGGGAAGAAAGCCGATGTGCTGTTTGAGAGTGGGGTTAGATCGATCGCGCAACAAGGGACAGCCGTTGATGTAAATCTCCCCTGTAGTAGGTTCTTCGGCGGCGGCTAACATTCGCAGCAAAGTAGTTTTGCCGGCACCGTTGGGGCCGATCAGCCCGCAGATTTCGCCGGCGGCGACTTGCAAATCGATGTCATTGACGGCAATATGGCGATCGAATTGTTTGGTGAGTCCGCGAGTGTCTATTGCTAATTCTTTTGCCATATTTTAAAGGCGAGTGAAATTGGCTGCGGTTCGTGCTTAGTTCCAAAGCTTGCAACTAGCTTAGCCTTTTGATACAGGAGTTGTCACCTGCATTTCGTAAAATAAATTGTTAAGTATTAAAAAGATTTTGAGTTTTGGTAAGGTAGGGCAAAAGGTAATTAACAATTGGTAAACTTATTGCGCGATTTTTTGAGCGATATGGAAACCGCAGATCGAGGCAGATTAACACAGATAAACTGTTACTCATATAGATTGTGTATGGCGATTGAGGGGGAGAGGGGGAGAAGGGG
>NZ_JADEWT010000208.1 GCF_015207505.1 Tychonema sp. LEGE 06208
CCCCACCAACCACCCATCCGCTAAATCCGTTACAAAATCCGCTGCTAACCGCCCCCCCCCCACCAACCAACTATCGGTTACAAAATCCCTCACCAATAATCCAGCAACCACCAACAACATCTACAATGCAATTCCTCGAACTCGTCCTCAAAAACTTCGGCCCCTACACAGGCATCCAAACCATCAATCTCCGCCCCGAAAAAGACGGCAATCCCCGCCCAGTCATATTACTTGGAGGCATGAACGGCGGTGGCAAAACCACCCTCATGGACGGCATCCGCCTCGCCCTTTACGGCGGCAGAGCCCAATGTTCCACCAGAGGAAATTTAAGCTACAGCGACTTCCTCAATCAATCCATCAACCGCCAAACTCCGCCATTTGAAGACACCCGCGTCGAACTAACATTTGAACAAATCCAAGACGACAAACTAACTCAATACAAAATAGTTAGATACTGGAAACCGGGCGACATAAAAGACACGTTAAGCATTCTCATATACAGCGAAATAGTCACCGATTGGTTTCCCGACAAAGCTATTAGCAACACCTGGGACGAATACATCGAAACTTTGCTACCAGTCGGCATCTCCAACTTATTTCTATTTGACGGCGAACAAGTCAAAGAACTAGCCGAACTCGAAACACCGCCCGAGTTTGTCGTCGGCGCAATTAAATCGCTTTTAGGTTTAGAATTAGCCGAACGCCTCGCCGTTGACTTAGAAATATTAGCCGGCCGCAAGCGCAAAGAAATTGCCGGCAAAAAAGACTTGGCAGCTTTAGAAAAAATAGAACAAACTTTTCAACAAATTACTGCTGAAAAAGAATTGCAAATTGAAAAAAGAGGCAGTTGCCAAAACGCATTAGACAAAGCCAAACAACACCAGCAGCAAGCATCAGACAAATTTATTTATGAAGGCGGCAAAATTGCAGCCGATCGCAGTTTTTTAGACAAACAACTAAACGACTACAAAACTGCTGCTGAAAAATCCCGTCAAGCCGCGATCGAACTAGCCTCAAAAGAATTGCCCTTAGCCCTAATTTCCCCCCTGCTAACCCAAGCCACAATCCAAGCAGAAACCGAAGCCAGCCGGCAGCAAGCAAAAATCGCCCAAAGTATTATCAAACAAAAAAGCGATCGCCTCCTGAACTACATCGCCGAAATATCCTTAAATCCCGAACAAATAGACAAAATTCAAGACTTCATCCGCCAAGAAAATAGAGAACTCGAACAGCAAGCCGGAAGCGACACCCCGCCCTGGTTAGCCGCCAGCAGTGAAAACATCCAGCAACTAGAAAACCTCCTCAGCTACCAAATCAAAGCCCAGGAAATAGCAGCCGCCAAACAAATAGCAGAAATCCAAAATATAGAATCTGAAATCGACTTCACCGACAGACAGCTAGCCGCCGCCGCTTCCCCCGAAGCCTACGAGAAACTAGAATCTGCCGTTAAAAATGCCCAAAAAACAGTCGCCAACGCAGCCGCGGACTTAGAATCAGCCAACCGCCGCATCGACGAATTAGACAAAGAATTAGCCAAAACCCAAAAAGAATTGGAAACCTACAGCAGCGAATACATCACCATCAGAAACAGCCAACACGTCATCGGTTCGATCGCCAAAGCCCAAGCTACCCTCAAACTATTTAAAGAAAAACTCACCCTCAAAAAACTCAACAAACTCGAAATAGAAATTACCGACTGTTTTCGCTACCTCTTGCACAAAACCGATTTGGTGCACAGAGTTGCGATCGACACTGACACATTTAGCCTCTCGATTTACGATCCAGAAGGTAAACCTGTACCGAAACACCGACTTTCTGCCGGTGAAAAACAACTGCTGGCGATCGCCTTTTTGTGGGGATTAGCCAGAGTATCCGGGAGACAGTTACCAGTCGCGATCGACACTCCCCTGGGCCGCCTCGACTCCTCCCACAGAAACAACCTAGTCGAACGCTATTTCCCCTCAGCCAGCCACCAAGTCATCCTGCTTTCTACGGACACGGAGATTCGCAAAGTAGAATATGATAAGCTGCAAGAATTAGAGGCGATCGCCCGCAGCTACCTCCTCAACTACGACTCAGCTAAACGCCAAACCACCGTCGAACCCGGTTATTTTTGGGACTAAAAAATCGCGCCAAAATTTTCCGCAACCCCCTTGACTTTGGCCTGGGAGTTGCGGTACTATATATATCATAATGGGATGGTTGCGAAAATTTTATTTTTGCCACCATCCCATTATATTAGGATATATCCTATTACAATCAGAATACCAAAAAACGCTGAATATATCAAGTCCGCGCCGTGTAAAAAATTGTTACTTTTAGTTTTTCAACTCTGTCAAAAAACGTAAATTTAGAGGCTGAGCCTCCCAAATATTAACACTCTTTACAAAATATCAAAACACTCTCAACCTATGGAACCACCAGTCGATCGCATCCTTTTATCTCAAACAGCCAAAGACCAACTGTCAAAACTCAAACGATCGACTAAAATCGATCGCTGGAACGTGCTGTGCAGGTGGGGGTTTTGCCGATCGCTCGCCGAGCCCAGCATACCATCCCCAGTGCCAATTAAGAGCGACAGCAACGTCGAACTAAGCTGGGATGTTTTTGGCGGCGACATGGCGGATATCCTGATAATTGCCCTCAAGCAGCGGTGTCACCAAGATAATTTGGGCACGTCCAAGGAAACTCTAGCTAAACAATTTCGCCTGCACTTGCATCGAGGTATTGGTTATTTAGCTGGCGATCCGAATCTTAAGAAAATAGAAGATTTGGTGGCGATCGCTCTTTCGCCTGAAAAATTAAGAAGTTAACTCTCGGTTGACTGTTGACTGTTGACTGTTGATTGTTGATTGTTGATTGTTGATTGTTGACTGTTAGTTGTTATTTGTTATTTGTTAGTTGTTATTTGTTATTTGTTAGTTGTTATTTGTTAGTTGTTATTTGTTAGTTGTTATTGGGAATTGAGAAGTAGAAATTGGTAATTCGCAACCAATAACCAATAACCAATAACCAATAACCAATAACCAATAACCAATAACCAATAACCAATAACCAATAACCAATAACCAATAACCAATAACCAATAACCAATAACCAATAACCAATAACCAATAACCAATAACCAATAACCAATAACCAATAAC
>NZ_JADEWT010000209.1 GCF_015207505.1 Tychonema sp. LEGE 06208
AATATTGTCAGGAAATAGTTGTTGAATTAATGAAAATAAGACCTAATAAATTGCCATTTTTTCAGAAGGGTATGAGAGCTATGTCCTTGATTGAGTCTATGTTTTAACGGGGTTGTCACCCCGTCAGGCCCCTGTTTAACAAGGGTTGCAAAGATTAGGTTAAAAGAAATTTTCTGTATAATCTTCTTGGACAACGGTTTCTCGGGCGATCGACACAATGGTGGAAAGGGGTACTTCACAAAAATATTTCCTGCGGAATTGTTCTTCGGAGACTGCTGCTAGGAATTGCGCTACAAAACCGACTGCTGGCGGAAAATTGGGCTCGTCGAATTGGGTTGAGGGACTAGAAAATAAGGCTTTGGAGATTTTCTCTCCCTTTTCTGCAGTTTCCGGTTGTCTGGTGATGTGAAAAGCTCGATCGCGATAATTGACTTGGAAACCAAGATTTTTTAGGGTTGTGAACCCCCATCGCAGGGCTGTGTCGCCGATGCCTAGTTTTTGGGTTAGTTGGTGTCTGGTGACTGGTTTGTTGGTGCGGCTGAGGTATTTGGCGATGCCGATAAGCTGTTGGCAGATTTGCTGTGGGGGCAATGGTGGGGGTAAACTGTAGGCGATCGCCAGTTTTTGCTTAGTCTGCTGCGCTTTCCGAAACCAGATCCGCAGTTCGTCCCAGCTTGCTGGACATTCTTTGAGGATAATTGAGTTTTCGCGATCGGCTATTTCCAAATAGTCGGGATTTTCTGCCAGCATTTGAGATCCTAAGTTTCTGCTAGCTGCTAACAACTCTTCATCGTTATTTCTATTCCGCCAGTCTACAATCCAATCTATTTTTGTCTGGGGATTAACTTGTTTCTCCTCCCTGGATTCCTGCACAGAAATCAACCGCACTTCATAGTCCGACGTGTAAGTATTGAAATCAAGTTCGACAGTTGCATCGCACCGCCCTTGGGGAACTTCGTCTCGGTAGTGTCCCCACCAAATGCCGGGAAATCCTCTATCGCTAGATTCATCCCAAACTTCAAAAGAAGTTTTGATATACTTTACTTGGTTTCCTTTTAAATCTTGAATATTCTTATTCTTGATATTCTGAAACCAGCAGTTTTCCACCAGCAATTTTGGTGCTGGGTTGCCCATACCGCAGGGTTCGAGCAATTTGAGTTCTTGAAATAACTCTTTCCCTAACTCGGCTACAGTAATTTTTAAATCTGCTTGAACGGGGGCTGCTGTTAAACTATCTGTGCTGTATTGTTGTCGGAGTTGTTGATTTACGGCATCGGTAAATATAGGGATATTTTCAACGGGGAGACTCAATCCGGCGGCGAAGGGATGACCGCCGAATCTGTCCAATAAATGTGCTTGGTCTTTGACTAATTGGTAAAGGTCGATTTGATTGGCGGAACGCGCCGAACCTCTGGCTATTGGGGATTTGGAATTTAGGATTTGGGATGGAGAAAGTGTTGCCAAATCCGGGTTTAAAGAATCAATTACTTGTATTTTCGCAAGACTGGGGTTAATTTTTTCGCTTCCTTCTGTGCAGAATAAAATGACGGGTCGGCCGTATTCTTGGGCGATTTGTCCTGCGACTAATCCTAATACTCCTACGGGCCATTGGGGGTCGCTGAGGACAATAACGCTAGTAGTTGAAAGGTCGAGTTTGGCGAGTTTTTCGGCTGCATCTTTGGCAACATCTTTCTGTAAAGATTTGCGTCTGGTGTTGGCAATTTCGGTTAAATTTGCTAGTTCTTCGCAGCGTTTTTTGTCGCGGCTGGTGAGGAGTTCTACGCAGAATTTGGCGTCGCCTTGAATGCGGCTGACGGCGTTGATTCTAGGGCCGATACCGAAGGAAATGTCGGTTGGGCGATCGCCCGTTCTTTTGCACAAATCGAGCAATTTTGCAACTCCCGGACGGGTGGGATTTTTGATTTGTTTTTGCAGTTGTTCTATGCCGATTTGTGCTAAATAGCGGCTGTCTCCTGTAAGTTGGACTAAATCGGCAATTAAGCCGATCGCCACTAACTCCAATAAATCTGTGAGCGGGCGCTGCGGAATATCCGGCAATGTGTGATATAATGCTTCGATTAATTTGTAAGCTACCGCAACGCCAGACAGGTTAAACAGTTGGTGGTTGGCCGGAAAGTAGCGGGGATTGATGATTGCTGTCGCTGGCGGGCGATCGTCCGGTAATGTATGATGATCCGTGATAATTGTATCGATATTTAAGCTAGTAGCATATTCGATTTCAGCAATATTTGTACTGCCGGTATCGCAGGTAATAATTAAGCTAATTCCAGATTCATGTAATTTATCTATGCCGGGGATATTGAGTCCGTGAGATTCAGTTAAACGGTTGGGAATGTAATAAGTTAATTGGTCATTTTGAGCAAAAAACTCTCCCAGTCCGTCCCAAAGTACCGAGGTTGAAGTTATGCCATCGGCATCGAAATCTCCCCAGATTGCGACTTTTTCGTTGCTATTTATTGCTTGCTGAATTCGTGCCATCGCCCAGTTCATTTCTAGTCCGAATTCAAAGGGACTTGCTGGTTGGTAAAGTTGGGGATTTAGAAAACCAGGGATTTGTTCTGGATTGTCAATCCCTCTGTGCCAGAGAAGTGCCGCCGCATAATTTCCGGGGAGTCCTGGCGCGTGTTTTTTGACAGCTTGGATTAGCCAATCTGGGGGTTTGGCTATGGGTTGATTTTGCCAATTTTGAGTTAATTCGACCATTTGACTTTAGATGTTTAATTATTTTGTTTAGTAGCTAAGTTAACCATAATTCTGTAGGGGCGGGTTTACCAACAATCTTTAATTAAAATCCACCATATAGCCTTTCTCAAAAAAGTGAGGTATGCCCAATGCCCTATGCC
>NZ_JADEWT010000020.1 GCF_015207505.1 Tychonema sp. LEGE 06208
TCTCCCATCTCCCCATCTCCCCCTCTGAGATTTGGCTGATTTTGTTTAACACGATGCAACTCTAAAATTAGTTTGCGGGTACTCTCAAACCTATACAGTGCAGCCTTGCATGAAATAAATGTAAAGAAATGTAGCTAACCGCTCTCACAAATGTTAAGATTCTTAACACAAGTAGTATTTTGCACCCCCCAACCAAAACCTAACCTGAGATGGTGCTGAGTGGGAGTAGCAGCTAGCTACCATAAAACGAAGCCTCTTTAAATGGAAGGAAAGCGCAAATCCCCGCCCGCTTTCCTTCTCAACTAAAACTAAAGGTTTGCGACTACCGCAAACCTTTATAGGCAAAGATCCTCAGCGGGAAAAGCTCATGAAAACTCTTAAGTCCTCAGATACAGATTCTGTTCGTGCTTACTTGCGGGAAATCGGCCGCGTTCCCCTGTTGACCCATGAGCAAGAAATACTCTACGGGAAACAGGTACAGCGATCGGCCGCACTGCATCAGGAGAAAAAGATTTTAGCCGAAGAGTTAGGCCGCGACCCGACGGCGGCTGAATGGGCACAGGCAGTCGGGCTGTCTGAGGCACAGTTGCAGCGGACGATCGACCACGGCGAAAGGGCCAAGCGCCAAATGGTGGAAGCAAATCTCCGCCTGGTAGTGTCTGTCGCCAAAAAATATATCAAGCGCAACGTAGATTTACTCGACCTCATTCAGGAAGGGACGATCGGGATGCAGCGGGGAGTCGAAAAATTTGACCCGACAAAGGGCTACAGATTTTCAACTTATGCTTATTGGTGGATTCGTCAGGCAATTACGCGGGCGATCGCCGAAAAAGGTCGCACCATCCGCCTGCCGATCCACATTACCGAAAAACTCAACAAAATTAAAAAAGCTCAGCGCCAGCTAGCTCAACAGCTCGGCCGCGCGGCTACTCCTGCTGAATTGGCTGCTGAGTTAGATTTGACTCCCAAGCAAATTCGCGAATATCTCGATCGCGCGCGCCTCCCGCTTTCCCTAGACTTGCGCGTGGGAGACAATCAAGATACAGAGTTGGGCGATTTGTTGGAAGATACCGGTACTACCCCAGAAGATTTTGCCCTGCAATCTTCCCTGCGGACTGACCTAGATCACCTGATGGCGGAACTGACTCAGCAACAGCGAGAAGTCCTCGCCTTGCGGTTCGGTTTAGAAGACGGTCAAACCTTAACTTTGGCAAAAATAGGCGATCGTCTCAACATCAGTCGGGAACGGGTGCGGCAAATCGAACGGGAAGCCTTGACCAAACTCCGCAAGCGCAAGCAAGATATCAACGATTATCTAGCCAGCTAGCTAGATTGGGGATCGAGGCGATCCGGACGCACCAGATCGCCAATTCCCCATCTAAAAATCGTAAAAACCGTCGCCTTTAATTCGGTTGTACCCACTTGGTTGTGCCGACTGTCCTGCTACATTAGTAATTACTTAGTAATAAAGATCAACAGCGATCGGATAAGGTAAGGGTTATTTAATTTAACTGCCCGCATCTCAAATAATAAGCTGTCTCTGAAACGGAGGTACTCGTGAGTAATTCATCTAATAAATCCCCAGAATTTTTTGAAGAAGACGGAGAAAATGCCAATTTATTATGGCAATACGTGCAGTCAATGGCTCCCGACACTGTTTCTCAGTTGTCTAAACCGACTTCTCATGAAGTGTTTCAAGTAATGGAGCGAAATATTGTCGGACTCTTGGGAAATTTGCCTTCGGAACACTTCGGGGTGACAGTGACTACCAGTCGCGAACATTTGGGTAGATTGCTCGCCTCGGCAATGATTAGCGGTTATTTTCTCAAAAATGCCGAACAGCGCATGACTTTTGAAAAGTCGATACAAGCCAGTGAGAGACACGGCTCGGAAGATTAGTCGGTTACTAACATTTAAGCTCTGCAAATGTCAAGCCCCCCTCGGAAGATGGGGGGCTATTGTTAGTTGGCAGTTGGTAGTTGGCAGTTGTGAGTTGTCATATCAATTCCGGTTGCACGAGCGAAATGATAGCAACGGAGGAGACGGCATTTCTGTATCCGTACCCCAATAATATTGTAGGGATACAGAAATGTCGTCTCCTGATTTGGCGTAATATTAATAACCAAGAACCAAGAACCAATAACCAATAACCAATAACCAATAACCAAGAACCAATAACCAATAACCAATAACTATGTCTCTTTCTCCTGTGCCCCACAAAGTTATCGGCGTTGCTGCGATCTGGAATGACCGACAACAAATTTTGATTGACAAGCGCCGACAACACGGACTACACGGGGGTTTTTGGGAGTTTCCGGGCGGTAAAATAGAGCCTGGGGAAACGATCGAAGCTTGCATACAACGGGAAATTATGGAAGAGTTGGGAATTGTCGTCGAAGTGGGCGATCGCCTGATTACAATTGACCACGACTACACTAAATTTACAGTTAGGCTCTACGTACACCACTGCCGCCACGTCAGCGGGGAACCGCAAACGATCGAGTGCGATGAAATTCGCTGGGTGTCACTCGACGAAATTGACCAATTTACTTTTCCCAAGGCAAACGCACAGATTATTGCTGCTTTGCTTAAGGAGCGCTCTTAGCTATATAAGTCGCGTTTTTACTTAAATATTTGCGCCAAATATCACAGCAAAAGTTATTCATAGTGAGAGCGATAGAACCAAAAAACTACGGCAAATTGGGAGTATTATTATCAATAAATAAAACGCCAATATTAATCGATCGAAGTCGATTCAATTCAAATTGCAACTCCAACTACTGGTTTTCATAGAAATAAGTTTCGAGACTTCCATAATCCTCATATTCTGGTGTGTCGGCAATCGCAGCCGAAATAACAGATAATACTTTTTCTACACATTCACCAATTAATTTTTGACCGAAGAGCAAGGCATCTGGATTTTTAACTTCTACCCAACCAAATTTGTTTTCGTGTTCGCATTCAATCGCGACTGCTATTTGCAAATCAAAATACTGTAGGCGCTTCGATCCTTCTAATTCATATACTTTATCTGGTTTACCCAATTGATTAATTATCTGTTGTTCATCTTGTCCAAATTGGATGCTACCGACGCCTTTTCCGATCGATATTTCCACAAAACCTCCCTACCATCTTTCGGATCGCACATAATACAACAGATTACAGGTTTATGAGGTACATTCAATATCCCCGTAGGGACACGGCACTGCCGTGTCCCTGAGAATTGACACTTCGACGGAGTTTATCCTGAGCGTAGTCGAAGGGTTCAGGGAACCGCAACTGACAGTTATTACTGACAGTTATTTTTGAAGAGGCAGAGTAAAGTGAAAACAAGTGCCTCGATCGGGTACAGAGTCTACCCAAATTTGACCGTAATGGGCGCGGATAATACCTTGACAAAGAGACAGCCCAATGCCGTAACCGTATTTTGATTTATCTCGCTGCAAGCGAAAGCTGTCTTCAAAAATGCTTGCACAATCTTCTTGAGGAATACCAGGGCCGCTGTTACAAATGCTCACTTGAACCTTGTAAGCAGTGCGGTGGAGCATAGAAATACTAACAGTTCCTTCCTCTGGGGTGTACTTGCTGGCGTTGTCTAGCAGGTTAGCAATCACTTGTTTCATGCGATCGGGATCGGCATAAACTAAGGGCAAATCTGCGGGAATGTCTATTTCTAATTTCAGATTTTTCGCCTGAAATTTATCTTGAAATTCCAGGATTACATCTTGACAAATCGCTCCCAGTTCAATTTTTTTTGCTTGGATGTGAAGTTGAGCGTTTGTGCCCCTGGCCGCTTCGAGGATATCTGTAATCATTCGATCGACAATTCGGATTTGGCTGCGGGCTTGTTTCATCAAATAAGCCCCCAGAGCCGGTGTCAAACGCGACTTTTCCCCCTCTTTCACCTTCTGAGTTGACTCCAAAGTCTCCAAAGCCAAAGATGCCGCCGTCAAAGGATTCCGCAAGTCGTGAGCCAGCATCGCAATAATCCGGTCTTTCAACTGCAACTGCTCTTGGAGGTGTTCTTTTTCCTGTTTTAGCCGAAAAACTTCATCCGCAAGTTGCACCAGCTCAGTAGCGCCAGCAACCGAATAAATTGGTTTTGGGTCTGCCAGAGCTGCTGCCGTCAGAGCTGGGGCAGACTGCTGCTGGGCGGCGTATTCTTCTACAGCACGCTTCCAGCGGGGCCAGCACTGTTTGAGTTGGGCGATCAGATTGGTGCCGGCGAGAGTTTGTCGGGGCTCTGGATGAATTTTGAGCAGGGAGGGACTAGCTACAAGTTTAAAGTGTTCGGCTAAATCCGGCTGTTCTCCTACATCGACGATTTGAAGATCGAAGTCGCACTCTGCCTTCAAATCCTGTAGGAACTTGCGGATGTGTCTGGTCTGTTCCCTAGAAGAGGAACGCTTGTCTACGAACAGCAAAAGCTGTAAAAGCGGTGCGGGATTGGCCGGCAGTTCGGGAGAACTGTCGGTGTCGCCGGTGCCTGGTGCGGGATTGACGCTGTTGACTTTTTCGATCGGGTGAAAATAATTGACCATTGCCGAGCCGAGTTATTTCACTTCTACTTTAATTTAATACTTGCTTTAGATTTATGCTAATGTCCGATGATTTCATTACGGCGGGCCAATGACATTTTTGAGATGGAAGAAAAATGAGTCGCTGCAGGTAGTCGTGAAAGTGGCGGCGGCTTTTTTTGTGCTGTGCCTGTTGCTGACGCTGCACCGCTACTACAACTTTTACGCTACTTACGACCAAGGCATTTTCAATCAACTTTTTTGGAACGGCACTCGGGGTAACTTGTTTGAGAGTTCCCTGTCTTCGGCTTTGTCCACTAATGTGGTTCACCAAAATGAGCTCCCGTCGGTATCCTATTACCGGTTGGGGCAGCATTTCACCCCGGCACTGATGCTGTGGCTGCCTATTTACTCCTTGTTTCCCTCGCCTGTCACTTTGACGGTGTTGCAGGTGACTTTAGTTACGGCGGCTGGTTTAGTGCTCTGGGTTCTCGCCAGACACTATCTAGAACCGCGGCTGTCGGCGGCAATTGTGTTGAGCTATTATTGCGCTAACGCGGTGATCGGCCCGACTTTGGGCAATTTTCATGATGTTTGTCAAATTCCGCTTTATGTTTTTAGCTTGCTGCTGGCGATGGAGAAGCGCTGGTGGCCATTGTTTGGGGTTCTGGCCACTTTAATTTTGGCTGTGCGAGAAGATTCGGGAATTGTTTTGTTTGGCGTGGGGGCTTACATGATTTTGAGCCGGCGCTACCCTCGGACTGGTTTGGCTGTCTGCATTCTCAGTTTTGGTTATACGATCGTCCTGACGAATCTAATTATGCCTTTGTTTTCTGCGGACATCTCCCAGCGGTTTATGATCGAACGCTTCGGTCAATATGCCGATGGAGATGAAGCTTCGACGCTAGAAATTCTTTGGGGAATGGTTAGCAATCCCGGCAGGTTGGCGGCTGCGTTATTTACGCCGTTCTTTGGTAAAATTAAATACCTGCTCGGTCAGTGGTTGCCGTTAGCTTTGGTTCCGGCCTTCGCGCCTGCGTCTTGGACGATCGCTGGATTTCCGCTGCTGAAGCTATTTTTAGCGAAAGGAGAGTCTGTGCTGGCGATTAATATTCGCTATGCGATGACTGTGGTTCCAGGGCTGTTTTACGGGGCGATTTTGTGGTGGGCCGATCGCCAAAAGGAAGAGGATAAAATTAAGAGGGGAGAACAAACAATTTTGCGTTTTCCTTCAGCAGTTTTGCCTTTTCCTTCGTCTTCAAAGTTTCGCCGCTTTTGGGGGTTTTGCATTTGCTTGTCGCTATTTTTTACCTTCACGTCTAACCCAAATCGGACTTTTTCTTGGATTTTACCCGATGCGATCGCCCCTTGGGTGCAGGTTCCTTTGATCCGACAGTGGCAGCACGTTTCTCAAGTCCGGCCACTTTTGGCTCAAATTCCTGCGGATGCTAGCGTGGCCGCAACGAATAGTATTGTGCCGATTTTGTCAAGCCGCCGCGAAATTCTCAGGTTTCCGATGTTTGAACTGCGTAATGATGCGGGGAAAGCGGTGAAGATGGAATACGTAATTGCCGATATGTGGCAGTTACAGCAGTATCAGGCTGCGTTTCGGCGGGAACGGGGACAGTTGCAGGCGATCGTCCCGCAGATCGATCGAATGTCCAAATCAGGAGAATACGGAATAGTTGGCTTTGAAGACGGCGCGATTTTGATGCGTAAGGGTGCTGCTTCCAACTCTGCATCGGCGGCTGCTTGGATGAGTTTTCGCCGCGAATTAGAACCGATTTTGAAGCAAGGGTAAGCCCGATCGCGCGAAACTGGCGCAGCCCAACTATTGCAGAAACCGGGTTTTGGAGGCAGCAAGCGGGCGATCGAGCAATTCCTGCAAACACCCGGTTTCTGCATAATTTTTCATACTGTCAGCCTTCGGGCATAAATTTGCACCATCCCAAAAATTAGGTTTTGAATTATACACTAAAATAGTCAAGAATCAACATTAAGATATATAAATTCTTGGGAGCACAGAAATATGAAAATTTTGGTATTGGCGTGGGAATTTCCTCCCAGAATAGTAGGCGGCATCGCTCGCCACGTATCGGAACTGTATCCAGAATTGGTGAAGCTAGGCCACTCGATTCACCTAATTACTGTAGAGTTCGGACACGCGCCGATGTATGAAGTGGTAGAAGGAATACAGGTGCATCGGGTGGTAGTGGGACAGGCCACGGACTTTTTTCACTGGGTGGCCAACCTCAACCAAAGCATGGGCCACCTTGGTGGCAAACTGATACTAGAAGAAGGCTCCTTCGATCTGATCCACGCTCACGACTGGTTAGTGGGAGATGCGGCGATCGCCCTCAAGCATACCTTTAAAATCCCGCTAATTGCCACCATCCACGCCACCGAATACGGGCGCTTCAACGGCATCCACAACGACGGACAGCGCTACATTAACACCAAGGAAAACAACCTCGCTTACAACGCTTGGCGGGTAATTGTTTGCAGCGACTATATGCGGCGGGAAGCCGAACGGGTACTCTCGACTCCGTGGAACAAAATAGAGGTAATTTATAACGGAATTAGAGCCGAAAAAAAACCCAGGCTGCACGAATCTGACGCGATAAACTTCCGCCGTCAATTTGCAGCAGACGATGAAAAAATTGTTTATTATGTAGGAAGAATTAGCTATGAGAAAGGTATTTCTGTATTTTTGAATGCTGCACCTAAAGTAATTTGGGAAATGGGGGGAAAAGCTAAAATTGTAATTATTGGCGGCGGCAATACAGACTATCTAAAACATCAGGCTTGGGATTTAGGAATTTGGCATAAGTGTTATTTTACCGGCTTCATGTTTGAGGAACATCTCGACAAATTCCAGACGGTAGCTGACTGCGCGGTTTTCCCCAGTCTTTACGAACCTTTTGGGATTGTAGCGTTAGAAAGTTTTGCAGCCAGGGTGCCGGTGGTAGTTTCCGATACGGGCGGCTTACCGGAAGTTGTGCAGCATACTAAAACTGGCGTTGTTACTAAAGCAAATAATCGGGATTCTTTGGCTTGGGGAATTTTGGAAGTGCTGAAAAATCCTGGTTACGGGCGGTGGTTGGTTGACAATGCTTATGAGGATTTGGAACGCCGGTTTAGTTGGCCGAAGTTGGCGATGGAAACCGAGTGGGTTTATCAGCGGGTGATAGAGGAAAGGGCAGAGGTTAATTGGTAGACTGTTGACTGTTGACTGTTGACTGTTGACTGTTGACTGTTGACTGTTGACTGTGAGTAGAATATCAACTTTTTCAGTTGCAAATATTAAGAAATTGCAACACAATGATAGATACACTTGACCTCAGCTTGAGCGCACTCAGAAAATTTAAAGGGAATTCGCATCTTGAATATTTTTAGGGACATCGAGCCCCAACGCAAACGCGGCTTGCTGACTTTATTTGCCGCAGGCTTGCTATTCTGGTCGAGTTTGGCTTCGCTGCTGCCAACTTTGCCACTATACGTTCAATCTGTGGGCGGTACAAAACAGCAAATTGGCTTTGTGATGGGTGCATTTGCGATCGGGCTTTTGCTGTCGAGGCCGCAGTTGGGAAAAATAGCCGACAGCAGGGGGCGAAAACAAGTTTTGCTGCTAGGGGTGTCAGTGGCTGCCGTTGCCCCCATAACCTACCTGTTCGCTAAATCTATCCCCTTACTGTTATGTATCAGGGCTTTTCATGGCATTAGCATCGCCGCTTTTACCACAGCTTACAGCGCTTTGGTGACAGATTTGTCGCCCCCAGGAAAGCGGGGGGAATTAATCGGTTACATGAGTTTGGTAACTCCTATCGGTTTGGCCTTTGGCCCGGCGATTGGCGGCTTTGTGCAAGCTGGGCTCGGCTATCCTTTTTTGTTTGCGATGTCGGCGGCTTTAGCTACAATTGGTGTATTTCTGACTACCAAAATTGCCGAACCTAATTTTGCTGAGTTAACAAAATCCGATTCGCTATTTGAGGAAAAAAACCGCCAAAAATACTGGCAAATGTTGTGGAATCCCAGGGTGCGGATTCCGGCTTTGGTGTTATTGTTGGTTGGTTTGGTGTTCGGAACTTTGAGCACTTTTATGCCTTTGTTTCTCCAGGAAACTAAGGTTAATTTGAATCCGGGATTATTTTATTCTACGGGGGCTGTGGCTAGTTTCGGTGTGCGGTTGTTGACGGGGCGGGCTTCGGATAAATACGGGCGCGGTTTGTTTATTTCTGCGGGCTTGATCTGTTATTCCGTGTCGATGTTATTGTTGTATTTTGCTAACAACAGCAATGCTTTTTTGCTGGCAGCTTTGTTTGAAGGTGTGGCGGGCGGTACTGTGATGCCGATGATGGTGACGCTGATGTCGGACAGGTGCGAACCTCAAGAAAGGGGCCGATTGTTTTCGCTTTGTATTGGCGGGTTTGATTTGGGAATTGCGCTGGCTGGCCCGATTTTAGGCTTTGCTGCTGAACAAGTCGGCTACAGAAATATGTTTGGTTTGGCGGCTGCTGTCAGTGTGTTAGCTTTCCTGATTTTTGTTACTTTGTCTAGCAAGAGTTTGTCTCATTCGCTGCAATTTGCGATCGGTAGAGGCAAAGATGTTTATGCTTTGGTATCAATTCCGGTTGCACCGGAATGATAGCAACTCAGGACACGGCAATGCCGTTTCCCTACCGCAAAATAATGGATAGTGAGGAGGACACGGCAATGCCGTTTCCCTACCGCAATTAATTGTAGGGACACGGCATTGCCGTGTCCCTAGGAGTTTCCCTACGAGGATTTATCGATTTAAAATGGGCTTGGAGGGATTCGAACCCCCGACCTCATGGTTCGTAGCCATGCACTCTATCCAACTAAGCTACAAGCCCCTGTCGAGTTTAGATTTAATCTAAAATTGATTAACTTCTTTTCTCACAGAATCTAACAGTAACACCATTACCAAAATAATGCAAGACCTTTCTCAAAATATTTCTAAATTGCCCGATCGCCCGCAGCTAACTCACCTCGACAACAGCGGGGAAGCCCAAATGGTGGACGTTTCGGCGAAAGTGGCAACTGTGCGGCAAGCTGTAGCCGCGGGGCGGGTGCGGATGTCGGCGGAGACGTTTGCTGCCATTGAAGCGGGGAATGCGCCGAAAGGGGATGTGTTGGGCACTGCGAGGCTGGCTGGGATTATGGCGGCTAAGCAGACGGCGCATTTGATTCCTCTGTGTCACCCTCTGCCCTTGAGTAGCGTTGAGGTGCAGGTGATACCGGATGCTGGGTTGCCGGGGTATCAAATTCGGGCGACGGTGAAGATTAAGGCGGAAACTGGGGTGGAAATGGAGGCGCTGACGGCGGTTTCGGTGGCGGCGCTGACTTTGTACGATATGGCGAAGGCCTTGTCCAAGTCGATCGCCATTGAATCGATTCGTCTGGTAAGCAAAAGCGGTGGCAAATCAGGGGATTATGAAAATTTAGATGCGTAAGTTTCCACTCTTGAGAGGGATGCAGAATTAAAAAAGCTGCGCTTAAGATTAAAATAGGCACAGAACTACTAATATCATGTGAAAAACTATGCCTCCTCGTTGGCCCCGCAAACCCGATCGCAACGATCCAGAGTACCGCCGTTTAGATGACCGGATGAATTTTGCTATCCATGTCGGTCTTTTTTCTGCTACCAATTCTGTTTTGTGGTTTGTTCACAATTTGCAAAAGGCTGATTGGCCTTGGGCAATTTCGGTAACGGGTGGATGGGCTCTAGTAGTTTTGGCCCACGCGATTTTCATTTTTGCGATCGCCGATTATGCGCCCGTCACCAAAGATTCTGGCTGAAGGCAGTTGTCGGCGATCGGTTAACTTTTTTTGACGGATCACCAATAACGTTCTGCTTTTTATATGGCTAATACTACTCAGGCGATCGAATCCTTAGCAGCCGAAATCGGCGAAAATGTCTACATTGACATTGCCAAGTGGCATTTGTATCTCCGCGATGCCCACCTGCATACGGTGGTTGCCCAACAACTTTATTCAATGCTGGAAAAGGGCAATTTAGATACTGACAAAGTTGAAGGAGTTTTGCAAGGAATTTCCATCAAGTTGGGCGGCGGCAAGCGAGAAGTACCGCTGGCCGATTTGATTCCGATGCAGTGTCAAGTTAAGTTGATGGATGTTTTGGAGGAATTTCAGCGGAAGATGTGATATCAATTGTTGATTTGGATTTAAGTGCGATCGCCCTTTGTGGATTTAATGGGCGATCGCACTTTTCATTCTTCCCTAAACCAGCATGAAGTTAGCCGCTGTCAGTGAATTGGCACTCACTCCAATCATCACACCTAACTCTTCTCCTGTCAAGGCATTTTTGATAATTGTACCTTGAGTATTTTGAGTTATTGCTAACTGGCTAAAGCTCAAACCTCCGCTTAGTGCGATCGAATCTTGACCTGCGGTAAAATCAGCGATAACATCAAATCCTTGACCTGCATTTAAGACAAAGATATCATTGCCGCTACCGCCAATCAAACTATCATTTCCCAAATCTCCGTAAAGAATATCAGAGCCTTTTCCCCCCAGGAGAGTATCGTTATCTTCCCCGCCGTAAAGAGTATCATTTCCTTCACAGCCTCCCAAGATATCTGCGCCTTCATTACCGCTAATGAAATCATTACCTTCACCCCCACAGATGGTATCCGAACCCTCGTTTCCTAACAAGTAATCATCTCCCTCACTGCCCAGGATTATGTCATCACCTTTGCCTCCAAATAAGCTGTCATCACCCTTACCGCCGTCGATGAAATCATCATTTCTGTTCCCATAAACGATGTCGTCACCTTCGCGGCTATTTAGGTCATCATTACCTTTGCCTCCAAAGATTAAATCGTTGCCCAAGTTGCCAAGAACAATGTCATTATTTTCATCTCCAAATAAGATGTCATCACCTGTGCCACCGCTGATAAAATCATTGCCTTTGTTGCCGTTGAGGATGTCGCTGCTATCGCCACCATATAAGTTGTCATCCCCGGATTTGGCATCGAATATATTGCCCGTGTTGCTGCCGAGAAATTCATCATTTTCGGCAGTGCCTATTTGAATGCCCGGTACACCGAGTATGGTGTTTTCAACTGAATTCGGTTGGTTTAAATTGGGATAGTCAATGTCATCGCAGATGCAGTCATTGTTGGGGATGTTATTAGTTATTGGTGTGGGCGTTACCGCTATTGTTGGCGTGGGTGTGGGCGTTTCCGGAGGTGTTGGTGTTGGTGCGGGTGTTGGCGTTACGAATGGTACAGGAGTTGGTATTGGTGTTGGTATTGGCGTTACGAATGGTGCAGGAGTTGGTGTTGGTGCAGGAGTTGGTGTTGTTACAGGTGCGGGAGTTGGTGTTGTTACAGGTGCAGGAGTTGGTGTTGTTACAGGTGCAGGAGTTGGTGTTGTTACAGGTACAGGAGTTGGTGTTGTTACAGGTGCAGGAGTTGGTGTTGTTACAGGTGCAGGAGTTGGTGTTGTTACAGGTGCAGGAGTTGGTGTTGTTACAGGTGCAGGAGTTGGTGTTGTTACAGGTGCAGGAGTTGGTGTTGTTACCGCAACATTAACGTTAAAAGTTCCTAAACTAGCAGCAACAGCCTGATTTCCAAGTGCATCTTTAACCTGACTTGCTTGCAGATTAACAGTGTAAGTTCCATTATCAGCACTATCCCAACTTCCCCCTGGCGGAGTCAACGAATAACTTGCTGTCCGAGGCGTACCATTACTATTAGTATCGACACTGACAAATTGTGCAGGAATAGCACCACCTGACCAATTTACAACAAGATCGGAATTATCTAAACTGGTAACATCAATTCCATTACTATCACTGAAAGTAACTGTCAATGTCTGACTTGTACCGTCGGCTGTAGTAATGTCAGCAATTGCTGCCAAGTTAGCCGTAGGTGGAGTGACATCAACAATAGGTGTGGTGATATTAGCAGTGCGAGTCAGTTGCGTGGCTGCGGTATTGTTATTACCTGCTGTATCTGTGGCTTGGGCTGCGGGAATATCAACGGTGACATTACCAGTAGCAGCGGGAGTGACATCAAAGGTGTAAGTTTTGGCATCAACTTTCACAAAGTTACTGACATTCGCATTGGCTACGGTGATATCAGTATTATCAAACCCGGTGACATCTTCATTAAAGGTAGCAGTAACGCTAAATAAACCAGTTACTGTTGGTGTTGAAGTTGATGTTAAGGCAACTGTGGGTGGGGTGATGTCAGGTGTGGTGATATTAGCAGTGCGAGTCAGTTGCGTGGCTGCGGTATTGTTATTACCTGCTGTATCTGTGGCTTGGGCTGCGGGAATATCAACGGTGACATTACCAGTAGCAGTTGGTGTAACGGTGAAATTATAAGTTGTACCAGTACCTGTAAATCCACTAACAGTGCCGTTAGCAACAGTCACGTCAGTGTCGGTAAATCCTGTGACGGTTTCGCTGAATGTTGCTGTTACTAAAAATGGTGCGTTTGTGGTGGTTGGGGATGTTGATGTTAGGGCTACTGTTGGTGCGGTGATATCGGCAGTGCGAGTCAGTTGCGTGGCTGCGGTATTGTTGTTACCAGCGGTATCTGTGGCTTGGGCTGCGGGAATATCTACGGTGACATTACCAGTAGCAGTTGGTGTAACGGTGAAATTATAAGTTGTACCAGTACCTGTAAATCCACTAACAGTGCCGTTAGCAACAGTCACGTCAGTGTCGGTAAATCCTGTGACGGTTTCGCTGAATGTTGCTGTGACTAAAAATGGTGCGTTTGTGGTTGTTGGTGAAGTTGATGTTAGGGCGACTGTGGGTGCGGTAATATCGGCAGTGCGAGTTAATTGCGTGGCTGCGGTATTGTTGTTACCTGCTGTATCTGTGGCTTGGGCTGCGGGAATATCAACGGTGACATTACCAGTAGCAGTTGGTGTAACTGTAAAAGTATAAGTTGTTCCGCTACCCGTGAAACCGCTAATCGTACTGTTAGTTAGATTAATGTCGCTGGCTATAAATCCGGTGACGCTTTCACTGAATGTTGCTGTGACTAAAAATGGTGCGTTTGTGGTTGTTGGGGATGTTGATGTTAGGGCGACTGTTGGTACAACGGTGTCTACAATTATGGCTTTGCTATCTGCTAAAGATTGTCCCGTAGGAATCGTTAAAGTTGCATTATTGACCGCAGCATCTCTTAATGTTGCACCGACTGCTAAGGTGATCCCAGTTGAGTTGAGATCCGTGCTGTTTTGTCCTGCTGTTGGAGTGTAAGTACCCACAGCAGATGTGCCTGTGAAAGGTGCAATAGTAACAGTGCCGCCTGTGTCTAAGGCGACACTCATGTTACCGCCTGCTAAGGTAACTGCTTCGCTGAAGTTGACGGTGAGGTTGATGTTGCCAGAAGTGCCGTAACTGCCGTCGGCGGTGGTAGAGGTGACGCTGGTAACAGTTGGGACAATTCCATCTATTACTATTGCCTTATTCGCACCTAAAGAATTCGCCGCGCCGGGAGTGGGTAAGGTTAAGATCGCATCAGCAGTGGCAGCATTCTTAATAGTACCGCCGCTTAAAGATAAGGCAGTTGTGGAAAGATAGTCTAAGTCAGCGCTGTTATCGCCTGCTGCTACTGCGTACCGGAATGTCAAGGTGTTGCTACCTGTTCCTGAAAGATAACTGGCGACGGGTGTTGCACCTGCTAAACTTAGTTGCGGCGTACCCGTGACGTTGACTATTTCAGAGAATTGAACGGTGATATCGATGTTTGTGCCGATGCCGTAAGTCCCGTCTGCGGTGGCTGAACTGACGCTGGTAATGGTGGGGACGGGGTTAACGGTGATATTGGCGGTTTCGGTAACGCTGCTGAAAACGCTGGATGTGGTGTTATTGGTTTGGTCTGTGGTGTAGTTAGCGGTAGTGCCATTGGTTCCAACTATTCGATCCCAGGCGGCAAAGGTAATGGCGTTGGCGACAGTACCGCTGTAACCTGTATTGGGAACAAACCGGAGTTTTGTATTAGCATCACTAGCTAATAGTAAGGCGTTGGTGGCAGAAACGGCTGGGGCGTTTGTCCAGGTTGTGCCACTGTTGGTAGTGTATTGCCAAGTGCCGTTAGCGGTGTCTAAGGCGCTGATGGCGATGCCTTGGGATGCGCTGGCGTTGGGATCGGTGATTTTTGTGCCGCCGAGGTTGGCGATGATGGTGGAGATTAGTGTGCCTGTGCTGGCGCTGTCGTTTTGGTTTTGGGCGTTGAGGGTGGGTGTGCCGGAATTATCGAGGGCGGGGGAGTCGTTGACGAGGACGGTGACGGTGGTGGGGGTGGAGACGATGCCGTCAGTGGCGGTGTATTGAAAGGTGTCTAGGCCGTTGAAGTTGGCGTTGGGGGTGTAGAGTATGTCTCTTTTGGGGTCGATCGCGATCGCATAGACAGCACCATTCGCATTCGGGTCAAAGGTAGCATGAGCGACACCGGTTGTGGGGTCTAATTTGGCGATACGGTTGCGAGGTTGTCCACCGATGCTGTTGAAATCGCCGCCTACTATAGGGTTGCCATTGCTGTCTATGGCGAGTTCTCTGACATAACTATCCGCATTCGGGTTGAAGGTGGCATCGGCAAGACCAGTTGTGGGGTCTAATTTGGCGATACGGTTGCGGGGTTGTCCGCCGATATTGGTGAAATTACCACCCACTATGGGGTTGCCACTGCTGTCTATGGCGATCACCTGAACAAAACTATTCGCATTTGGGTTGAAGGTAGCATGGGCAAGACCAGTTGTGGGGTCTAATTTGGCGATACGGTTGCGGGGTTGTCCGCCGATGTTGGTGAAATTGTCACCCACTATGGGTTTGCCACTGCTGTTTATGGCTATCGCACCAACCAAATCATTCGCATTTGGGTTGAAGGTAGCATTGGCAAGACCAGTTGTGGGGTCTAATTTGGCGATACGGTTGCGGGGTTGTCCGCCGATGTTGGTGAAAGTGCCGCCCACTATGGGGTTGCCACTGCTGTCTATGGCGATCGCATAGACACCAAGATTCGCATTTGGGTTGAAGGTGGCATCGGCAAGACCAGTTGTGGGGTCTAATTTGGCGATACGGTTGCGGGGTTGTCCGCCGATGTTGGTGAAAGTGCCGCCCACTACGGGGTTGCCACTGCTGTCTATGGCGATCGCATTGACAAAACTATTCGCATTCGGGTTGAAGGCAGCATCGGCAAGACCAGTTGTGGGGTCTAATTTGGCGATACGGTTGCGGGGTTGTCCGCCGATGTCAGTGAAATCGCCGCCCACTATGAGGTTGCCATTGCTGTCTATGGCGAGCTCATAGACATCACTATTCGCATTCGGGTTGAAGGTGCTATCCACCGTCCCATCGCTATTCAACCGAGCGATACTATTGCGTGTAGTACCGCTGATGGTGGTGAAACTGCCGCCCACATAAATCGCGTCATTAATACTCGCTGTGCCGTTGGTGGGGGCAGTAACGATGCTTTGGACGTTCAGCCTTCCGGTGCCGGTGTCGTTGGCTAAAACATTGATCTGCGTGGAAGTTGGTGCTCCACTGACGAGGATACCTTTGTTATCTGCCACTCCTGTTGGTGCTAGGGTGTAGCTGTAGTTGGGAACATTCAAGGGTTGGGTTTCTATATTCCCTAGTTTTACTTCTAATTCCCAGTCTCCGCCTAATTCAGCGCTGCCGGTAGGGTTAGCTGAGGCGGCGATGTTGGCCTCAGTGATTTCACTCAATCGCTTGACGAAATTTTTGCCCGCTTCTCCTTTTGCTACTTCGCATCCATAGAGTAGGATATCTCCGTTTTCTGTTAGGGCATTTCCCCACTGTTTTAGCCGATCGCTGAAATTTTCTAGGTTATTCTGATTGAGTACGTCAGTACCGAGTTTTAAACTGCCTTCGCTGCCGTGAGAAAGGATATGTACGGCTTCAATATCTTTTTGAGCTGCTAAGGCGTTAGTAATTTGCTCAATACTGCTGCTTTTGTCATCTAAAATGACTATTTTGGCGTTAGCATCTGCGCCGTCTATCAGATTTTGATAATTCTGTACAGAGGAGTCAACGAAAATAACTTGCTTGTTCGCGGTTAATAAATTCATCATTCCTGAAATCTTTTTATCTATCGTTTACATCCAAGTTTCTGTGTCCCAAAATCACCCTTCCAAGGAGGACTTTAAGAGTGTTTCGGTTCCGCAAATTCACTTAAAAGGGGATAATTAACAGTGTTTTGCTCCGTAAATCCACTTAAAAAGGTTGATTTGAAAAGGATTATTTTCACTGTAAATCCACTGAAAAAGAGTGATTTTAAGAGAGATGGCACTGCTATTTGTTGGCTATATCTAAAATGATAAGCCATCACGTTACTCAAATAAATCGGGATGTAAAATTGTTATAGCATTTCTCATTTGAGTGAAGTACAGATGTCCAGTAGGGACAGGGCTTGGCCTAAGTCCCTACAGCCGTCTGCTGTATTTCATCCGATTGAGAAGTGTTATATATCGTTCCGCTGGATCATTAAATAAATAACAATTAACACAGAACACTCGTTTTCTTCGCTCATGGCTTCTAATATTCGATCGACTTGCGCCCCCACTGGGCTAGTCATAGAAGCGTGAAAACCGTACCATTATATCGTACAGTCGGAAAGCTAGAGATCGCTCACTTAATTACTCGGGAATTTTTACCGCAGATGTCGGCGGATATACGCGGATGGACGCGGATAATTGTTGATTTGGGTTTAAGGGCGATCGCGCTTTTGTTGATTCCTTGTATCTGCCGAAAATTTATGATATTTATTTGCGAAAACGTCCCCGAATGCGATCGACAAACATATCAACTTCCGGCAACTTCATCTGACTCACAAAAATTACAAAAACTCCCAACCCCGCGAAACTTGCCACACTCAACTCCACCAATTGAACTACCAACCCTTCAGTACCCAAAACTCTTTGACAGCCTTGCAGAGTGGCCAAAGACACGAAAGCAGTTAAAGAACTACCAGAAGCTAACCCCAAAAAGGGCAAACTCCACTTCCGCCAAGGCAAGCCGCCCAGCTTTTTATCTAATAAGTACAAAAGCATCAGCATCGAAACAAGATTCACTCCCACCGTCGCCAAAACTAATCCGGGCGCGCCAAAAGCTCCTACCAACAAATAATCCAACAAACCATTCAAAAAGATATTGATAATACTGATCCGAAAAGGCGTTTCTCCATCTCCCAAAGCGTAAAATACCCGTACCAAAACGTCGCGTCCCAAATACACAAACATCCCAATACTGTAAGCCATCAACAAGGGCGCGACAAACTGCGATGCTGACTGATTAAAAGCATAGCGTTCGTAAACAACGCGGACGATGGGTGTAGCCAGCGTCACCATTAAAGCACTCAGCGGCAGCATCGTCAGCCCAGTCAAAACTAAAGCTTGACGAATTCTATCTTTTAATTCCGGCCAGTCTTTGGGTTCGGCAAGGCGAGAAAAAATCGGCAAAAAAGGTACTAAAATTACATTAGAAATGATGCCTAAAGGAGTCATAACCAACAAGCCGCTATAACCCATTGCAGATGCAGCTTGAGGGATGTAGGATGCAAAAAATAGGTCAGTATAGACATTAATTTGCAGCATTCCCGATGATAAGGTAGCAGGAACCATCACCTTAACTACTTCTTGTACTCCGGGGCGTTTAAAATTGAACCGCAAGCGCAATGTTCCCAAGCCTGCGCGCCACTGCGCCGCTAGTTGCACCAACCACTGCAAAACTGCTCCCGCTAAAGTTCCCCAAGCTAACACTAAACCGCCCATTAGTGCGTACTCAGGCTGAATAATTTTGTCTCCGAGTTGCAGGGCGAGAATCGCCAAACCGCCGACAAGTGCAGCACTAGAAAATAAAGGACTAATCGAAGGCAACCAGTACATATCGGCGGCGTTGAGAGTGCCGAAACCAATACCTATCAAGCCTGAAAGTAATGCCATCGGCGCCATAATCCGAAATTGTTGGACAGCAATTGCTTTGATTTCTAAGCCTTCTGCTGTTCTATTTAATCCAGGTGCTACTAAATCGATCGCCTGATCTGCAAAAATAATTAAAGCGACTGTTACTAACAAAAGTATGCCGCCGACTAAGGTGGTGATAGTCTCGACTAAGGGTGCAGCTTCTTTTTTGTCGCGGCGGGCTAAAACGCTGACGATCGCGCTGTGAAACGGCCCGTTAATCCCTCCCAGCAAAATAAATAGGAAACCAGGGATGACGTAGGCGTAGTTGTAGGCATCGACGGCGACACCGACTCCAAAGGCTGCGGCGATCGCAATTTGGCGTACCAATCCAAAGACTTTGCTAATCAGAGTGGCGACTGCGACAATGCCGGCAATCCCTGCTAGGGAACGAGAGGGCTTCTGGGTTTCAGACACAAATGGTTACAAACGCTAGTGCTAAAAGGCTTCACTAAGTTTAATAGCAAATCTGGAAAATCATAACATAAATTCAGGAAATTTCTATGTGCCTGGGTTTCGTGCTATGATTTTTGGGCGTTGATTCGCTCTAGTAATACCATTTATAAAAAGTATTGCTACAAAAATGTTGGATTTGTTGCCTTAACTATTTGGTTTGGTGCGTCGCGGTGAGATTGTCTGTCAAATTTGGGGATGGTCAATGGCGACACACCCTACGGCTACTATCATTTTTTGTCGTTAATTCGCTCTAGTAACTACCAAAATTTTAGTGATTTGACTGTTAGGAGATTAGATTTTGCTGAAACTTTATTATAATCCGCTGTCCACTAATGCTCGCCGCGTTTGGATTGCTTTGCTGGAAAAAGAGATTGAGTTTGAATTAGTGTCGCTGAAATTAAACGGCGATCAGTTTCAACCGGATTTTTTGGCTATTAGTCCTTTTCACCACGTCCCAGTTTTAGCTGATGGTGATTTTCATTTAATAGAAAGTCTGGCAATTCTTGATTATCTGGAAGCTAAGTATCCCGCGCCCGCACTGTTGCCGCAGGATGCTAAGGATTTGGCGATCGCCCGCATGGTACAAATGGTCACAATCAACGAATTGTCACCGGCAATGAGTCCTTTGGTACGCCAGACTTTCGGCGGCGCAGGAGACGAGGAAAAACTGGAAAAAGGTCGCCAGCAAGTGGCTGCGGTACTGAGATTTTTTGAGGATTTGTTGGGCGATAAACCTTTTTTTGGCAACAGCAGCACGATTACCCTCGCAGATGTTGTGGCGGGTGTTTCCGTGCCTTGGCTGCCCGAACTAGGCGTGTCTTTGGACAATTACCCCAAATTGCAGGCTTGGTCGGAACGCTTAAATTCCCGCCCTTCTTGGCAACAAACGCAAGCCAGTCCCGAACTTGTGGAAGCTTTTAAAGCGCAGATGAAACAGTTGATGAAACCTCAGCAAAGTTAATTTTTGCAGAGATTTATTGCCGAAAAATTTGATTGATTATGCAACCGCAGATGCGAGGCGGATAAATACAGATTAACGCAGATGCAATTCAAGATAATTTTCATTTATTGTAGCAGGTTTAATGACCGATGACTAATGACTAATGACCAATGACCAATGACCAATGACTAATGACCAATGACTAATGACCAATGACCAATGACTAATGACTAATGACCAATGACCAATGACCAATGACTAATGACTAATGACTAATGACCAATGACCAATGACCAATGACCAATGACCAATGACTAATGACTAATGACCAATGACTAATGACTAATGACTAATGACTAATGACTAACTTAATTTACAAATACCCTCCTCTTTTACCCGGAATTCTCATCAAGCGGTACAAGCGTTTTTTTGCCGATATTGAATTAGATTCTGGAGAAATTATCACCGCGCACTGTCCGAATACTGGCCCGATGACTGGTGTTTTGATTCCGGGTAATCCTGTCCTAGTATCTGCCAGCGACAATCCCAAACGCAAGTTAGCTTATACTTGGGAATTAATTAAACTTTGCGATACTGTGCCTGTTTGGGTGGGAGTTAATACTGGGCTGCCAAATCGAGCGATTAAATTAGCTTTGGAGTTGCGATTGTTTCCTGAGTTGGGCAATTATAGTTTAATTCAGCCGGAGGTTGTTTACGGTATCGATAAAAAAAGTCGTGTTGATTTTTGGCTGACTGGTGAGGAAAAGCCGATTTTTCTGGAAGTTAAAAATACAACTTGGGTCAAAGATACATTAGCTTTATTTCCTGATACAGTGACGGAGCGGGGACAGAAACATTTGAGAGAGTTGATCGATGTGGTGCGGCAGGGTTCGAGGGCTGTAATGCTGTATTTTATTAATCGCGGAGATTGTACGGATTTTGCTCCGGGGGATAGTGCCGATCGCCTTTACGGACAATTGTTCAGACAGGCTGTGGCTGAAGGTGTGGAAGTTTTGCCTTGTCGGTTTGATGTGACGCCGGAAGGTGTGCGCTATTTGGGCTTAGCAAAAATGGATTTACTAACCGCTAACGGAAACTGAAGTGCTGGATAGACTGCTGGTTTACAGCACCAAACGATAATTCTAATCAGCCACCGTCTCCGAGTTATATCGTATCCGGTTGCATCGGAATGATCTTAACAGTCAACAGTTAACAGTCAACAGTCAACAGTTAAAGTTAACAGTTAACAATTAACATCATGTATGAGTGCAACCGGAATTGATATTGTGGGGGAAAACTGGTATTTTTGTATTGATAAATTACTGATTTGTGGAAGTTTGCAGGGACAGTGTATTGCTGCTTTTGCACGAAGTTATTATGAATTGAAAAAAAATCTAACTGCCGCTCTAGTTGGTGGAAAATAGGGAAATTGATTCTTCTTTTAATGTTTGCTTAATAAATTACCTGTCAGTATCAGGCGATGTTTCGTACAATACAGTTATGTAGCATCTTACCAAAAAGAGCGATCGAACTATGGGAATGACCCTGACCGAAAAAATCTTAGCCAAAGCATCAGGCCGCACTAAAGTCGAGCCCGGAGAAAACATTTGGGTAGAAACAGACGTGTTGATGACCCACGATGTCTGCGGGCCGGGCACCATCGGCGTTTTCAAACGCGAATTCGGCGAAAATGCTAAAGTCTGGAATCCAGACAAAATCGTCTTAATTCCCGACCACTACATTTTCACCAACGACGAACGCGCTAACCGCAACGTCGATATTCTCCGCGATTTTGCCGCAGAACAAGGGATAAAATACTTTTACGACATCACGGATCGATCGGACTTTAAAGCAAATCCCGACTACAAAGGAGTTTGCCACATCGCCCTAGCCCAAGAAGGGCACACGCGGCCCGGCGAAGTGCTTTTCGGCACAGATTCCCACACCTGCAATGCCGGCGCTTTCGGACAATTTGCGACCGGTATCGGCAATACCGACGCGGCATTTATTATGGGAACCGGCAAATTGTTGATTAAAGTTCCCGCAACCATGCGGTTTGTGCTCAACGGTGAATTGCCCGATTATTTGTTAGCAAAAGATTTGATTTTGCAAATTATTGGCGATATCAGCGTCGCCGGGGCTAACTACCGGACAATGGAATTTGCCGGCGATACAGTCGAACGTTTGACGATGGAAGAACGGATGACGCTGTGCAATATGGTAATCGAAGCTGGCGGCAAAAACGGCACGGTGGCTGCGGACAAAACCACGTTTGATTACGTTAATCCCCGGACTAATGTGCCCTTTGAGGCATTTTACACTGATCCTGATGCTAGTTTTTATAGCGATCGCACCTACGATGTCAGCAAATTAGAACCAGTCGTCGCCAAACCGCACTCCCCCGACAACCGCGAATTGGCCCGCAACTGTCGCGATGTCAAGATCGATCGAGTTTACATCGGTTCCTGCACCGGCGGCAAAACCTCCGACTTTTTGAATGCAGCCCGCATTCTCAAAGGAAATCAAGTCAAAGTTCCGACGTATTTAGTACCGGCCACTCAGAAAGTTTACGAAGATTTGTTTGTCACAAAATACGACGGTCAAACCCTGTCGGAAATCTTCTTAGCAGCCGGCTGCATCGAACCTGCAGCGCCTTCTTGCGCCGCTTGTTTGGGCGGGCCGAAAGACACTTTTGGGCGGATGAACGAACCCGAGATTTGCGTGTCTACAACTAATCGCAATTTCCCCGGCCGGATGGGTAACAAAGAAGCGCAAGTTTATCTCGCTTCGCCTTACACGGCGGCGGCTTCGGCGCTGACTGGGCACGTCACTGATCCGCGCGAATTCCTGCGTTAGAAAGTAGCTGGTGTAGGGTGTGCCACAACCCTGGAAGGTTGTTGTGGCATACTCTACGAGGTGAATGTAAGCCGGTTAGGGCGGATGTTTTAGCTGTAAGTGCGATCGGCTTGCACAACAACAATCAGTAAAATTGCGATCGCCAAGTTAGCCAAAAAACCAAATTAATTATTCTAAAATAAATTCCTAATAGCTTGCCCAATCTATACAAAAAATAGGCTGACTCTTGACAATTTAATCCCACAGTTATATAAAAATTAGTTAAGTATTTGTGATTGATTCGCACAATTTATACAAAAAAATCGCTAAGGCTTGACATTTTTTTTATAAAATAGTAAGCTCTGAGCTGATTTGTTGAATTCAAATTCCACAATTTCAGTTGAGCCAATACAGGTTCTCGAAATTCAAGTTACACATTCTTGTAAGGTTTTCCTTGGTATTGTAGTGCTGGCGGGAAAAATGTAGCTTCAATTTTGAGAATGTCAGATTATAACAGGGTGCATAATTAATCTATCAAAAATAGAGAGTGTGAGCATGAACAAAAAAATAAAAATAGGAGTTGCTGAAGCCTTCGGTACTTTTGTACTGGTATTAGGTGGATGCGGCAGTGCAGTTTTAGCAGGAGACAAAATCGGCTTTTTGGGAGTGGCGATCGCCTTTGGCTTGTCCCTCTTAGTCATGGCTTATACGATCGGGCCTATCTCTGGATGCCACATCAATCCAGCGGTAAGCATCGGTTTAGTAGTTGCCAAACTGATCGATGCTGTTTTGCTTCCTTATTATATAGGAGGTCAGATTGTAGGCGGAATTTTAGGCGGTCTTGTTTTGTATGTGATAGCATCCGGAAAACCGGGTTTTGATGTGGCTGCTTCGGGATTTGCTTCCAACGGTTTTGGAGAACATTCTCCCACAGGTTACGGACTTTTGGCGGCAGCTTTGACGGAAATTGTACTGACGGCTTTTCTGTTATTTACCATCATGGGTACTACCGATCCCAATTATCCCGTGGGTTTGGGCGGAATTCCGATCGGCTTGATGCTGGTGTTGATTCACTTAGTCGGAATTCCCGTAACCAATACTTCAGTCAACCCGGCTAGAAGTATCGGTGTGGCACTTTTTCAAGGCGGATGGGCAATTCAACAGTTGTGGGCGTTTATTGTGTTCCCGGTGATTGGTGGAATTATCGGGGTTTTGGCTTATAATTTAATTAAAAACACGAGGGAAGAAATTTGATCTAGAATTAGAAACAGACTGGGTTTCTTGAACTTTTTATGGGTTGTAGGATTTATCATAAAATTTAAGAAACTCGGTTTGTCGATCGCCCAACTCGATCCAATTACAAATATTTAGTAAATAAGAGCGATGATTGCGATCGTGATGGGAGTCTCCGGTTCGGGAAAAACTACTGTTGGCAAGTTGCTGGCGCAATCTCTCAATTGGGATTTCAGCGATGCCGACGATTTTCACCCGCCAGCCAACATCAAAAAAATGAGTCGGGGCATTCCTTTAGAAGATGCCGATCGCATTCCGTGGCTTTTGCAACTGCAAAGTGAAATAGACACCTGGTTATTAGAAAATAAAAATGTCGTGTTAGCTTGTTCTGCCTTAAAAGCATCTTACCGCGAAATGCTCTGCCGAGACCAGCAGCAAATTAAAATAGTTTATCTCAAAGCTTCTTTTGAGCTATTAACAGCCAGGTTAAAAACTCGCGAAAATCACTACATGAAAGCAGACTTGCTGTCAAGTCAGTGCGCTACTCTCGAAGAACCAGAAACTGCAATTATTATAGATGCTTCGCAGCCACTAGAGGTAATGGTGCGCCAGATTGAAAATCATCTAGTTGGCGGTTAATTTACGACCAAAAAATAGGTTTGTACTAAGGACTGTAGTCCTTCTTTATGCGGGCTCAAGTCCTCACTACGAACCTATAGATGTTTGGCGGGATGTTTTTTGTACAAATACAAGAAAGCTTCTACTTCAGCGGCGGTTGGTTGAGCTGCAATTGCTCCAGGCTTCATCGCTGTCATCGCACCCACCGCGCTCGCATAGGTGACAATTTGTTTTGCTATTTCTGAATCTGCTAAATTCTTAATTCCCTGCTTGCACAACTGTTGCACAAAACCAGCGACAAATCCGTCGCCGGCACCTGTTGTATCCTCAATATCTACTGCAAAGGCGGGGATTTTACCTTCATTTTCCGACAAACAATAGGAGCAACCTTTATCGCCCGCTGTCACCAAAACACCTTCTACAGAATCGAGGCGGTAGGTAATAGCTCCAGCGTCGGTAGTTGCAAACAACCATTCGGCTTCTTCGTCAGATAACTTGAGAAAATCTACTTTTTTTAAGAGTTCTATAATGCGCGCTTTTGCTTCGTCTGGATTTGCCCAAAACACCGGACGCCAATTGATGTCAAGTATAATTTTAACGTCGTAACGTTCTGCTAGTTCGATCGCTCTTTCTATAGCCTTTCGACTTTCAGAATAAGCTAATTCTAAAGTGCCTAGCACTAAAAACTCCGCATTTTCAAACAGCACTTCGGGAATTTGGGCAGCCTGGAGGCGAGTGTCGGCAAAATCCGCAGTATCCAATTTACCAAAACCTGCAAAAGAGCGATCGCCCGCTTCATTCCGCAACACATAAACTTGCCGCGTCGGCGCACTCGGATGGCGCTGCACTCCAGCGGTATCAACCCCTACTTCTTGCAATACCTGCACCAGGGAATTCCCCAACTCATCCCCCCCACCCACAGCACCGATAAATGCCGCCTCAGTGCCCAATTTAACCAAAGCACAGGCAACATTAGCAGGAGCGCCGCCGGGATATGCCGTCCAAGATTCTACCTCTTCGAGAGATGCTCCTGGTTTGTCTGCTAAACAATCAAATAAAATTTCACCCAGACACAAAACGCGAGGATAAGTCATATTTATTTTTGATTTTGGATTTTTGATGTCACAGCAGCAGACAACTCAATAATTATTTTTAGCCCATCCGATAAAAATTGTCAGCTATTTTTTTAATCGCTGCTCCCTATAATATCAGACTTGCTGATACGGGCAGTTACACGCTCAACGCACAAGTGCAGTGCGGGCGTATCAGTAGTTTTACGTACCAACATCTCCGGGTTTTTGGGCCCGGATGTCAGGTGCATTCAGGTAAAGCTAGCATCCGCCATCCCACGCGCCTGCTGCTGGTGCGTCTTGCAGTGTCGCGCCTTCTTTTCCACGAAGCCGCGATTCTGCAAGCGAGTTGGTGCTTGCACTGCGAAAAAGCAGCCGCAGCAGATTTAATTTTCTCTTCATACTCGATCGCTCATCCTCTAGAATTGTATATAGGTAAATATGCACACATAGGAAAAATTTATGAACGGGAGCGTCTCCAGCACCCCTGTCACCCTTTCGGACAGAGAATTGCAAGTGGTAGAGTTAGTAGCGGCGGGATTGACCAATGAGAAAATCGCTGAAAAGTTAGAAATTAGCAAGCGTACTGTTGACAACCACATTAGCAATATCTTGAACAAGACGCCCGCTGACAATCGAGTTTCGCTGGTGCGCTGGGCCTTGCAGTGGGGGAAGGTATGTATGGAGAATATTAACTGCTGCCCTCTACCGGGGCCGATCGATAAAGAAGTATCTTAAATAGGGATTTTGGTTGGGGACAGGCAAAGTAATGATGCAAACGGCACAAGAAAAACAACTCCGCTATCAAATTCAATCGCCGGGATTGCCGCTGACGGTATATCGCGAAGTAGCAGCCCATTTGCGTCAAGTTGAAGGCGTGGAAATCGGTTTAATTCCGCAGCAGTCGCAGCGGTTTGATTACAGCGACAGCCAAATTGGAGGTTTGTGGATACAGTATCCTGAAGGCTTCGATTTGGTCGATCGCCAGCGGGTCGATCGCATTTTGGCTTATTATGGCGATCGTTACGGAGCTTGGGAATTATTAAGTCATTAGTCAGTAGTCAGTAGTCAGTAGTCAGTAGTCATTAGTCATTAGTCATTAGTCAGTAGTCATTAGTCATTAGTCATTAGTCATTAGTCATTAGTCAGTAGTCATTAGTCATTAGTCAGTAGTCATTAGTCATTAGTCAGTAGTCATTAGTCAGTAGTCATTAGTCAGTAGTCATTAGTCATTAGTCATTAGTCATTAGTCAGTAGTCATTAGTCACTAGCTAAAAGTTAAGGACAGAGAACTAACGAATATAGAAGTTATTAACGGGAGCATCTCAGTTTAAGTATTGTATTAGTAGTGCTGTATAAAGCTCCAATAGCTTGTACAGATAGAGCGGGAACAATACTACAATATCATTCCAATCTAAATGGATCAATCCTAGACAATAGAATGTTAGAAACCCGATTTCTTAGATTTGGATGCGTCAGTTTTGTAAATTTCCTACGAGCAGTGACCAACGACCCATGACAATGAATAATGATAACTGACAACTGCCAACTGACAACTGCCAACTGCCAACTGCCAACTGCCAACTAACAACTAACAACTAACAACTAACAACTAACAACTAACAACTAACAACTGACAACTAACAACTAACAACTAACAACTAACAACTAACAACTAACTAAAAAAATGAGTGCAATTAAAACTTTACCGGGAACGCGGGATATTTTGCCCGCAGAAATTCAATATTGGCAAAACATAGAAGCAGTCGCTAGAACAATATTGCAAAAAGCAGCTTATCGAGAAATTCGGACGCCAATTTTTGAACAAACATCTTTATTTGAACGCGGCATCGGCGAAGCTACCGATGTTGTGGGCAAGGAAATGTACACTTTTAAAGACAAGGGCGATCGATCGATTACTTTGCGTCCAGAAGGCACCGCCGGAGTCGTGCGAGCTTTTATTCAAAACAGTTTGTACGCGGCTGGTGACGTACAGCGTCTGTGGTATGCGGGGCCGATGTTTCGCTACGAAGGCACGCAAGAAGGAAGACAGCGGCAGTTCAATCAAATTGGCGTGGAAGTCTTGGGGAGTGCGAATCCTCGTGCGGATGTCGAGGTAATTGCGATCGCCTGTGATATCCTGAAAACTATCGGTTTAAAAAATTTGCGACTCGATATTAACTCTGTCGGAAACAAGGAAGACCGACAAAATTATCGGCAAGCTTTGATCGATTATTTTACACCGCACAAAGACGAATTAGACGCCGATTCTCAAGACCGCTTGACTCGCAATCCGCTGCGGATTTTGGACAGCAAAAATCAGCGCACTCAAGAAATTGTAGCTGGTGCGCCGAGTATTTTGGACTATTTGGGAGAGGAATCGCGATCTCACTTCGAGCAAGTGCAGCTTATGCTCACAAATTTAGGAATTAGCTATCAGTTAAATCCCCGATTAGTGCGCGGTTTAGATTACTATACCAACACCGCATTTGAAATTATCTCCGACGATTTGGGAGCGCAATCAACAGTTTGCGGAGGCGGCCGCTACGACGGTTTAGTAAAGGAATTGGGCGGCCCAGATACGGCGGCAGTCGGTTGGGCAATGGGTATCGAAAGGTTGATTATCCTGCTGCAAAAGTTGCCACCTTTGCCCGCGCCCAAGTTAGATTTCTATTTGGTATCCAGGGGTGAAAAAGCAGAACAGCAATCGGTATGGTTAGCTCAAAAATTGCGAAGTTCCGGGTTTAGTGTAGAGATAGATTTGAGTGCTAGTCCTTTCAAGAAACAGTTTAAAAGAGCCGACAGAAGCGGTGCAGTTGCGTGTTTAGTTTTGGGTGATGCGGAAGCTGAAAATGAGACTGTACAATTGAAGTGGTTGGCGAGTGGTGAACAAAGTGCGATCGCCCAATCGGAACTGCTAGCAATGACCACCGAACTACAGCAGAAAATTAACAACCCTTAGAACGATCGCTTGTAGCCGAGTCTAGATCCCCCTAAATCCCCCTTAATAAGGGAGACTTTGACCGCACTCTTGTCCCCCCCCTTATTAAGGGTGGCAGGGGGGATCGAGACTCGGCTACAAACAAAAGAGACAGTCAATTAACATCCCAAAAACCAAGAGATATAATTTAATTATTAAAACCACTAACCTCTGATAAACTATGTCTGTAGCAACTAAAAATCCTGAAACAAAACTCACAATCACCTGGCCGCTACTCCCAGAAGATTTCCAACTACCAGATGACCCCGTGGAAGACGAAAGCCAACCATTATTAGCCTCGGCTTTGCGCCAACCGCTAACAGCATTTCCTGAATTAATGCGGGATGCCTTAATAGTTTCTAACTTTGCCTTGTGTGCCGGCATAAGTTTCCCAGGTTCAAGCAGCGACGAACAGCGTATTATTTGCAAAGCACCCGATTGGATGTACGTAAAACCAGTAAATCCCAAAAATGTCTCGCAAGTCCGCCGCAGTTACACGCCACACACAGAAGGAACCATCCCCCAAATCGTGATGGAGTTTCTTTCAGAAACCTACGGGGAAGAATACTCTGTTGAGTTTACCTCGCGGGTGGGAAAGTGGTATTTTTACGAGCAAGTAATTAAAGTCCCCAGATACGTCATATTCCGAGCAAAAACAGCTCATTTAGAAGTTTACGCTTTAGAATCAGATCACTACAACTTGCAAAAACCCGATGATAACGGACGTTATTGGATACCGGGATTAAACTTGTTTTTAGGAGTTTGGGAAGGAACCCACGAAGGGAGAACAGGCTGTTGGTTGAGATGGTGGGATGCAGAAGGCGAGTTGTTGCTGTGGTCGGAAGAAAGAGTAGAACAAGAACGTCAGCGGGGCGATCGCCAAAAACTCCGCGCTGAAAGATTGGCCGAAAAACTGCGTCAAGCCGGGATCGAGTTAGATGATGAAGAGTGAAATATCAATTGATGAGTCGAATTCGATGTGGTACGATCGCACTCTTGTAGTGCGGGCATCCCGTCCGCCCTTGGCTAACTTTACACTCCTATGTTAATCGAACGTCTCCAGCCGATCGCCTGGACAACAAAACCGCAACTCATATCCTTATTTTCTGGTTGCGGCGGCATGGATTTGCCATTCCACCAAGCCGGATTTGAGGTAGTTTGGGCGATCGACTCCAACAAATACGCCTGCCAAACATTCAGCAGAAATATCGCCGATGTCATAGTTAATGACAGCATAGAAAATATAGACATTGCACAAGTTCCCGAAGCTGAAATATGTATAGGAGGGTTCCCCTGTCAAGATTTCTCCCTAATTTGGAAGCGCCCCGGCCTTGAAGGAACCAGAGGCAATTTATACACATATTTTCTAGATTTTGTCAATAAAAAGAAGCCCAAAGCTTTTGTAGCAGAAAATGTCAAAGGTTTATTAAGTGCCAATAACTATCAAGCAATCAAACAAATAATTTCCGACTTTGAAAGTATAGCACCAGGTTACTTAGTTAAACCTAAACTTTACAACTTTGCCGATTACGGAGTGCCGCAATTTCGGCAAAGAGTATTATTAGTTGGCATTCGGATGGATACAGGATTTAACTTTGTGCATCCTCAGCCAAAATACGGTATAAATCGCAAAAATCCTTATCGAACTGCGGGCGAAGCGCTCAAGAATGTAGAAACAGTTCTCGACAATAACAAACATCATAAAATTCATACCCGAACCGTTGAAATTTTAAATCGAATTAAACCGGGAGGCAATTTTTCTGATATTCCCAAGGACAGTCCCTACTATGTCAAAGGCATGATCAGTCACGTTTATCGGCGAATTCATCCCGATAAACCATCATCGACAATTATTGCTGGTGGCGGTGGTGGAACTTGGGGTTATCATTATTTAGAACCCCGTTCTTTGACAAATCGCGAAAGAGCAAGATTGCAAACATTTCCCGATAATTTTGTTTTTGAAGGTTCTACTACTGAAGTGCGGCGACAGATTGGGAATGCAGTACCGCCGCAGGGAATTGCTGCTGTAGTCGAGTCTTTAATTCCACTATTTAAGGGGGATTATCCGCAAGTTGATTTATATGAAATGAGTCAAAAGTTGCAGGGGATGTCTATTCAAGAACGCTTAAAATGGGCTGAATTAGAACTTACTGAAAACATTTTACAATTAACCAGTAGTTTATAGTATAGTAAGTATAATATTTTATTCATTAACAGTCCTGGACGCATAAATACCAAAGAAACCGGGTTTTTCACCAGTGTCAAAGCCTCAAAAGCAGTAGTTTCGTAAAAAACTCGGTTTCTGGGCCCATGCAAGTCCTACACAATATATCAGGAGCCCCGGTTTCTGGGTCCATGCAAGTCCTACACAATATATCAGGAGCCAAAGTAAATAATACAGTTTGTCAAAGGCTACTACAGCGATTTTAAATTACCCAGTAACTCAGATATTCCTGAGCAATTACAGGAAACTCTTCACAGCGTTTGGGAAAGAAAGTATCGTGATTTATACGAAAGAGGCGGAAACAGCGATGTAGAATAAGCTTTTGTAGAAGTAATGACAGCATTTGGAATGCCTAATGATGCAATATCCCATCAGCGATATGTCTACATGGCCTATGGAATAGCATTGGCAGCTAAACCGACTATTAAACATTACTTTCCTGAAGAAAACAAGACTGATATCATTCAAGGAATTGTATCTTGTTGGCTAAAAGATGGCGGTGAAATTCCAGAAACTTGGGCTGATACCTTGTTTCCTCATATCAACAAAATTGGAAAATATCAAGCTACTGACGAAGCTTATAATATTTTCTACGGCTTGCTGCAAACACTCAACACGAAAATAGCTTATAATGCCATCTTGGATATTTTGTATGATGCCATTACGGGAGATGCTATTTCTGGTTTTGCTGCGGCCGGGCGAGATATGTTTAATTGGTGGTTGATAGAAGTAATTCCTGCAGCATACTGTTTAAAGCTGCCATCTGCTTTGTATTCGGGGAAATGGGAATTTCCGCCGTTGAGTAAGTGCGCGGAATTGAGTGGCGTAAATCAACCAAATAACTAATCAGGCACCATCAAACCCTTCAATATTCTCCCCTTTTCCTCCTCCCTCAACCCCTTAGACTGCACCAAAACCCCAAAACCGCCCAAACCCATCGGATCGATCGCTCTATGCAAAGCCTCCCTGCGCCGCAAAAACGTTGCCACATCCAACACTTCCGCATCATTTGTGGACAAAGAAGCAAGGCGATCGCCCAAACCCAACGCCATCAAAAACAAAGCCTGCTGAGTCAAACCCATTACCTTCAAACCGTACAATTCACCCTGCTTTTCCAACGCCGTAAAATCGACGTGAGCCGTTAAATCCTGCCGCCCCACATTAATATAAGGATTGTTGTGATATCGGTGGCGGTAATAACACTGTAGCGTCCCCTCGCTGCGCCTCGGATTGTAATAGCGGTGCGCCGGATGTCCGTAATCAATTGTTAACAGATATCCCCGCTGCAATTTTTCGGCAACTGTTTTTATCCAGTCTAAAGCTGCTAAATTAACCTCACTGCGATATCCGTCCGCATAAACAGTCGCGGACAAATCTATTTCCAATAAATCAAAATATTCGGCAATCTTAGGGTTAGAAATTTCGTCGCATACTTCAATAAACTTGCTTCCAGATTCTTTGTTTGGTTCTTCGTCGGCGGCAACATAAATTTCCCTAATTTGCCCTTCTTTTACGACAAATTGATGCACTGGAAAAGCATCGACTAATTCGTTAGAATAAAAGCAGCCGACGATAGAGTTATTAGCTATTTCATCCCAATTGCACCATTTGATATTTTTAAATTTGGCTAAATTTTGCTGCTGTTCCGCTTGGAGGATAGGGGAAATTTCAACAATAATGTATTCTAAAACTTTAAATAAATCGGGATATTGCCGTTGCAGGTATTGCAGCAAATCTACGGCAAATGTTCCCAGCCCTGCGCCCATTTCTACGATAGTAAAAGGATGAGGTTTGCCGAGAATTTGCCACATTTCCACAAATTGCTCGCCCAAAACTTCGGCAAAATCAGCACTCCAGTGAGGCGAGGTGATAAAATCGCCTTGTTTGCCGATCGGCGGGCGATCGCTATTGTAGTAACCCTGCTGCGGATGATATAATGCCAAATTCATATATTCAGCAAAAGTAATACGCTGCTGGGGACTGGCGGCAATTCTTTCGCAGATTAAAGCGCAGAGTTCCGGGTTACTATCGTTAATATCTGATTGCTGGGATGTCATAATTAAATTAAAGTTAATGTTATTTTATTTATGAAATAAAGATTTTTTTTAACCGCAGAGGGCGCAGAGGACACAGAGGAAGAGAAAAGACTGAGGTTTTGATTGATGTTCGGAAATTTGGGGTTGCTATACATGACTTACGCAGAACTTTTGTATATTATTAAATCATTACCCTTTGAATACCTACAAATTCAGGTAATTTTTCATTACCCTCTTCTTCTAAACAAAGTGCAATAACTTCTTTAATATTGGCAATCAACTCATCAATAGTCTCTCCTTGGCTATAACAGGCTTTTAGCTGTGGGACTTCCCCGACATAATAGCCATCTTCATCTCGTTCAATAATGACGTAGAACTCTTGCTTGCTGACATTCATTCTGCAACCTCTTTGTTCTTTAAATTTTACTATATCATTATTAACAGTCAGGGCTTTAGTCATACTCGTTTAATAACTAAAGCCCTTACTGCTAACAGCGGGTCTACCTGTCAACCGAGCCCATAATAATGTCGATACTCCCCAAAATTGCCACCAAATCCGCAATCTTCACGCCGCGCACAATGTGAGGCAAAATCTGCAAGTTATTGAAATCCGCAGCCCGAATCTTCCAGCGCCAAGGAAATGTACTATCATCCCCGATAATATAAATCCCCAACTCACCCTTACCGCTTTCAACGCGGACATAATGTTCGCCCTTGGGAATCTTAAAAGTCGGGGCAACTTTTTTGCCAATAAATTGATAGTCAAAACCATTCCATTCCGATTTTGGCCCGCTTTCTAAGCGCTTGGCTTCCAAGTTTTCGTAAGGGCCGCCGGGGAGTCCTTTCAAGGCTTGATAGATAATCTTAACCGACTCGCGCATCTCCCGAATCCGTACTAAATACCGGGCTAAACAATCGCCAGCAGCTTCGGTACAGACTTCCCAGTCGAAGTCGTCGTAGCATTCGTAATGGTCAACTTTCCGCAAATCCCAATTCACGCCGGAACCGCGCAACATCGGGCCGGATAGTCCCCAATTAATCGCTTCGGCGCGAGAGATAGTACCCAGTCCTTCAATCCGGCGGCGGAAGATTGGATTGTTGGTAATTAAACGTTCGTATTCGTCAATTTTTGGCAGGAAGTAATCGCAGAAATCTTCGCATTTGTCTACCCAACCGTAGGGTAAATCTGCTGCGACTCCGCCGATACGAAAATAGTTGTTGTTTACCATGCGGTAGCCGGTGGCTGCTTCCCACAAGTCGAGAATTGGTTCGCGATCGCGCATAGTATAGAAAAACGGAGTTTGCGCCCCCACGTCCGCCAAAAACGGCCCTACCCACATCAAGTGGTTCGCAATCCGGTTCAACTCCAGCATGATTACCCGAATGTAACTCGCCCGTTTGGGGACAGCAATATTGGCTAACTTTTCCGGTGCATTGACTGTCACCGCTTCGTTAAACATCCCCGCAGCGTAGTCCCAGCGGCTCACGTAGGGGACGTACATCACGTTAGTGCGGTTTTCGGCAATTTTTTCCATGCCGCGGTGTAGATAGCCTAAAACAGGCTCGCAGTCCACTACATCTTCGCCGTCCAGGGTGACAATTAACCGCAGTACCCCGTGCATGGATGGGTGGTGCGGGCCCATGTTTAGCACCATTGGTTCGGTTCTTGTCTCAATTCTTGACATAATAATTGGTAATTGGTAATTGGTAATTGGTAATTGGTCAGTGGTTAGTGGTCAGTGGTTAGTGGTCATTAGTCATTGGTCATTAGTCATTGGTCAGTGGTTAGTGGTCATTAGTCATTGGTTATTGGTTATTGGTTATTGGTCATTAGCAAAAAACTCTCTAACTGACAACTGACAACTGACAACTGACTACTGACTACTGACAACGGACAACTGACTACTGACTACTGACTACTGACAACTGACTACTGACAACTGACTACTGACTACTGTTGATTTTTGTTTCGCTTGTATAGATTATGAAGGATATCGAGCCGTCTGAGAAGGAGACTCCTGCATCAGATGTGAGTATTGAGGCTTATCACGTTTCTGTTTTGGCTAGTGAATTAATTGCTGGTTTAGCTGTGCGTCCGGGCGGGCGCTATTTGGATGCGACGCTTGGGGGCGGCGGACACACGAGTTTGATTTTAGCGGCGGCGGCTGATGTGAGTGTGGTGGCGATCGATCGCGACGAAGAAGCCATCCGTTTTTGCAGAGCCCGATTTGCTAAGGATCCCGTCGAGTTTTGGCACGGCAATTTTGCCCAATATCAGTCTCAAGAGGCCACATTTGATGGTATCATAGCAGACTTGGGCGTTAGCTCGGCTCAGTTCGATACACCGGAACGCGGCTTTAGTTTTCGCCACCCTGCTAAGTTAGATATGCGTATGAACCAGCAGCAATCTTTGACGGCCCAAGAGATTATCAATCACTGGGAAGAAGTTAAACTAGCAGATATTATTTACAGATACGGCGAGGAGCGCTTTTCGCGGCGCATTGCGAGGCGGATTGTCGCACAACGTCCTTTTGAAACTACTACAGAACTTGCAGGGGCGATCGCCAGCAGCTTCCCACCCAAGCAGCGCAACGGTAGAATCCATCCCGCCACCCGCACTTTCCAAGCTTTGAGGATAGCCGTCAACTCCGAACTCGCTTCTTTAGACACTTTTCTTAAGGAAGCGCCAAAGTGGCTAAAACCCGGTGGGAGAATTGGAATTATTACTTTTCACAGCCTCGAAGACAGACCGGTCAAGCACCAACTCCGAGGAACAGACTGTTTGCAGGTACTGACAAAAAAGCCGATCGTGCCACAATCGGAAGAAGTAGCTAGAAATCCCCGCTCTCGTTCTGCTAAGCTCAGACTGGCAGAAAAATTAACTTGATTCGGCAGCAAGGAAAGTCAAGCACGAGATCCAAACCAAGGCGAGGTCTGGTAAGACCGAACCCGGATGCAAGTTCCGAACTTCCTTGTGGTATCACTAACATGGCACTGACCTATGAAACCCGAAGCCCTCACGCAGATTCGGCTCCGCTGAATCCGACAAGGGTATTTGACAAGCTAGTTTTAGACCTGATTAATTCGCCTAGGAGTAGGGAATAGCATGAGTCGGGGAGATGGAAGCAAACTGAAACTAATGGTAGTCGATGACGAACCCGACAACTTGGATTTGCTGTACCGGACGTTTCGACGCGAATTTCAGGTTTACAAAGCAGATAGCGCCCTCAGCGCCCTGTCCGTTCTAGACGAACAAGGGGAGATGGCGGTGATTATATCTGATCAGCGGATGCCAGAAATGAATGGCACCGAGTTTTTGGGGAAAACAGTCGATCGCTTTCCTGATACGATTCGGATTCTGCTGACTGGATACACAGATGTTGAAGACTTGGTAGAAGCAATCAACGCAGGTCAAGTTTTCAAATACATCACCAAACCGTGGAATCCAGAAGAACTGAAATTAGTTATCAATCAAGCGTCCGAAACTTACAAATACTACAAGCAGCGCAGTGTTGCACTGCGCCGCGCTTTACGCAAGGAATCTCTGTTCAATGAGGTGATGAGCGTGATTCGCGGGTCGCTAGATTACTCTAGTATGGTACAAACTATTGTTCAAACCGTAGGCCAAACTTTTGAGGCCAACTATTGTATGCTGCGGCCGGTAGAGGGCGAGAGACTATTACCTAGTACCTTCCCCTACCAAGCCCAAGCGACGGAATCCAGCAGCTTTTCTTTTGATGAAAATTTGCTGGTTCAAGCCGTAGCCACCCGCCAAACTCAAGTCAACAATAGTGGCGGTGAGGGTAACTCGGTTGAGATTGCTGTGCCCCTGACTTATCAGCAAGACTTGCTGGCGGTACTGGCCCTGTGTCAGCAAGGTGGCACTAACCCTTGGTCGGCAGAAGATATAGAGTTAATAGAAGGTGTAGCAGCTCAAGCTGCTCTGGCCCTTTCTCAAGCTAAGCTCTATCAGCGCACTCTGGATTTAGCTAACCAGATGCAGAATGAGTTGGAAGTGGCCCGCCAAATCCAAACAAACTTGTTGCGCCAAAGTTGGCCTGATTTTGAAACCGTCAGGGTGCAAGCTTGTTGCTATCCGGCGCGGGAAGTTGGCGGTGACTTTTTTGAGGTCTACGTTCACTCGCAAGGGGATATTTGGATAGCGGTGGGTGATGTTTCCGGTAAAGGTGTTCCGGCTGCTCTATTTATGGCTAGCGCGATTTCGGTGATGCGGCGCGAACTTTCTCAAGAAATTTCTCCCGAGCCCGATCGAGTGATGCAGAATATGAATAGCAGTATGGCTGACGACCTGATCGGCAACAACCATTTTATTACGATGGTTGTAGCTCGTTACACTCCGTCAACGGGACACTTGGCTTTTGCTAATGCCGGTCACATTTACCCGATTGTTTGGTCGAATTCTGACGTGAAAGCTCAGACTGCTAGCGGTTTAACGCCAGCAGAGCCGAATTTCTTGAAAGCTCGCGGCATTCCCTTGGGGATACTGCCAGTTTGGAAAGGTAAAGCCGGTGCGATCGAATTAAAGTCAGGAGATGTATTTCTGCTGACGAGTGACGGGATTACTGAAGCTAGCGTGACCACTCCGGCGATCGCAGGGGGCGAAGCAACCCGTTCTATGCTACAACAAGAAGGGCTTTGGCAACTCTTGATTGAGGAGCCTGGTTCCATCAACTTGGACAATTTGTTGGCCTACATCCGAGCTGACAATCCTATTCAGGAAGATGACCAAACCATACTTTCTCTGGAGGTTCTCTGAATCTGTCAGCTATCCCGACAATCATAGTCGGGGGCTTTGGGTCTTAAAAACTCCAGCCCTCGGTTGACAGAGAAATTGGGATACAAGCCCCTTCTGAGCGTGGCCGGCTTTGTGCGATAATTTAAGTGGTTGAAATCCCCACCTAAGAGTGCAGCGATATATACTCATCAGAGTTGAAACCGGGACTGCTCCAGTAATAGGGAAAGACTGAAGGGCAATGGTTAAAATCCAACCTGGAAGCAAAACAAAAGTATTGTTAATATTCCCAAAAAAAACGATACATATTAGTCGCCATAGGGCATTAGGAGACTCTAAACGGACAGGTCGGGACTGTAAGACTACCTTGGTAGCAGGACTCGTTGAAGTGTCAAGAATCCCCGCTCGTTTACGACGGGGAGTATGTCAAAGGCTACAGATTAACACAGAGAACGCGGGCGACAGGCAAAAGTTACAGAACTAGCGCGTCAGTGGCTAACTCTTAATTGATGCTTCTTGGTGAATGCTTTCGGCGAAAGTCTATTGCCTCGATCGCCCAGTATTGAGTATCCTTCATGTAGCGACAAGTATTAACGCCAAATTAATTCGGCGTGTTGTATTTCATCCCTGGTCAGAAGACACGGGTTTCCAAACTTACAGGATTTTTTTATGAATACTGAGCTTCATGTACCAAGCGACTTGCGGTTTTTAACAATTGTTGAAAATTGGTTGCTGAGCAGTTTGGAAGTTGAGCTAGGAGAGCACATCGATTGGCCGCGTCAGTCGAATCGTTTGCGCTTGGTGTTAGCAGAAGCCTATTCTAACGTGATCCGCCACGCTCACAAAGATCAACCCAATTTGCCGGTGTTAATTCGCTTGAATTTAAAAAATCGGGATATTGGTTTAGAAATTTGGGATTATGGTAAAGGTTACGAAATGGACACTTACAGTCCCCCGAGGCCGGAAGCGAAGCAGGAAAGCGGCTATGGCTGGCTGATTATGAGCAGACTGATGGATCGGGTGGATTACAGTTTGCAACTAGACGGCCGCAATTGTCTGAAGTTGGAAGCGAGTTTGCCAGAAAAATCTTAATTTGCCGTTAGATTGTGTCCGATGGTCGATTAACTGCAATAAGCAAAGTTCGTAGTGCCGAATGCGAGTCCACAACAAGTGAGCGGACTCGCATTCCGCACTACAAACTGTTTTTGTTATGGTAATTGACGCGATCTCAGTCCTCGGTCATTAGTGATTACTGATTAACGATCGCGAATACACAAAATGACCAAAATAATTAGGACGGCGTTCTAGCTATTTTGACAATTTTGTCTGCCAAAAAAACCGGGTTTTTCGAGAGTTGGCGGCGCTTCAGCGGAGATTTGGCGAAAAACCTGGTTTCTGCCTCAGTGACGCAAAAACACCTCACAAACGGGTTTTTTCGAGAGTTGGCAGCGCTTCACCGGAGATTTGGCGAAAAACCTGGTTTCTGCCTCAGTGACGCACAAATATCGATCGAGCTATGATATCGTTTCCGGTTGCATCGGAATAATAAAATCGAGTCAACAGTTAAGACTCAACCATTCAGTTTTTCGACCCGCCAGTCAACAGTCAGTAGGGGCGGTGGATGGTGCGTGCGGGCCCTCTTAACAGTCAACAATCACCTGACGGTACAACCGGAATTGATATGACGCGCGATCGACAGGTGAAACCCCAATATTCAATTTAAGTATGAAGTAAGTCGGTGGGGAAAAACACAACTGTGTTAAGAAAGATAAATGAGGCTCAAACCCCAATCCCTCCTGCATTCTGTCTCCTGACTCCTGCCTCATCCCAACTACAAATATTTACGCCTTTCTACTAAACTTATTAAACGTTGAATTTTTTATGGGGTCGCAGATTTAGCAATTCTTGGGCTGAAGCTAACAGCTTGACGGTGACAGAAAAGATTTCTCGGTCAGAATTGAGCACGAACAGCCATCCGACATTAACACCAAATACGGAAGTTTTCACCCAGCCGCTGACATGAACTTCAACTCGGTCATCTTCTAAAATTTGGCTGCTACCTTGCTGCGGTTCGAGCTGCATTCCTCGCGCTTCTGTTTTTAGATAAGTGGCGATCGAGCTTTTACCGATAATTGGCTCTTCAAAGGGCGCGTGCAGAACTCCATCCTCAGCAAACAAATTAGCAGTATCTTCAAAATTGCCTGCATTTAAAGTTTCAAAATATTGCAGTATCACTGGCTTTGTGATACCAGCAATCTCGATAGAGCGAGTTAAAATAGGTCTAGTTGTGGCAGTCATAAAATAAATGATTTGAAAGGAATGAATCTACTTTAATCATTATGTTTGTCGCAGCAAATCCCTCAAAAGATATAGGTAGGGCTAGGGATAAATTCTCTGAATAAAAAGAGTAACATACAGCAATCTCAAATCTCAAATTGTATAAACCCACACACTTAACTTGTTCCCTGGCTGGGTCTGGGAACAGAGGTCTAGACGCTCTGCCTCGCTTGTTGGAAAAAAAGGAGCCAGAGCTGATCGATCAGCGTTACCAGGCGCTACTGGTAACGAGTAAACGAGTAGTCCTTAAAATCTAAAATCTAAAATCAACTAAACCCAGACACTTTTAAAGTATCTGGGTTTCTGTGCAAGTCTGTTTGACAAACGCCAAACAGAATATTCTATTTGCGGATCAGGTTGAGCAATTCTTTAGGAGAGGCCAACAAGTCGATCGCCACAAAGAAAATTTGACCTTGGGGATCGAGCAAAAACCGCCACGCAATGTTCATACCCACATTCGAGCCGAACCAAGGAGTTTCGACTTTACCGGTAACTTTCACTTGGCGGTAGCCATCTTCTGCAGGCTCGGACACGCCTTCTTGGGGCATCATTTTCAGTCCGATGCACTCTTCCCGCATATAGTTGAGGATAGCTTCGCGACCGACGATCGGCTTTTGGAAAGGCGGTTGCAGAGCGCCTTCTTCGGCAAATAAACCGACGGCTGGGGTGAAGTCGAAGGCATTCATGTAGTCGATGTAGCTGAGCACGGTCTGCTCGCTGATACCCTTAATCTCGGTTTTCACCCGCTCTGCTACTGCGGTGGGAGTGCTGCGGGGGGCAGCTCGTTTGCCGTACTCTTGGCTGAAATCTGGATCGTAGCCCATGTGAACTACCGTGTTGCGAAGTACGGTAATTTGTTGGCCCGGATCGAGTGTTTTGATGGTTTCGAGAACTGCGGTGGCTTCGGGAGACATTTGATAGCCTGCAGGGATGGGGGCGACAACGCCCTGTTTCATCATTTGTCCCAACTCATACCAGAAACCGAGTTTGGTGTTGACGCGCAAGGATGTGTAAATCCGGCCGATTGTGGTGTCGGCGTTGCTGGCGAGGTCAAACATGGTTTTGCTTTGATCAGCAGGCGACATTTGCTTGATTTCGTTGAGAATGCCTTCGACTAGCGCCATGCTGGCTACTCCCGGAGCTGCTGCGGTGATGGAGATGCCCATTTCGGTGTAGGCATACCAGAGGAGTGCGAGTTGGTCTTCAACACTGAGTTTGTAGAACGCTTCGGTGGTAGCGGGAACAGCACTCGCAATCTCGGTGTTTGAGAAAATTGATTGAGCTGATTGAATACTAACTGCCATGTGTATGCTGTGGGATTCGCTGTTGGTTTTACTTGCCGACTTGAATAGACGAACCCATTTCTCCTTTGATTACATTATGTAACGTTTTTGAGCTTTTTGAGTTCAAATTTATAAATATAAAGATTGTGAAAGTATTATCGATTCTTTTCCCAAAGATCCTCTGAAAATTACTAGACTTATTGCACATTTTATGCTGCGGTTGCTAATTCTGTGAAAATATCAATTAATCGCGATCGCATTCAGCAAAAAGCCCTTGAGCTGGGATTTCACAAAGTGGGAATCGCCTCTGCAGACGCGGATGTCGATATAGAAAAACAAAGATTGCAAGCTTGGCTGGACAAGGGTTATCAGGCGGATATGGCATGGATGACAAACCCGAAACGCTCCGATATTCGATCGCTCATGCCAGAGGTGAAGTCATTAATATGTGTTGCCATTAACTACTACACGCCCCACCAGCGCCCCGAAAATTCCCTGTTGGAGGGGGGGGACGGTGCAGCGGTCAAATATGCTAAAATCTCTCGCTACGGTTGGGGGCGGGATTACCACAGAATTTTGCACAAAAAACTCAAGGTTTTGGCAAATTGGGTGCGATCGCAAAGCGAGGGAATTGAAGCGCGCTATTATGCTGATACCGGGCCGGTTCAGGATAAAATGTGGGCGCAGCGTGCAGGAATTGGCTGGATTGCCAAAAATGGTAATTTAATTTCGCGAGAATACGGTTCTTGGGTGTTTTTGGGCGAAATCTTGACTAATTTGGAGTTAGCGCCGGATGCTCCCCATACGGAACATTGCGGTAGTTGCACTCGCTGCATTGATGCGTGTCCGACGGCGGCTATTACTGAGCCTTTTGTCGTGAATGCCGATCGGTGCATAGCCTATCATACGATCGAGAATCGAGCCGAAAAACTCCCCGACGAAATAGCATCTAATTTACAAGGTTGGGTTGCCGGTTGCGATATTTGTCAAGATATTTGTCCTTGGAATCAGCGATTTGCTCAACCAACAGATGTTACAGAATTTGAGCCTTATCCTGAAAATATAGCGCCGACACTTGCAGAATTAGCCGACATTTCCGACGAGGAATGGAACCGCAGATTTACAGCTTCGGCGCTGCGGCGAATTAAACCGGAAATGCTGCGTAGAAATGCCAAAGCCAATCAAATTAATAGTCATTAGTCCTCAGTCAGTGGTCATTAGAGCTAATATATTAGGCAAGATTGTACTCATTTCCCAATTATCTTGAAATGCCTCTGCGTTCATCTCTGTTGATCCGGCTTACATCTGCGATTTATATATCAATGAACGATTTATGCAATCTTGTCTGTTATATTCTAGAATGCGATAAATTATCCCAATATAAAATATAAAATAGTATGATTCTCTATTCCTTATTTGCTGTTGTCCAATGACCAAAGTAATTATTTTTGATTTTGACGGTACTTTAGCAGATACAATTGATATTCTTCTGAGCATCACCAACCGTTTGTCAGCAGAATTCGGCTTTAAGTCTGCGACAAAAGAGGAACTCGCTCAACTGAGCAACTTAAATTCTTGGGAAATTCTTCGTTATTCTGGCATTTCCCTCTTCAAATTCCCGCTGCTGATTAGAAAATTGAGATCTGAATTACGCAGTGAAATTTCAGACGTTCAATTATTTCCGGGAATTAAAGAAGTTTTGCTGGAGTTGAAAAAACGGGGGTTTCAACTGGGCATTATCACATCTAATTCCAGAGAAAATGTCTTAGCGGCGCTGGAAAATAACAATTTACAAGATACTTTCACGTTTATTTACTCAGGTTCAACTTTCGGGAAACATAAAGTTATTAATAAATGGCTCCGAAAAGAGCATATAAATCCTGAAGAAGTCTTTTATGTGGGAGATGAGATTAGAGATATAGACGCTGCTAGAAAAACTGGAATTAAAATAATTGCTGTAGGTTGGGGTTTTAATTCTCAGGAGGTTTTGGTCTTACACCATCCCGATTTTTTGATTGAACGTCCCCAGCAATTGATCGAGATTATGAGTAATCTGGGAGGAGTGTAAAGTGTTGTAAATAAATACTTCCAAATTTAAAGTAGTAAAAACTTTATGTCAGAACCGATTGAAAAAATGAATGGAGGCTGATATAAATGTGAAGGAGAAAGATTTACTCGATCGCTCAAATAAAGAGGAACAGTATTATGTCAGCATTTGAAACTTTCTTGACTTTTAGCTTGGCTTCCACTTGCGCGGTAGCTACTTTGGCAACTTGGTTGCGTTTCACCTATCCGCCTTCTGTTAAACGCAATTAATTGGATTATTTTTTGAATTTGGTATGAGAAATCGGGTTCCTTAGACTTTGCGTCATTCCCAGAAACCCGGTTTCTCTCGATTTTTTTTGCCACCCAGCAGATATTTTATGAGAAACCGGGTTTCTTAGAATTTGCGTCATCCCCAGAAAGAAAGAATCATGTTTTAGTCTCCTTCGCCTAGTTTCAGTGCGGCTAAAACGGCTTGCTGGCTAACTGCTTGGTAAATTTTACTAAAATGCTGCTTGAGTGCGTCAGAGGCGGGGGAAGATTTGCTACTGGTTGCTGTTGGGTTGGTTGCTAGGGGAATCGGGCCTAAAATATCTAAGACTGTTTCGCTGCTGGGCGGCGGCACAATTACGACTAAAGATGATTCTAGCTGCTGGTTGTATTCCCAAAAGCGATCGACCTTCGGCAATTTAGAATTCGCAGTCGGGGAATTTTTGCCGGAGTTGAGTTGAGAATTTTCCTCTCCTTGGGTACCCCGTGTCTGACGCAAAGCTGTCAAGATTTGCTCTTTGGTTCTTCCCCGCAGTTGAAAAAGTACAAAGGGGTCTTCTCCGAAGCGATCGCCCAATAAGTAGTATACTGCACTGATGTGCTTGCAAGGATTTTTGGGGTCTGGACAGGTGCAGCGCGATCGAATATCAGATAAACTTAACGGAAATAGCGTTTTTCCAGCCGCTGCAAATACATCTTCAATATTGTGCGGCATTTCTCCAGCTAATAATTTAGCCGAAAAAACCGCTCTTTGGGACATATTTTCAATCACATAATCCCAATCTTCATCGCTCAATGTATCGAGCCCTAAAGAAACTTGATAGGGTTTGGGGTCTGTTCCTTGAACGATAGCAATTACTTCTTGATTAGGGAATTTAATGCTGAGAACTTTACCTTCGCGCGCGTATTGCCAGCCGCGCTCTAAACGCTTTTTGAAGCGGTAGGTATTGATTAAATCGAGCCACTGTTGTGTCCACCATTCTCTGTCAATCATTTATCTTTTGGGCCTGGGGCATGGGGCATTAGTCAGCAGTCATTAGTCATTAGTCATTAGTCATTGGTCATTGGTCATTAGTCAGCAGTCATTAGTCATTAGTCATTGGTCGTTAGCAAGTCCGCATTCAAGAAGGACTGAAGTTACTACAAAACAATAAATATTATTCTTCTTCGGTTTCTATAATAGCATCGCGATCGAGAATTAGTAAATTGCGAAGTTGGTCTGTGTCGAGTTCGGTGAGCCAGTTTTCGCCGGCGCTGACTACTTGTTCGGCGAGAGCTTTCTTACTTTCGATCATATCGTGTATTTTCTCCTCTAGCGTACCCGTGCAGACAAATTTGTGTACTTGCACGTTCCTGGTTTGGCCGATGCGAAATACGCGGTCAGTTGCCTGATTTTCTACTGCGGGATTCCACCACCTGTCATAGTGGAAAACGTGGGTAGCCCTGGTTAAGTTCAAACCGGTGCCGCCAGCTTTTAAAGATAATATCATAATCGGCGGGCCTTGCGGATCGTGTTGGAAGCGATCGATCATTTCTTCCCGCTGCTGTTGCTTAATTCCGCCGTACAAAAACAAAACTTCTCGCCCTAAATGCTTTTCTAGATGCGGTTTTAGGAGTTTTCCCCATTCAGCAAATTGAGTGAAAATCAAAGCCCGATCGCCCTCAGCCACCACCTCTTCTAACATTTCCACCAACCGCTGCAATTTCCCCGATTCCTGACTCTTAATTCCCAATTCTTTCGGGTTTTGTTTAGCTGTCAAAAGAGCCGGATGGTTGCAAAGTTGTTTGAGTTTTACCAGCAAAGCCAGAATCATACCCCGGCGCTGAATACCTTCGGCTGACTCTAAATTAGCGATTGACTCTTCGACTATTTTCTGATATAATGCTGCCTGCCCAGCAGCCAGACTGCAAAATACAGTCATCTCCTGTTTTTCCGGCAAATCTTGGATGATTTCCTTGTCAGTTTTCAGGCGGCGGAGGATAAAAGGCCGAACGAGCGATCGCAAACTATGCAATGATTCTCTATCTCCATATTTCTCGATCGGAATAGCAAATCGGCGCTGAAAGAAATTGCGCGGCCCCAAATAGCCAGGATTCAGAAACTCCAAAATTGACCACAATTCTTGCAGTCTATTTTCCACCGGAGTTCCCGTCAGCGCAATTCTAAAATCTGCCTCGATTTGCCGCACCGCCTGCGACTGCTTAGCCTCGGAATTCTTAATATTTTGGGCTTCATCCAAAACCAATCCTTGCCATTTAGTGCTTTGAATTTCCTTCGCATCGCGAAACACCAGCGCGTAACTGGTAATTATTAAATGCTTTCCCTTAATTGCAGCCGCAAATGCTTTGCCTTTAGCGCGTTTGTCTCCGTGGTGTAGCAATACTTTCAGCGTCGGCCCAAATTTCTTGACTTCCCGCTCCCAATTGCCCAATACCGATGTCGGACAAACCAATAATGTCGGCGCTTCTAGAGAATTTTGTTCTTGCAAGTGCAGGAGGAAAGCAATTAGCTCAATGGATTTTCCCAAACCCATATCGTCCGCGAGACAAGCACCTAAACCCCAGCGCTCTAAGAATGCTAACCAGCCAACTCCCAATGCTTGATAAGGGCGCAATTGTCCTCGGAAACTAGCCGGAGTCGCGATCGCACTTACGGCCTGATTATCGCTTAAAGTATTCAACAATTCCTGAAGTTGACCCGTAGCTTCAAAATTCACCACAGGCAACTTTTCAATAGTCTGAGAATCGCCCGAAGCCAAACGCAAAGCATCCTCCAAAGAAAGAGTCATTTGCTCCTTGCGACTAGCAAAAAAAGTTTTAGCAGCCTTCACATCGGTGGCGCGCAACTCCACCCACTCACCGTTAATTTCCACCAAAGGCGAATTCAGCTCTACCAGCCGATCGAATTCTGCCTTAGAAATGCGCTGTCCGCCGATCGTCAATTCCCACTTAAAACTTAGCAGACTTTGCAAACCCAGCCCGCCCTTCGCCGGATTTGCTTTCGGAGTTTCCGCCTGAATACTCAAACCCAAACGACTCGCCCAACCATCAGCCTTTGTCAAACTAGGCGGCAAAACAACGCCCAACCCGCTATCAGCAAATCGCCAAGCCACAGACTTAATAAACTCGTAAGCTTGCAGCGGATTTAATTGACAAGATTGAGGCCGCTGTGCTTGCAAACTCGGTTCAATTAACGGATAAAGTTTCGATGCTAAACCCAACCCTCCCAGCAAAGTTTCTTGTGGCAATTCAATTGTCCGCCCCGCATAGGCCAAACGTTCAACAGAATTGTTCCAAACAGTTGTCGCATCCACCAAAAAATCCGTTTCATCAACTGCTTGCAAACAATAATTTAAACTCCAATTAACTTTACCCGGAGACGGCGGAATAAGTTGAAAACAAGTGCGAAACTGACTTTGTTCAGACAGTTGGTTTTGCAGCGGCGAAGTCCAAGCAACAAGCTTGTTTGCCAACTTTTCTAAAGCGGCTGATTCTGCTTGCACCACTCCAGATTCTTGTTGCAAAGCTTGCAGCCATTCGCGGGTTGGAGAAAGTGTTTTGATATCTAAATTTGAGCCAGCAGCCGTTAGCGCAGCCCTCGAAGACGATCGCACTTCACCATCTACCACACTACTCAAAAACCCCAAAACCAACTCCTGCGGCCCCACAGGCAAATCCACCGCAACATCCCGTACCTTACTTTCTGGCGAACCTTCTTTTATTACATCCGTTACATCCCGCACATTGCTCGCTGCCGAACCTTCTTCCTTCGATTGATACATTCGACAAGCCGTCGGCATTTGCTTAGAAAAAGTAGCGAGACGGAGAATATCGGTCGAACTGTCTAACAAAGGTTGCCATTTAGCAATAGCCGAACCATCAGATTGCCTCTCCAATGCCGGCAAGAATTTGCACCTCGCCAACAAATCCAAACTCCACCTAGCAAGATGCGACCAAAAACGCAAATCAGAGCCGACAAAATAATCTGCTTCTGTGCTATTTAGCGGCAGCGATTGCAAAAAAACAAAAGCGGCTTGGGGGTTTAGCAAATAACCCTTAACTTGCCAGGGATAAAGATAAATTTCAGCGATTTGGGCTGGTTCCTCAAGTGCTGCCACTGAGTGCTGCGGCATAATAGTTGCGTTGGATTCCGAGATTTTGGTCGGAAGCGCGATCGCCCGAACTTGCCTCTGAATCGATAAAATTTCCCTAGGAAGGGCTGCCGCCGTCGTTTTGGACGAACTCCGAGTTTTCGTAGTTTTCTGCTTAATTTCTGCGGTTTCGGGTAATTGCCAGTGGAGTTTCCCCGACTGCTGCAAAGAATTTAGGAAAGTATTCAACTCCGCCTCAGTCATTGCCAAAGGATTATGCGGAATTATCTCAGATTCAACAATATCGATCGCCCCAATCTTCCGCCAAGTTTCCCCCCAAATAAATAAGCCGCTTTTTTCGTTGTTTAGTAGCCAACTGCCGTGTAAAATAGCCATTTTTCAATCCTAATATTTTTATTTAATTCCGAGACTTTCTGCCTCAGTTTTGTCTGAATTGTGAATAAGAGAACTGTGGCAATACAAAAATACGAAATATCAGAAATATAGTGGTTCTCAAGCCCAATGCCCAATGCCCTGTTTGCCCCATGCCCAATGCCCTGTTTGGCCCATGCCCTGCGCGGGCCAATGCCCTGTTTGGCCCATGCCCAATCCCGGATGGTTGACCCGATCGCTCCCAAGTCCCAATCGAAAACTCATCGTACCATCTAGAGCAGGCGTTTGGGGGGCGATCGACCGGGCGAACCGACCCCAGAATCTCCAAAATTGAGAGTATAAATGCTTACAAATCCAGCGCCACGACTCGATCGACCGCACCAAATAATCTCTCTCTTTTGGCATTGGACTCTCAAACATCCTGTGGTAGTGTTACGATCCCGACAGAGAAAGAATGTGGTAGATAAGGAAGCAGTCCTACATGGTAGAGATAGACAAGTCAATATCCTTCGATGGAAGGGATATTAGACTGAAGATTGGTTTACTAGCGCCTCAAGCAGGCGGTGCGGTTTTGATTCAGTCGGGTGACACGGCCGTTTTAGTGACGGCGACTCGATCGCAGGGGAGAGAAGGAATTGATTTCCTGCCCCTGTTGGTGGATTACGAAGAGAGACTGTACGCAGGCGGTAAAATTCCCGGTGGATTTTTGCGCCGGGAAGGGCGTCCCCCAGAAAAAGTGACTTTGACTGGGCGTTTGATCGATCGCCCGCTGCGCCCGCTATTCCCAAGCTGGCTGCGAGATGACATCCAAGTCGTAGCCACAACCCTGTCGATGGACGAACAAGTACCGCCAGACGTTTTGGCGGTAACGGGCGCTTCAGTAGCGATCCTGCTGGCGAAAATGCCGTTTTACGGGCCGATGGCTGCGGTGCGAGTTGGTTTGGTAGGGGACGATTTCATCATCAACCCAACCTACAGCGAAATCAAAGAAGGCGAGTTGGATCTCGTGGTAGCCGGTTCTCCAGACGGAGTAATCATGGTGGAAGCCAGCGCCAACCAATTGCCGGAACAGGATATCATCGAGGCGATCGACTTCGGCTACGAAGCAGCCTGCGACTTGATTCAAGCCCAGCGCGAAATTATGGCAGAATTGGGCATCGATTTGGTGGTAGAGGAAAGACCATCGCCAGATATGGCCTTGGAAAACTTTATTCGCGATCGCGCCCAAGAACCAATCCGCATCATTTTGTCAAGATTTGAAAAAGACAAAACAGTACGGAATGCCGCTTTAGACGAAGTGAAAGCCAATGAAGTAGAAGCTGCGATCGCCGCACTCGCCGAAGACGATCCGATCAAAGTAGCTGCAGGCGCCAACAGCAAAACAATTGGCAACGTTTTCAAAGACGTTACCAAAAAAATGATGCGGAAGCAAATCATCGAAGATGGCGTCCGTGTAGACGGCCGCAAGCTAGACGAGGTGCGTTCCGTTTCTTGTCGCGTAGGGGTGCTGCCGTCGCGAGTACACGGCTGTGCGCTGTTCAATCGCGGGTTAACCCAAGTCTTGTCCACAGCTACCCTGGGAACCCCCGGCGACGCCCAAGACTTAGGAGACGACTTGCACCCGCAGCAAGACAAACGCTACTTGCATCACTACAATTTCCCGCCGTTTTCCGTCGGAGAAACTAAACCGATGCGATCGCCCGGACGCCGAGAAATCGGTCACGGAGCCCTCGCAGAACGCGCCCTAGTCCCAGTTTTGCCATCAAAAGAAGATTTCCCCTACGTAATTCGCGTAGTCTCCGAAATCCTTTCTTCCGACGGTTCAACATCAATGGGTTCAGTGTGCGGATCGACACTAGCATTAATGGATGCAGGCGTTCCCCTTTCCCAACCAGTCAGCGGCGCGGCAATGGGATTAATCAAAGAAGGCGATGAAGTCCGAATTTTGACAGACATTCAAGCAATTGAAGACTTCTTAGGCGACATGGACTTCAAAGTAGCCGGTACCGACACCGGAATTACCGCTTTGCAAATGGACATGAAAATCAAAGGTTTGCCCTTAGATGTCATAGCCACCGCCATCCGCCAAGCAAAACCCGCCAGACTGCACATTTTAGAAAGAATGCTAGCAACCATCGACGCTCCCCGCAAGGAAATGTCGCCGTTTGCGCCGCGTTTGTTAACCCTGAAAATCGATCCTGAATTTATCGGTTTGGTAATTGGGCCAGGTGGCAAAACAATCAAAGCCATCACCGAAGAAACCGGTGTCAAGATTGACATCGAAGACGACGGAACCGTGACAATTGCCGGTAACGACAGCGAGAAAGCTCAGCGGGCTTACAATATTGTCCAAGGCATGACGCGGAAGTTGAATGCTGGAGACGTGTATGTCGGCCGCGTAACTCGAATTATTCCGATCGGCGCTTTTGTAGAAATTCTGCCTGGAAAAGAAGGAATGATTCACATTTCCCAGTTAGCGGACTACCGCGTCGGGAAAGTGGAAGACGAGTTAGCTGTGAATGATGAAGTGATTGTCAAAGTGCGAGAAATTGACAATAAAGGTCGGATTAACTTGACCCGTTTGAACATTCATCCCGACGAAGCGGCAGCCGCCCGCGAAGCGTTGAATAAATAGTTGACGGTTGACAGTTGACGGTTGACAGTTGACAGTTGACAGTTGGTAATTGGTAATTGGTAATTGGTAATTGCTAATTGGTAATTGCTAATTCCTAACTGGTAATTGAGATTAAATCTGATTGTTTCAGATTGATTTGGGAGTAGAGTGCGCGACAGATCCAGATCGAGTTTGTGCGATCCTCTTCGTTGGCGTAGCCCCCGTAGGGGCGGGCTGCGCTAACGGCTGTAGAAGTTAATACATTCGCGCACTTTACCCTCGGCGGTTGAAACCGCAACTACATAAATTAAGTTCACTCCTAGCGGACTCAATCAAATATAAAGTTATTTCTTTTATCATTCCGCGGTTGAAACCGCAACTACACAAACGAAGTCCACTCCTAGCGGACTGAAGAAAATATAAAGATATTACCCACAGTCAGGACACGGCAGTGCCGATTCCCTACAATTAATCGGGGGATGATTACGTCTTTCATCGAGGAAGATCGATCGTTTTGGGGTAGGGAAACGGCATTGCCGTGTCCGACATTGCCTGTGATTCCAGTGCCACCGGAATTGATCTTAAATCAAATAACCGCAATACAGTCAATCTCTACTAACACATCCTTCGGCAAACGCGCCACCTCCACACAAGCGCGCGCCGGTGCTGTTTCCGCATCAAAATATTTCGCATAAACCGCATTCACAGCGGCAAAATCATTCATATCTTTGAGGAAAACCGTAGTTTTTACCACATCCAACCAAGTAGCGCCGGCTTCTGTGAGAATGGCTTCGAGATTTGCCATAACTTGTTGGGTTTGTTTGGCCACATCGTCGGTGTAGACGATATCGTTTAGTCTAGTGTCGATCGCAATTTGACCTGCTACAAACAGCATAGTGCCCGTAGCGGCGATCGCTTGATTGTAAGGGCCCACGGGTGCCGGTGCTTTGTCAGTACGAATAATTTTGCGCGTCATAGATGTCACTTTTTGGGATAATTTTTCGGATGTTTCTTGATTGTAAATTTCTCCATCAGGCATGATCGCACCCGTGAAGTCTGCATTCTCAATACTTACTGCATAAATGTTTGCATCTGTCAATTCTGCTTGTTTCAGGTTTGCTCCATCCAGGTTTGCTTTAATCAAGTTTGCACCTTGCAGATTGGCTGCTTCCAGACTTGCACCTTGCAGGCTGGATTTTTTTAGATTTGTCCCTTGAATATCAGCTCCAACCAGATAAGCTTTATCCAAATTCACCCATGATAAGTTAGATTTAGAGAGCTTAGTTAACTGGAGTTTAGCTCCCTGTAAATTTGCGCTTTGAAGCGTCACACCAGTTAGGTCTGCCCGACTTAAATCAGCTTTAGTCAAGTCGGCTTGGGTCAAGATTGCACTACTTAGGGTGGCTTTACTGAGATTTGCCTCAATCAATGAAGTTCTAGTTAAATTTGCACTACTCAAGTTAGCACCGCTAAGGTTTGCCTGGTTTAAGTTAGCATCCCAGAATTTGGAATGATTGAAGCACGCTCCGCTTAAGTTAGCACCGCTAAGGTTTGCCGAAATCATATTTTGTGAATTTCCCTGTGCCCCACTCAAATTTGCTGCTGTCAGCTTTGCCTTACTCAGATTTATATTGTGAAGGTTTGCCTTGGTCAAGATTGCCTCACTCAAATCAGCTCCCGACAGATTGGCATTCAGTAATTCTATCCCTCTCAAGTCTGCACCTTTGAGGTTTACCCCACTTAACTCTGCTCCCTTAAAGTTCCGTTCGCCTTTAGCGTATCTTTCTAAAAGTTCTTTAGCATCCATAAATAGTCGATCGCCCTTACGTCCCAAAAATCACTATACCATCCGCGCGAATCCGCCTGCACTAGCGGTTTTGCGGATGGATGATTATCGGATTCCATACCACAAAATGACCCGTCAAAGAACGTCAGGCAGCAATAAACTTCATAGCCACACCATTCATGCAGTAGCGTTTCCCAGTAGGTGCAGGGCCATCATCAAATACGTGACCCAAATGCCCCCCGCAGCGACGGCAATGCACCTCAATTCTAGTCCCAAACAGCGAATTATCCACCGATGTGCCGATCGCCCCTTTGATCGGTTCATAAAAACTTGGCCAGCCAGTACCGCTATCAAATTTGGTTTTCGACGAAAAAACTGGCAAATCACACGCAGCACACGCATAAATCCCCTTCCCATATTGCTTATCCAGAATGCTAGTATGAGAGCGTTCAGTGCCGTGTTTTCGCAACACATCAAACTGTGCCGGAGTCAAAATTTTGCGCCACTCTTCCTCAGTTTTAGTAACTTCAAAAACACCCTTAGAAGCAGCCATAACATCTGACTTCCCAGGCAAACAAGACGACAACCATGCCATGCTGACTGTTGCTACACCAGCTTTCAAAAATAATCGTTTTTTCATAATCTATCACTCACTTACTAATTAATCTAAACCACCAGTCATATCGTTTACGGTTGCGTCGTCAGGTGTTTTAACCGCAGAGAACACAGAGGACACAGAGTCCGAGAATAGAGATTAGAGTACAGGACGATGCTACCGGATTTGAGATCGCGTTCAAAACTTTATGCTTGATTTGTAACTTTTTCAATTGCCTGTTATTGGACGCAATATCAATTTCAATTGCAGCATCATGTGATGTTAACTATTAACTGTTTAAACAATTCCGATTGTATCGTAATTATTCATCTCTATCTTCTCTCTCTGTGCCCTCTGCGCTCTCTGTGGTTAAAAAAATCCGATATTACCCTACAAGTATGACATTTAATTAACCCGATCGCACAAAAGTCCTGCGAAGACTTTAGCCCTCACAGAACTCATACTCCTTCAAAAAATACCTAACTTAGACAACAGCCGGAGCACCAACAACCTCACCCTTCAACATCCGAGAAGCAGCATCGAGCAACTGTTCCTCCAAATAAGGCTTGGTGAAATAGCCCTTCGCGCCCAAACCGTAAGCCATTTGGCGGTGTCTGTCAGCACCGCGAGAAGTCAACATCGCGATCGGCAACTCGCACAAAACCGTATCTTTCTGCATCCGAGAAAGCAGCTCCAAACCGTCCATGCGCGGCATCTCAATATCGCAAAACACGATATCGCAAGGCAGGCCAGACTTCATCTTTTCCCAAGCCTCCTTACCGTCGCGAGCCTCCTCAACCCGGTAGCCCGCCTTCTCAAAAGTAATCGACAAGAGCGATCGCACCGTAATCGAATCATCCACAATCAGCACAGTAGGCTCAGTCTTCTCAACCTCCGCCTCCGCAGCCGCGCGATCGCTCTCATCCCAAAGCGTACCGCCAGCTTCCTTCTGCAGCCTGCCGGTAGCCAAATCGATTAACTCTAGAACGTCCGCAATCGCCACAATCCGACCATCCCCGAGCACCGTAGCACCCGCAATCCCGATCGGCTTCGGCACCGGCCCCTCCAACTGCTTGATCACAATTTCCTGTTCAGTCGAAACCTGATCCACCTGCACCGCCAAGAAATTGCCACCCGACCGCAGCACGATCACCGAAATCATGTCATCGTCAGTATTAAACCCGTAAACACTGCCCCGGCCCAAATGGCGGTTGTAAGCCAGCAAATCCCGCAGCGGCCGGAACGGCAAAATCGAACCCCGCCACTCAATGCAGGGTAAACCATCCGCCCCCGTCGTCACCTGATCGCGGGGCACATCGATCATGTCCTCCACCCCATCCATCGGGAAAGCAATCCGAGCTCGATCGCTAATGCAAGTCAGAGCCTTAGAAATACTCAAAACCAGAGGTAAACGGATGGTGAATACAGTCCCCTTGCCGATCGTCGAATCGATCGCCACAACCCCTCGAATCTCCTGCAAAGAAGTCCGCACCACATCCATCCCAACCCCGCGGCCGGCATACTCCGTCGCCTGTTCCTGAGTGCTAAAACCAGGCATAAACAGCAAATCGTACACCTCCGAGCGAGACATCCTCTGAGCCTGAGCAGCCGTCAACAAACCCTGCTTAATCGCCTTAGCCTTAACCTTTTGCGGGTCAATTCCCGCCCCATCATCAGAAACCGAAATCACCGTTTGATTTCCTTGGTGAAAAGCCCGAATCGTAATCCTGCCCACCCCCGGTTTCCCCGCCGCCAAACGCACCTCCGGCGGCTCAATCCCGTGAGTAATCGCATTGTTCACCAAATGAGTCATCGGGTCATAAAGCTGATCCACAATCATCTTGTCGATCAAAATATCCTTACCCTCAACCTGCAACTGAGCTTGCTTACCGCACTTAATCGCAATTTCTCGCACCGCCCGGAACAACCTGTCCGTCGTCTCAGCAAACGGCTTCATCCGGGCCCGAGTCAAACCTTCCTGCAACTGAGTCGTGACTTGTCGCAATTGGCGAGTCACCTGATCCGCCTCATCCACCAAAAACTCAATGTCCGCCGCCGACTCCCGCACCCGCACGATCAGCTCAATAATCTCCTGAGCCAAACTGTGGAAAGGAGTAAACCTGTCCATTTCCTCCGGTTTCCAGGCAGTTTCCCGGTGGTTAGCAACCTCCTCCGAGCGCCAAGGCGACGAGGAAGCTCGGTGTCCCTGACGGTTTGCTAGCAAAGCAATCTCCAAAAGACTCCGCTCGTAGAAATCCTGAGTCCGCTGGCTCACATCGCTCAGCAGCGTCACCTGGTGCAGCAAATTGTCCAAAAACTGCCGCATCCGTTCTTGATCCTGCTCCAAACTGTTGCGGTTGACCACCAGTTCCCCCATCAAATTGCTGAGGTTGTCCAGTTGCTTCACCGGCACCCGCATCGTGTGGTCGCCGAACCCGCCAGCCCGAGCAGTACGTCTGGGTCTGTTAATCGCCGACGGCACAATATTGCCTTCCCCTTGGCGGCCGCCCCCGTCCTTGGAATCTTCCAGCAATTTTTCCAAATCGCCAAACTCGTCATCGCTGGCTTGATGGGAATTGGACGGAGCAACACTTGCAGAACTTGCCAAGGAATCGGGAATTTCTGCAAGTGTTGCACTCTCGCTGAGCAGTTCCTCAAGATCCGAGAACACCTCCGTGTTGACCGGACTCGAATTTGTCCCCCCAGATGCTGAAGCCGCAGCCGTAGCACCCCCTGCAATCAACAGCGCTTCTAAATCATCAAAATTGTCTTCATCATCCTCACCGTCGTCGGATTCATCACCGCCAAAAAAGTCCGCCAGCGAGCCGTCTTCCAAATCCGAGGCATCCACAATATCCGATTCGTCCTCAGCATCCCACAACCCAGACATCAGTTCCGAAGTCACCAAAGGCCCTGCATCGATCGAATCCAACAAATCATCAAAACCCTCCAACTCCTGAGTATTCAGAGTCGCCCCAGTTTCCAAAGCCGCCAGCAAATCATCATCGCCATCAAACATAGCCGAGACATAATCTGGCGACAGAGGCTCAAAATCCGTACCCCCAAAATCCCTTTCCAGAGCCTCAAACAAATCATCCCCACCGCCAGACTCTTCATCTGCGAAAGTTTCAGGTAGAGCAAACAAATCTGCATCCGTAGCATCCAACAAACCATCCGCCGGCCCGGCCGACAACTCCTGTAAATCTAAAGCAGCATCCTCATCTGCGACGGACAAACCAGCATCCGCCGGGTTCAAAAGCTGCTCGCCAAACATATCCTCCAACAAATCAAAAGTGCTATCCCCATTAGGCTCCAAACTTGAAACATTTTGAGGGAAATTATCCGACATCGCCTCAAAATCAACCTCTGCCAAATCGGCCAAATCCCGATCGTCCTGGGCCACTGCAGCGTCGAAAAACTCGATCGCCCCATTACTAGAGGAAGCTTCCCCATCCCCACTCAGCAATTCTGCATCTTCATCCAAACTCTGCAATTCTTCGCCAACCAACCCCGAAGCCTCCCCGTCATACTCAGTACCCGTAGGTACCGAACCAAACAGATCTGCCAAATCCGCCGCCTCCTGGGAAGTAACCGTCCCAGCAGAGCGATCGAGCCCATCATCATCCCCAGAAATCAAGTCTTCCTCAATCGAACCAAACAGCGCATCCAAATCCGTATCGCCCATATCTAAGCTTGCCGGCTGCAAAGATTCATCATCCACACCGAAAACATCTTCCAGCCAATTTCCATCCTCAGAAACATCTAAATCAGAACTTGAAGTTAGATCCAGAACACTCTCAACGTTTTCATTTTGCGGTACGGCTGCATTGCTCATAAATTGATCGTCCTCACTGTCTCCACCTTCGCCTTCAGAAGCCAAATAACCAGAACTGATACTCAACAAATCTGTCAAATCGGAATCCGAAGCCCCCGAAGCCAGAACATCAAAATCATCCAGAGAAGAAACTAGACCAAACGTTTCAGCATTCCCCGAATCATCGTCACCGCCGACAGCAGACTCGACCGACCCAGCATCAAAAACCTCAGCATCAAAAGCATCCCCGTTCGATATCGCAACCAAGCCCGCCTCCTCGGAAACACCCAAATTACCAAACAAATCATCCAAATCAGTGTCCCCGGTAACATCCAGAGAAGATTGAGCAGCCACCTCATCCAAAAACGTACCCAAAGCATCCTCATCTGCCAGCGCCCCAGCTTTCTGGGCCCTCTGCTTCCGCTGACCCAAACCGCTTTCTCCACTTGCTGCAAACTGCTTGGAAGCCAGCCCCTGCCTCAAATCCGCATTTCCCTCACCCGCAGCGACTCCAGAACCGTCAGACTCGGCCGACATTAAATCTTCCCCAAACAAACTGTTAAGATCGTCCATCAGATTTTCGGTATCAACTTCCAAATCTTCCACAGTCTGTTCATCAAACAACAAATCAGTAAAATCGCCCGAATTGTCATCATCATCATCCGACCCCAGCATTCCCTCTGCAGCCATCCCATTCGAGTGCGCGTAATCCAAATCTTCTTCTTCTTCCCAAGCACCCTCAAGATCTGGAGACTCGCCATTAAACAAATCAGCCAAAGTATTGAGTTCCGCCACCCCCACTTCAGGGCCGCTGCGAGCAGAAATTCTCAAAGAATCAGTCTCTATATCTGACTCTAGGAACCCTTGAAAATCATCGAACTGCGGCGATCTACCCTCACTGACATCATTGCCTTCGGTAGTATCAAATTGATCGAACAACTCATCTATATTCAACCCAGAAACCGTCGGTAGTAATTGTTCTTCCGAACCAGAATCGCCTAACCCAGCCCGCTTCCAAGCGGCATCTTCAGCAGAGATCCAATTTCCGCCGGCACTACTCGGTTGAGCGAAGGCCAGCAAATCCTCAAAATCGGTTTCGGGAACCCGAGCCGCGGGCATCAGCGACAGAAGTTTTTCGCTAGGCGCGATCGACTCAGACAATCCCGAAAGCACCAACTCCTGCGCTTGTTTGATATCCTTAATCACAGTGGGAGCCAAAACCCGGTAAGTATTTTCTGGATTGGCGATCGCCTCAGACACCACAGCCATCAACTCGATCCAGCCGGGAAGCTCAAATTCCTCCCCCGCCATTCTCAAATTCCGACAAATATTCTTGAGCTGCCGCCTGCTTTCATTCCCCTCCGGCTGTTTGAACTCCTGCAGCATTTCCCGCATCCTCGCGGGCACATCCGAGTCAAACACCAAATGCAGCGCACTGTCTTCTGTTTCTGTCGAATCAAAGTCGTAAACCGCCCCCGAACCCGCCATACCCCTCTTTGAGGCAAACGCCCCCGCCCCCATCCCAGCCAGAACTGGTTGAGGTAACGACAGCGGACTGCTCCGATCTACATCCCGTCCCGAGTGTCCTACAAGTCCCCCCAAATGCCCGTTGAGTTCATCAAACACCGGCTCCAACTCTCGAACCATCTGTTCGCCCATCTCTTCCGTCAGCCCAAAAGGCCCCGAAAGTTGCTCCAACAACCCTTGCAACGTATCAAAAATTCGCAGGAACAGAGATTCTAGCTGTTGGTCTACCTTAACGCTGCACTCTTTTAAAACCTTAAAACTATCCTCTAATCGGTGAGATGTTTGCTGAATGCTCGTCAGCCCCAGCATTGCCGCACCTCCCTTAACAGAGTGAGCGGCCCTAAATACTTCGTTAACCAGTTCTGGGTCTTCGATCGTCGCCTGCAGATTCAGCAAACCTTGTTCGATCGTATTGAGATGGTCTTTTGCCTCCTCAATAAAATAGCCCATTATCCTCTGTTGTTGTTCTGGCAGCATAGTTTTATTCCTGATTTTAATCGTTATTGTATTGGGTCTATTTTAGCTAGCGGGCGCGTGAATCCCCACTTCATAATTTTTAATTTGGGGTGGGATGAAAGCCTGGTTGATCGAGGTTGGGATGTTGACCATTTTGCTTCGCAACCGGAAAATATCTGCACACTGCGTAAATATTCTGTTAGATTAAATAACGACCAAGCACTCTAACGACCAATATTGAAAGCTGTCAAAGTCCGAATTTAGCCAACTCAAGCCCAGCAAGAACATCTTTCTCAGGCTTTTGGTTGTGTGCGTTGGGTCTGGAACCAGTCTCTCAACATTATCAGAAAACTGGGTTTAAAACCCCGTCCCTTCGGCAAGCTCAGGGCAAGCCTTTTAGGACGGCTTTTAATACTGGAAAACTTTTTCAGGCTTAACAGTATTTTCCATAAGTCTACTATACTAGAGATAGATACAGGTAGAATAACCGCGCTTCACAAATGGGCGAGAATCCAAAACGACTGGCTAGAAAACAATAATATCTCGTGGGTAGCGAACAGCACAAAAACATAGCTAGGATAGCCACCGCGTACCCATACCCGAAAACTCAAAAACTTAGTAGTTAGATGTACAAGGGGATACGGGAACCTGGGAAGTGATTCCTTAACGCTTGGGGAGATAAGCCCTCTGTGGCTATTCAAATTAGACTCGCAACTTCGTTCAATCGGACGGGTTTTTGGTTGAAATATTGCCGAAAGGATGGATAGTTTAAAGGTGTGTCAGCGAACCAAGAAGCCCCGCGCGTTCACGCCCGAGAGTGTCAACCCGCAAAAAGGATCAGACGACAAACCAGCGTCGCAAGGCAAAGAAAGCGCTTGCCAAGGTGCATTCCAAAATCTCCAGATTGAAACAAGATTACCTCCACAAACTATCCCGCAAGATAGTCAACGAAAACCAAGTTGTCATGGTGGAAAATCTCGCTGTCAAGAACAGGATCAAAAACTATAAGGTAGCCAAAGCCATCAGCGATGTTAGCTGGGGGAAGTTTTGCACCATGCTTAAGTATAAGGCAGAGTCAGAGGGGAAAATCTACATGGAAGTAGATCGTTTCTTTCCCTCGTCTCACCTGTGTTCAAACACTTTGCAGCGAGTGCCGAAGATGGATTTATCTGTCAGGATGTTTGATTGCCCTCACTGCAATCAGCGTCATGATAGAGAGATCGATGCGGCGATTCATATCAGAAATGAAGGCTTGCGGATATTGGCGTTGGGAAGCAGCGCTACTGCCCTTGGAGGCAATGTAAGACCAAAGAAGTATGGGCGTAAGTCTACTACTTCCCAGGCTGTTGCCGATGAATTGGGACACATACACCATACCGGCTAGCGGTTGGTGTGGGTACTTCACCCAAGATACAAATCATGCAGCCATTTTGCTGTATTTGAGTCCGAATACCAGGAATTATTTCTATGCCTCGCGGTAGTTTTTGATGTTGAGGTGTAGATGTGCTTCTTACATCTTTAATTCGTCATTTTTTAAACCTATATTGAGATTTTCCTAATCGAGAAGCTTCCCATAAATGATTGGAATTAATGCAGTTACGGACATCCCCACTATGGCGACAGAAGTATTCTGATCTAATCGGACGATCCAAGCTATTCGCTAATACTAAACGGTGTATTGTAAGCGTTTCCATTCACCCTCAACTTTAAGTTTTTTCTTGGCATAGCCCCTGCTATTTTTTGAAAGAGTAGAGATAATACAGCCAGTCCCCTGAATTTCACCAAAAATGCTAGAGATCACCTCTACTATGTTATCGTCCATTTGTACAACTCCTAGTTTATTTAGGTGCTGGATAGGTATCCCCGCAGCAGTTTTAAGGCTGCGAGGTTACTTTTTGTCATTTATTGTTTCCACAGAAACCTGCTGATAAATTAGCAAGTAAAAAAAGCATCAAACAATCAATTATTGTCTTTCCGCCGTTTCTACTCGGAACCTTTCCACCGATGTCAAAAGGTCGCGAGCCACGCCTACCAAATTTTGCAAAGCACCGGAAACTCGCTGCGCTTCGTGGGATGTTTCCTGAGCGGTTAATTCCACTGCCTGCATCACACTGGCGACCGAGCGAGCTGTTTCATTCTGTTCTACAGTGTCCGCCGTAATCGATCGCACCAACACATCAATTCGATTAGTTACCTGAATAATATCTTCAAGCGATCGCTTCGCCTGCTCGGCCAACTTTGTCCCCTCAATAACCTGCTGCGTCCCTTCTTCCATCGCCATCATCACCGCGCCGGTTTCGCTTTGAATTTGCATCACGATCTGCTCAATTTCCTTCAAAGACTTAGCCGATCGATCCGCCAACTGTCGCACCTCATCCGCCACGATCGCAAAACCCCTCCCAGCTTCCCCAGCCCTTGCCGCCTCGATACTAGCGTTAAGAGCCAACAAATTCGTCCGGGAAGCAATAGTCGCAATCAGAGCCACAATTTTAGAAATTTCTTGAGAAGCTTCTGCCAACCGCTTGACTTTTCGCGTGGTTTCTGCAACCGTTTCTCGAATGTCCAAAATCCCGGCCACCGTCCGTTCCACAGCCTCGCCGCCTTTAAGAGCCGTCGCCGCCGCGCCCCGGGCCACTTCTTCCGCCTCCCTAGCGCTCTCTGCAACCCGCTGAATCGCGTCGGTGAGGACTTGCACCGAATTGAGCGTCGCCGCCTGTTCCTCAGCCTGCCGCAGCGCGTCAGAAGACAAATCGCCCGCAAACTTGGCACTATCCGTAGCGCCCTTGCTGACCTCCCGAGCCGCCTGCTTCACCTGATGGACAATTTCCCGCAAATTTTGAATCGTCAAGTTAAACGAGTCAGCAACAGCGCCCAAAACGTCTGCCGTCACTTCCGCAGTCACAGTCAAATCGCCCCGCGCCGCTCCTTCCACGTCATCTAGCAAGCGAATCACCTGGCGCTGCAAATCTTCCTTTGCCTGTTCCTGCTCGTCAGACTTGCGCCTGGTATCGCTAATCGTGGTTTGGATCACCTTCGCCATGTGGTTGAATTTAGCAGCCATTCTGCCAAACTCATCCTCCGAATAAATCGTAGCGCGAGCGTCCAAAGTTCCTTGAGATACAGCATCGAACTGAGCTTGCAAATTGTCCGAGGATTTACGCACCTGCTTGGCGATCAACTGGCCGATGCCCCAAGAAGTTAAAAAGCTGGTAATACCTGCTGCTGCAGTCATTACCCAGCCTGTTTGTCGCAGGTATACGATCGCCTCCGGCTTGTCTTGCCGCAGAGCTTGATAGGAAGCAATGTTAGTAACGAAAGCCACAGCTACCAGAGAAACCAGTCCGGCTCCGATCGCCGTGTACAACTGTTTTGTAAACAAAGGGGCATTTTCCAAGAAAGCCAATCCCCCCTGTTCTACAGTCACCGAAGTATCGAGCGCTTCAGATTCTGTCGCAGCAAAACTCGGCACCGACGCACCAACAGGGCCAGAAATGGTAAACATCTCGTCGTCTCGAATTGCCGAGCCGTCGCTGTTGTCAAAGTCCAGGCTGCCCGTCGAGCCCATCATGCCGCTCGTCGAGTTGCCAAAATTGGTGTTACCTCGAGTCAGCATCGAACTGCTGGCATCTTCTGAGATGTCAAAGTCCGGCAAATTGCCCAAATCGTCAAACTCGTCAAATTCGTCTAAAAAGTCGCTGTTTTCTGGAGAATTCCCAGTTTTTGACGACCAGTCGCTGTTGGGAGCGTTGCCCGCCCCGAAAGCTGTCGCTTGCTCGCTGTCGTCGAAAGAAAAAGCATCGCTGAAAGCGTCGTCATCAAAAGCGTCTAACTCGAAGCTGTCGATCGAACCAAATGCCGGGGGCTCCGAGTCGCCGTAACCGTTGTTGTTAGAGGAAGAGCGATCGACCGAATTAAATTGTCCCTGGCTCGATCTTTGACTGTGAGAATTAGGGACAGCACCTCCCATCAGCAGCGTTTCGTCTTCCGCCAGCGAATAGTTTGACGAGTAGTCCGAGTTGTTAGTATTCGGCTGGTTTGGAGGTCCAGAAGACCCGAAACCCGAGGGTATCGGATCGGCAAAGGGGTCTGCCGCTGTCGCCGAAGGAGGTAGATTTTGACCGAGATCCGAGCCACTTGTCGGCGGGGTTTGGTAGTCGTAGTCAGAGAAATCGTCGAGTTCGTCTGGCAAATCTAGCGCACCAAAAGGTTCGCTAAAATTGTCCGAGGGCCCGGTGCGGGAGTCGATGTCGTTGGAGTCAAAAGAATTCTCGATTTCTGAAGAAGCGAAACCTTGACCGTTGAGTTGAGTCGGAGCTTCTGAAAACGCATCTCCTGAATAAGGTGCGCTTTTAGCAGACGCTTTGTCCCCAGACAAGTCACCAGCATCAAACTCTCCCTCATCCAAGGCAAAAGGGTCTTCAAAATCAGAATCGGCAAACCGATCCATGTCTAGCGGCTCCGACGCATCAGCATAAGCAGCCATCCCGCCGCTATCGCTACCAAAGGGGTTAGAATGCGAGGTTAAATCTTCTTGATTGTCCGTGCTCGTGGCATCTTGTGGTTCCCACTCCAAGCCGCTCATCCCCAAGTCTGCCAAGTCCAGGTTTTCTAGGTCATCGTCTGCCAATTGACCGACATAGGGCTGCCCGGCGACAGAATTTCCACCAAAAAGTCCAAGATCCGGGTCTTCTAAGCCTTCATCAACAGATAAGTCTGGGTAGAATTCCAATTCTGTTTGAGCCGACAGAGCCTCTAAATTTTCCGTGTGCAGTTCTCCCGATAAAAATTGGTCTGTGTAGGTAATTCCGCTGTGAGCGTGTTCGACCAAACTGGGGTCGTCGCTCAGACCTAACACCACCGTGTACTGTTCCCGTGCTATCTCGTACTGTTGCAGTCCGTAGCAGTAGATGTGTCCGCACAGCAGGCGAGCGCTGGGGTCTTCGGGAAAATCTTCTACTAATTGATAAACTAGGGCCGCAGCTTCTGAATAGTTGCCCTCCATGTAGGCCGCTTCTGCCCGTTGGTAGTCCTGCTGAAAGTTGGTACTTGTTGCCATTTGCCGCCCTCTTTTGATTTTAGATTTTAGATTTTAGATTTTAGATTTTTATCTTGAATGTTTAGATGCGCGCCTCAAGTCCTGTGACTGTTAATGATTAGACCCCTATCGCCAATCGCCAATCTAAAATCGATTTCACGCTGCCCACCGCGCCGATCGCAGAATTTTCACTTGATCTAGCAGTCGCAGCACTGTTTGAGCTTGTGGGCCTAACATCCATTCTCCCCTCAGAAATGGAATCATGCCGTCTGGTGCATTGTTTTGGGAGTGCAGTTGCTCTACGTCGAGCCAGTCCATCCCCACAATGCGATCGACTGCGAGTCCCAAAATCGTGTCTTGGTCTTCCACAGCCACGATGGGGATTTCGGGTCTGTCTGTGTTGAGAGGTGTTTGGTCTCCCAAAAACTGACCGAGATCCGCCACCCAAATCACTCGTCCTCTCATGTTTAGCGTACCTAAAAGCAGAGAAGAAACGTTAGGGATAGGTGTCATGCGGTCTGGGGAGGGAGATAATACCTCTCTAATCCCGATCGCCGGCAGTGCGAACTCGTTCCCCGAAGGAACGTAGAACCGCAGGTGCAGCTCGCCTTCGGGAGTTTCCAGTTCTTGGAATTCCGGAGCCTGATCTATGCTTTGTCCTGGTAATATAAAGTCTGAGCTGCCACTAATCATAATTCTGACACCTGCATTTCTAGCAAATTTTTAACGTTTAGCACCTTGAAAAGGCACTGTGGAAACTTCGACGGTCAAAACTTGACAATGCCAAGCTTGACACAGCCAAGGGGTGAATGGCTATCCTGCGGTTCGTTTTTGGCAATAAATGCGCGCTCTCAATAATAATTTAGGGCGCGATCGATTATTCACCACTTCTAAAGACTCTATTTGACCGACGCCAGCAGCATCAATCCAGTTAGATTTAGGGAATCCCGGTCGAGTCCGATTAAACTTCGTTAATCCACCAGAACCAGTTGAAACACCCAATCCAGTTTCTTTCAGCCGATTAAATAATGCCCACCGAGTTGAATTAACTGCTGCTGCATTTTTCAGGGGACGCTTTGCTCGAGGGATAATCCGCTTGAGAACATCTGGCTTAATTGGCTTAATTGGCTGACAAATTGGTTCAAAGGAAACAGCGGTTTTTATCCATCAAAAGCGTCATTGCTTGACACCTCGGCTTTGCTTTCTTCGATGGCGTTTTCGGTGACGAAGGTTTTAACGCTTACATTAATACCTACCTACCGATTTTTGGGGTTGGGGGAATGGTAAACTTTCAGCATCGCAGAATGAAACCAACCAACGACCAGCTTTTTTTTTGACGGTAAAAGTCTGGGAAACCAAACTACAGTTTAAAGGTTCGTCAAGGTCGAACTTCCCAAGTGTGGCAATCTTAATTATACTTCTGCGAGCATCCTTGTGGGGCAGGTTTTTCGCTGGCTTTTTACAGGCTTTTTGCGAGACGATTCTTGTGTTTTTCGGATGGGACACAATTTTTCGATTTGACAAATATAGCGCGCCGGATTGACCGTTTCGCCGCTCGGCAAAAGTTGAATCGCTCGATCGCCCAAAACGATACTGAGTCAAAGCATCCTTGAGGTTAATCAAAGCGTTTTGATACATCCTGTCAGACAATTGATTCATCCAGTTTAATTCAAGTGTTTTTTTTAGGCGATCGGTGAAAATATTCTTGCTTTCTTCCATCGACTTCGAGTCCAACAGCTTACCCTTACCGTAAATCAGCAACGTCTATTTTTCTTTGAGTTCATCTTCGAGCGATCGATCTAATAATCTTGTTGATAGATTCGATGAAGGATAGCCCGGGCCCACATATTTTTCTACCAGCATTAATAATTCGCTTTCGCCAAAAGGTTTGGTGTAGAAGTCTGTAGCTCCGGCCATGCGGGCTTTAACGCGATCGATAAATCCGTCGATGCCTGTAAGCATGACGATCGGCGTTTGCCGGAAAGCGGTAGAATTGCGGAGCATAGCGCAAACTTCGTAGCCGTCGAGTTCCGGCATGGCGATGTCGCACAGAATTAAATCGGGTTTGAGTTGAAAAACCAAACTCAGGGCTTGCAGGGGATTGCCGATGGCGGTAGCTTCGTAACCGTGTTCGTTTAAAATTGACTCGACTGTTTTACGAATCACATTGTCATCGTCAATGCAGACAACTCTCTTAACCTTGTTTTCTGGATACGGCGGCCATTCTCTTCTGTCGTTGGCCGGCGCAACAGATGGCTCGTAAAATACTTGCACCAATCCCTGCTGCACGAAGGGGTAAATCGCCTTAGCGACAGTCAGCACGTCTCTGTTGAGGTATCGTGCCATTTGGCGGATCGAAGTGTGACCGTCGGCCCAGCGCCTGAGAGTATTAAAGGTACTGACTGGGAGGGCGACTCGTAGCTCGGTTGGATCTGAAATAACCGGACATTGGTTTGGCGACTGAATGTGAGGGTGAAACTGTTTCCACTGCTGCACCTGTTTGACAATCTTCGCTAGGAGGGGGCTAATTTCTAAGCTGGTCAGTTGAGGGGCTAATGCTGACCCCATTTCAAAAGTGAAGGAACCTTGATGAAGGCTGAGCAAGTCAAACAGGGTTTCGTGAACCATGCTGTGGATGATGTTGCGCCCTTGAGCTGGGGTGAGGATGTGGTTTTCTAGCAGGGCCCACAGGTAGCCGTATTCTGGGGCATTGGTAGATGCCATATAAGGAACTTGGATTTTGTCGAGGGCTGTGTCTGCTTTGTAGCGGCGCAGGTAGTCGCGCAAGCGCAACAAACTGCCCGCACTCTGGGTAGCGTAAATAATCTGACCGTTGAAGCAGAAGACATACCAGGATTGTCCTGCAAGGGAGCGCGGGGGGGGTTGAGTACCCGTGTTGCTGGCGGTTGAACTGTAGGCTTCTACGAACAGTTCTCCGGTGCGCTGACCTAACTCAATCAATTGCAGGATGCTGCGGATGTCAATTTCACTCAAATTTCCCTGCATGCAGCTAAACTATCCTCTTTAAAACCGTTGTCTGAGATCGGAAAGACTGTGTGCTGGCCCAAAGATTGACTTGAGTTTCCGCGATCGGGGCCGGCGATCGTACAATTGGGAATTGACGAAAGGGCGATGCGGCAAGCGGCGGGCTTTTTGGCAGCGCTAGGAGTCCATAACCTGAAACCGCACAAATCGCGGCATTCTCCCAGTGTGTAGAATCCACATCGCACAATTATTGTACGGGCTTTTCGAGCGTGCAACGCTGGCATTTCCGACTGGTTCAAGCCTTGAATCCCAACAGTTTTGATATTTACTGTGCGCGGTGGGTCTTTTTGGTTGAGTTCTGTCTTAAACCTTGACACTCCCCTGCTATCGAGGCGAGGGGATTCTTGGATCAGCCAGTCGAACTTATCTCTGTTTTGTCGCCACCAGCGAGTAGAGCTCGGTTTCCTAGCGTAAATTCCGGTGTGCCCCACCGTATTTAAATGGATTCCTGCACGGGCTTTCAAACCCTTTGCTAAAATATTTCTTCCAGCGTTGTGGTCGCGATCTAGTATCGTTCCGCAACCGCAAATATGCGTTCGGGTTGATAAAGTTTTCTTAACAATATCGCCACAGTTTGAACATTTCTGAGATGTGTATTGTGGCGGAACAGCAATAACTGTTTTGCTGTACACCTTCCCAAAATACTCCAACCATTCAGCAAATTGTGACCACGCAGCATCACTAATTGATTTAGCAAGTTTATGGTTTTTAACCATATTACGCACTTGAAGGTCGACCTAGGCTACAAAATCGTTAGATTTCACCACGTACAACGCCGTCTTAATGGCGAAGTCTTTACGCTGCCGACTAACCTTTAGATGTTTTCTTCCTAACTTGTCGATCGCCTTTTGCCGGCTTTTGGAGCCTTTCTTTTTCCGACAAACTCGCTTCTGCAATCTCTTCAAAGCTTTTTCGCTTTGGCGGAGATACCGAGGATTAGGAACTGTTTCGCCGTTGCTGTCAGTATAGAAGTGGTTTAATCCCACA
>NZ_JADEWT010000210.1 GCF_015207505.1 Tychonema sp. LEGE 06208
CCGTCAGTTAGACGGGGATAGCCTGCGGACTGGTGAGTGCCGACACTGCCAGAATGAAACAGGAAGTAAGGTTCAAAGTCCAGCTTTGTATAAAGCTGGGTAGCTTTGGGTAAGTCTTATGTAACGGTTTCTCCGATTCCCCGTTTGTCGCCTAGTTGCTTGCGAATTGCCAAAACTTGCTCAAAAGTCTGGATTGCTTCTCGAAACAAACCCTCGCGATGCTGTTTTACTCCTGTTTCAAAGAGTTTGTCTGCTGGCGTTTTGGGGTCAGTTGCCTGGGCGAGTGAAGCGAAGCTATCCCGTAGGGAACCGCTCGCTTGGGCGCGCCTAGCATTTATAATTGGGGCATAAGCCAGAGCGTCTGAAATTGCCAGCAAGCTGAGTGGGGGCGATAAGACAATACTTATAGCTGTGAGATAGCTGAAGTGGTAAGAGCGGCAGTACACCGATCGAGTCCTCCAAGAGCCAAGTTATAACTATCAAGATAGAGCTCTTTGGGGTGTTCCTGCCGAATTTTTTTCAGTCGCTAGGTTCTAACTGGCTTTTTGTCTTGCGAGACTGCCAGAATTAGCGGCATATTGTTGAGTGCGGAGATGACAGCAAAGTTTTTGCTGGGTGGAAGCGATGCTTTTTCATGGCTTTGCAAAATGATGTCCTGTTTGTCAACCGTGCTCCAAGCAGTTCCTGACAAAACTTGAATTTCTCGATGAGTTTGAGGTAATCTGTATACCTCGTTTTTCATCAGCATAATGCGATCCTCTTCGAGGGCTCCGCTAACGGGTGCTGCCAACTCGGAAGATATTTGAAGCATAGCATCTCCTACTTGGTAATTGGGAATTGGTAATTGGGAATTGCTAATTGGGAATTGCTAATCGAAGACTGTATTTCACTTCATTTCCACACCACCGACAATCGACTATTGGCAGTAACGCCGATCGAGCCAAGCGTGCATTTCATGCTCCGTTGCCACACAGGTAGAGCGACCTGTAGCCCGATCGCAACTGTGCCACCAAGTGTTACCATCGCGATCTGAGGTCTGCCAAATCCTCAGATCGTCCCCGCCAGCGACGGCGGCGAGGAAAAACTGCCAAATTTGATTCATAGCCCAAAAGATCGATCGCCCTTGCTGTTTTTTTGTTGGTAAAGCTCGATCGGCGATCGAAAAAACTTTGATTCTTGGGGTATCGATTCGATTTTTGCAAGTAGACATAGCCAACATCTGCAACTTATAATTTTCACAAATATTGCACGAATAAAATTACAAAAAAAGCTTAAAACTGCAATATTCTCAGCGCAATTACAGCACACTATTGTGGGCGTGCAAGTCCTGTAAAAGTCAATCTGTTATCTAACAAATTAACCTTAACTCTTTGGTGATTGACAATTAAATCATTGCTTGCATAGATTGTATGAATAAAATAGATAGATTGACGATCGGGCAAAAAGGCTATGAATGAAATCAATACGGGACGGATGAAACTCTCTCAAATTCAGGCTTTGATAGCAGTAGCAGACTGTGAAAACTTTAGCGAGGCGGCTTTGCTTTGCAATTGGAACTGTCCCAGTCAGCAGTCAGCCACGCCATCGCATTTTTAGAAACCGAATTGGGAGTACAACCAATCTAAGTAATGCCTGCTTAGAAAACGCAAATTTGCACTATGCTGACTTGACTGATGCCAACCGAGCGTGGAGCTAATTTGAACAATGGTTTTTTATCTCGGCTCAACTGTGAAAATACTAACCTCAGTGGAGCCGACCTCAGCGATGCAGACCTCGGTGAAGCTGATTTTTCTGAAGCGACTCTAATTGGCGCGAATCTAAGTAATACCAAACTACATCAAACAGGGTTTTGGAATTCTAACCTAAGTAAAGCTAACTTTAGTAGTGCGATTATGGATGAAACATCATTAGATGGTTCAAATCTGTGCCACGCTAATCTGATGGGAGCTAGACCCGATCCTGAATATGACGACTCAAATACAATCAATGGTAGTCCTGCATAGCAAGAAAAATCCAGGGTTTTAATTGATAGATAAACTGGCGTTATACTCATAAATAAAATACCAAATACCCAATATGATTGGAAAGCTTTTTGGAGAATGAAAGAGTTTTTATCACCAATCTAGATCTTCTTTGTCTCATCCTATTATTAAATCTTTCTATATAATTTGTCAGGCCAGTCTCTTTTCCTACTGCCTTGTATCTTTTTTGAGGAAAAACTGTGACCTAGGCACTCCAAAAGTCTGTATAACTTACAGCACATTGACGATCAACAGGTGGCAAAGAATCCCATAATCCTTGAGCTCCAGATTGATCTCTTTTGCCAATATACACTCCTACAATTTATGAATGTTGATACATCAATTGCCAACCAAATCCACTGCTTGTTATCCTTATTGCCTACAAATGACCACATTTCATCACATTGAATTGTTAGCTTCCCTCTTTTTTTTGACTTCATTTCTACTTCTCTCTTTACAGCTCCTAACTTTTTATTAACATAGTATTGCAACCACCGTTCCGAAACCCCTGTCGCCCTCACAATCCCAGCCAGAGATATCTTTTCTAATAAAAGTCTATCTATCAACTCTT
>NZ_JADEWT010000211.1 GCF_015207505.1 Tychonema sp. LEGE 06208
TTAGTGCTACTGCCAGTGGAGGGAATGTAAGTCGTGGTGGCAAGATTTCGGTCTTGTCGGACGCGGTTCCTTGTGAATCTGGAAGCCCCCGTCATAGCGGTACTCCGCTTGACGGTGGGTAATTCACTCGTCTTGTCTTCAACCTCTACCTGGTTGGTAAAGTCTCCTGTAGACGCGGTTTCAACCACCGGGTATTCTTGGGGAGTTGACTAAATACTTGCTATAGATGAAGTCCTAACTCTCCTTTACAAGGTTTTTTGGGAGGGAGTTATGTATAGCACGTATTTGGCAAAAAGGTATAGTTAATCAAGCGATAAAAGAATCCCGCACCAAAATGTAGTTTTTGGTGCGGGAGGGAAGACAAGGAGCTAAATTGCTCGTTTATTCGTCGTAGATGCGGCATTCAGCAGCGTCAGGGTTGTCGTCGCAATATTTTTCAAAGGAATTTTTAGGTTTGACTTGCTTTTGGTGGGAAGCTTCTGCTTGCAGTTCTTCAACTGCGTCCCACGCTGCGGCGCATTCGCCCGAAGTTGCGCCCTTGACGTCACAGACGGTACGAGCGCTTTCTAGTTCTTCTTCAATTTGTTCTTGGATGTTGCCTGCGGGTGTTGTTGTCATAAATTTCTTGAGTAAGAAAGGTTTTCTTTTTTGGATGTTAGCTTGTGTTCGATTTGCAGTTTCAGTCTGGCGACCTCAGCTAATACTAGCTTGAGATGTGCTGATGTTGCAGCCCGATCAAACCCATCCATAAACTGCGATCGCAGCAGCCGTCTCTACTTCCTGTTTTATTTTAGCCGATCGGCGGATTTTAGTTCACAGGCATCAATGCAGGTCGAGCCCACCTGACTTTTGATGAAAACATTACAGGAAATTGTCGTGTCAAACTGTATTGAGCTTGATCTTTTAAGATTTAGCTGAAGACGGAATTTAACACTAAACAGATTGATTTAAGACTCATGTTAACTTATGTTAACACAAGAACGGCGATCGGGGGAGAGTCGATCGACTTTCCAATAGCGTCCCGCCAGAGGCAAGTTCCGGTTAGCCTAATGTATAGACATAGTTTTATAGAGATTTTCGCCCTATGGACAAGCAAAACCAAATGCAATGGGTCAGCGCCTTATCAACCCGTCCGTCTTTGGAATCAGCCTTGAAAGAAGTTGTAGAAAAAGCCGATCGCGAATTAGAAGGCCCGGCCGATTTAGCACTGATTTTTATCTCGTCTGCCTTTGCCAGCGAGTATTCTCGGCTGATGCCTTTACTCAAAGAATTACTGCCAGTGCCTGCGATTCTCGGCTGCGGCGGGGGAGGGGTCATCGGTACCGGTCGAGGCGGTCAGACCGAAGAAGTGGAGGGTTCTCCAGCAGTCAGCCTCTGTCTTGCCCGCTTGCCTGGAGTGAGCGTCAGAACATTTCACGTCGGTGCAGAGGAACTGCCGGACTTAGACAGTCCGCCGGATACTTGGGTGGATTTGTTGGGCGTGCCGGCCGGCGAAGAACCGCAGTTTATCATTTTGGCCGACCCCTTTTCGGCAAAAATTAACGATTTGCTGCAAGGGCTAGATTATGCCTATCCGGGTGCACCGAAGGTAGGGGGACTCGCCGGCGGCGACGGTGCGGGCAGGGGCGCGGCGCTGTTTTGCGACTATCAGCTTTACCGAGAAGGAACGGTGGGAGTGGCTTTGAGCGGAAATATAGTTCTAGAAACGATTGTCGCTCAAGGCTGCAGACCGATCGGGCATCCTTATCGGGTGACGGAAGGAGAGCGCAATATTGTGCTCAAACTCGAAGAACAAACCGACGATATCGGCAGCGGGGGCATCGAGCGATCGCCCTTAGAGGCCCTGCGAGAGTTAGTTCAAACTTTGAGCGAAGCAGACCGAGAATTAGCGCAGCACTCGTTATTTGTCGGCTTAGTCAGCGATGAATTCAAGTTTAAATTAGAGCCCGGAGATTTTTTAATCCGCAATCTGTTAGGGGTAGATCCGAAAGTGGGAGCAATTGCGATCGGCGATCGAGTACGTCCCGGACAGCGCATCCAATTCCACCTACGGGACGCGCGCACCTCCGCAGAAGACCTAGAACTGCTGCTCGATCGCTATCAGCGGGATGCTGAGTACAGGGGTACATCCAGCGCAGGCGCATTGATGTTCTCTTGTCTGGGGCGCGGCGAAGGGCTTTACGGCCAATCGAACTTTGACTCGAAACTGTTCGGCAGGTACATCAAAAACATTCCCCTCAGCGGCTTTTTCTGCAACGGCGAAATCGGCCCCGTGGGCGGCAGCACGTTTCTGCACGGCTATACCTCCGTATTCGGGATTTGTCGCCAAAATTCCTAATCTTGTTGACTGTTGGCAGTTGGCAGTTGGCAGTTGGCAGTTGGCAGTTGACTGTTAACGGTTGACTGTTGACTGTTGACTGTTGACTGTTGACTGTTGACTGTTGACAACTAACAACTAACAACTAACAACTAACAACTAACAACTAACAACTAACAACTAACAACTAACAACTAACAACTAACAACTAACAACTAACAACTAACAACTAACAACTAACAACTAACAACTAA
>NZ_JADEWT010000212.1 GCF_015207505.1 Tychonema sp. LEGE 06208
GGGAATTGGGAATGGGGAATGGGGAATAGGGAATAGGGAATAGGAATTAACAAATAACAAATAACCAATAACCAATAACCAATAACCAATAACCAATAACCAATAACCAATAACCAATAACCAATAACTACTGACTAAACTGCATTACGATCGCCATATTTGAGCAAAAGGGCAATTCCGATACTCACTGCAAAAATTAATACCATACTCAGAGCCGAACCCAGCCCCCAATTTTGTGTTGCTCCCAAAAACTGATTGTAAATCAAACGAGCGGCTGTCATGCTGGAAGCTCCACCGAGCAATTCGGGATCGACAAAATCGCCCAAACAGCTAATAAATACTAGCAAAGAGCCTGCTGCAATTCCCGGCATTGTTTGAGGTACTGTCACTTTCCAGAAAGTTTCTACTGGATTCGCGCCCAAATCTTGAGATGCTTCTAACAATCTGCGATCGAGCTTTTCCAAAGAAGCGTAGAGAATTGTTACGATATAAGGCAAATAGCTGTAAGCCATGCCGATGAGAACGGCGGAACTTTGATTTAACAATTCTAGAGGAGGGATGCCTACAAGGGCTAAGACCGAGTTGAGAACGCCTGTAGGACGCAGTATTGTAATCCAAGCATACGATCGCAACAGCGAAGAAGTCCACAGCGGCAACACAAAGCCCAACAATGTTAAATTCCGCCACTTCGGCGAGACATTGAGGGCTATCCAGTAAGCGACGGGAAATCCCAGCACCAAACAGAGTATGGTAGTTCCAGTTGCGAAAAAGAGCGATCGACCCATCACCTGCAAATTCAGCGGTTCAAACACTCGCAGATAGTTGCCGATTCCCGAAGGATTCACCAAATCTCCTGGCTTAATGTTTGGTACTAAGCTAAGCTGAAAAATTACCAGAGTTGGTATTACTAATAATAAAACTAGGAACAAGCCAGAAGGGCCGAGCAATGCTAGCGGCCCAGCCCACGATGACCACGGGGAGCGAGTTTCAGCTTTTGCGGGAGATGTGGGAGGAATCGGAGGGGGAGCTTTGGTGGAAACAGCCATAAATAATAGTTTTGATTTTTTAACCGCTGATTAACGCGGATTAACGCGGATATAATACGGAGCGATGCTGCAGCGGGCGATCGACTGTGGGGGCGGATTGATGTAAAATTTGGATAAAAGTCAGAGATTGCGTGTAAAGTCCGCCCTACAGGTGAGGATCAGCCGCTGGTTAATTTAGTCCAATAGCGATCGTACACTTCCATAAATTTCCCTACCGGAGCAACACCTTCGCAATTTCTTAAAACAGCTTCCGAGGGGAAAAGAATTTCGTTTTCGCGGACTTCCGGCGTTAACAAACTAAAAGCATCTTCCGAAGGAGTTGAAAAACTGAGCCTTTCTACTAAAGAAGCAGCGATATCGGCTTGCAGCATAAAGTTAATCCATTTATAAGCTGCTTCGGGATTGGGAGCACCTTTGGGAATTACTAAAGTGTCTGTCCACAAAGAAGAACCGCTTTTTGGCACGATATATTTCAATTTATCGTTATCTGGAATTACTTCATTAGCATCAGAAGAATAACACATGGCTATCTTCAAATCGCCAGTCAGCATTTGCGGCCGCCAAGCATCTGTGGTAAAAGATGCGATCGCGGGTTTGAGTTCCACCAACTTTTCGTAAGCTTTTTTGACTTGCTCTGGGTTCGTAGAATTGAGGGAATAGCCAAGCATCCGCAACGCAGCACCCATGACTTCTCGAACATCGCTTGCTAGCGTCATTCGTCTTGCTAACTCCTGTTTGTGTTGCCACAAATAGTTCCAATCGACCGGAGCTTCTTTGAGTTGTTCGCTGTTGTAAATCAAGCCTGTGGTTCCCCAACTCAAAGGGACGCTGTAGCGGTTTCCTGGGTCGTAGACAGGGTTTTGGAACTGTTTTTTGAGCCGATCGAGTCCGCCCAAAATCGAGTGGTCTAATTTAGTCAACAGCTCCAGTTCCGTCATCTGAACCACCATGTAGTCAGACGGGTAAATGATGCTGTAGGCGCGGCCGCCGCCGGCTTGAACTCTAGCCAGCATTTCTTCGTTGGAACTAAACACGTCGGCTACTACGCGAATGCCTGTTTTTTCGGCAAAGCGATCGAGCAAAGCTTTATCGGTATAGCCAGCCCACGTATAGATGAACAGTTGGTCGGCAGAACCTGTGACGGGAGGAGCAGATTGTACGTCTGCCAGTCGCCAGCCGCAACTCGAAAGGGCTAAGCCGGAAATTGTCGCCGCCGAATTTTTTAGGAACTGACGGCGTGTCGAATTAGCCGGGAAAATCCTGGAAATTGGTAGATTTGTCGGAGGCACAGTTTGATTTTAGATTTTAGATTTTAGATTTTAGATTGGGGAATTGGGGATTGGGAATTGGGAATTGGGAATTGGGAATTGGGCATTGGGCATTGGGCATTGAGAATTGGGCATTGAGAATTGGGAATTGGGAATTGGGCATTGGGAATTGGGCATTGGGCATTCTCCTATTTTCCCATTTTCCCCCTCTCCCATTCCTGTCTCTTATA
>NZ_JADEWT010000213.1 GCF_015207505.1 Tychonema sp. LEGE 06208
GCGTTATTTCTTGATGTCTCTGACCAGACACCCATCAACAGTATTATTTTCTCCCATGAAGACGGTACGCGACTGGGCGTGGAGCATCTGGTCGCATTGGGTCACCAGCAAATCGCGCTGTTAGCGGGCCCATTAAGTTCTGTCTCGGCGCGTCTGCGTCTGGCTGGCTGGCATAAATATCTCACTCGCAATCAAATTCAGCCGATAGCGGAACGGGAAGGCGACTGGAGTGCCATGTCCGGTTTTCAACAAACCATGCAAATGCTGAATGAGGGCATCGTTCCCACTGCGATGCTGGTTGCCAACGATCAGATGGCGCTGGGCGCAATGCGCGCCATTACCGAGTCCGGGCTGCGCGTTGGTGCGGACATCTCGGTAGTGGGATACGACGATACCGAAGACAGCTCATGTTATATCCCGCCGTTAACCACCATCAAACAGGATTTTCGCCTGCTGGGGCAAACCAGCGTGGACCGCTTGCTGCAACTCTCTCAGGGCCAGGCGGTGAAGGGCAATCAGCTGTTGCCCGTCTCACTGGTGAAAAGAAAAACCACCCTGGCGCCCAATACGCAAACCGCCTCTCCCCGCGCGTTGGCCGATTCATTAATGCAGCTGGCACGACAGGTTTCCCGACTGGAAAGCGGGCAGTGAGCGCAACGCAATTAATGTAAGTTAGCTCACTCATTAGGCACCGGGATCTCGACCGATGCCCTTGAGAGCCTTCAACCCAGTCAGCTCCTTCCGGTGGGCGCGGGGCATGACTATCGTCGCCGCACTTATGACTGTCTTCTTTATCATGCAACTCGTAGGACAGGTGCCGGCAGCGCTCTGGGTCATTTTCGGCGAGGACCGCTTTCGCTGGAGCGCGACGATGATCGGCCTGTCGCTTGCGGTATTCGGAATCTTGCACGCCCTCGCTCAAGCCTTCGTCACTGGTCCCGCCACCAAACGTTTCGGCGAGAAGCAGGCCATTATCGCCGGCATGGCGGCCCCACGGGTGCGCATGATCGTGCTCCTGTCGTTGAGGACCCGGCTAGGCTGGCGGGGTTGCCTTACTGGTTAGCAGAATGAATCACCGATACGCGAGCGAACGTGAAGCGACTGCTGCTGCAAAACGTCTGCGACCTGAGCAACAACATGAATGGTCTTCGGTTTCCGTGTTTCGTAAAGTCTGGAAACGCGGAAGTCAGCGCCCTGCACCATTATGTTCCGGATCTGCATCGCAGGATGCTGCTGGCTACCCTGTGGAACACCTACATCTGTATTAACGAAGCGCTGGCATTGACCCTGAGTGATTTTTCTCTGGTCCCGCCGCATCCATACCGCCAGTTGTTTACCCTCACAACGTTCCAGTAACCGGGCATGTTCATCATCAGTAACCCGTATCGTGAGCATCCTCTCTCGTTTCATCGGTATCATTACCCCCATGAACAGAAATCCCCCTTACACGGAGGCATCAGTGACCAAACAGGAAAAAACCGCCCTTAACATGGCCCGCTTTATCAGAAGCCAGACATTAACGCTTCTGGAGAAACTCAACGAGCTGGACGCGGATGAACAGGCAGACATCTGTGAATCGCTTCACGACCACGCTGATGATCTTTACCGCAGCTGCCTCGCGCGTTTCGGTGATGACGGTGAAAACCTCTGACACATGCAGCTCCCGGAGACGGTCACAGCTTGTCTGTAAGCGGATGCCGGGAGCAGACAAGCCCGTCAGGGCGCGTCAGCGGGTGTTGGCGGGTGTCGGGGCGCAGCCATGACCCAGTCACGTAGCGATAGCGGAGTGTATACTGGCTTAACTATGCGGCATCAGAGCAGATTGTACTGAGAGTGCACCATTGCGGTGTGAAATACCGCACAGATGCGTAAGGAGAAAATACCGCATCAGGCGCTCTTCCGCTTCCTCGCTCACTGACTCGCTGCGCTCGGTCGTTCGGCTGCGGCGAGCGGTATCAGCTCACTCAAAGGCGGTAATACGGTTATCCACAGAATCAGGGGATAACGCAGGAAAGAACATGTGAGCAAAAGGCCAGCAAAAGGCCAGGAACCGTAAAAAGGCCGCGTTGCTGGCGTTTTTCCATAGGCTCCGCCCCCCTGACGAGCATCACAAAAATCGACGCTCAAGTCAGAGGTGGCGAAACCCGACAGGACTATAAAGATACCAGGCGTTTCCCCCTGGAAGCTCCCTCGTGCGCTCTCCTGTTCCGACCCTGCCGCTTACCGGATACCTGTCCGCCTTTCTCCCTTCGGGAAGCGTGGCGCTTTCTCATAGCTCACGCTGTAGGTATCTCAGTTCGGTGTAGGTCGTTCGCTCCAAGCTGGGCTGTGTGCACGAACCCCCCGTTCAGCCCGACCGCTGCGCCTTATCCGGTAACTATCGTCTTGAGTCCAACCCGGTAAGACACGACTTATCGCCACTGGCAGCAGCCACTGGTAACAGGATTAGCAGAGCGAGGTATGTAGGCGGTGCTACAGAGTTCTTGAAGTGGTGGCCTAACT
>NZ_JADEWT010000214.1 GCF_015207505.1 Tychonema sp. LEGE 06208
AATATTGTCAGGAAATAGTTGTTGAATTAATGAAAATAAGACCTAATAAATTGCCATTTTTTCAGAAGGGTATGAGAGCTATGTCCTTGATTGAGTCTATGTTTTAACGGGGTTGTCACCCCGTCAGTATAAAAACTTTAGTCCAAGCAGAGGGAGACTAAAGAATAAATTGGCTCTTTAAGGAGGATTTAGTATTAGCCATATTTTGTATCACTAATGACCAATGACTAATGACCAATAACTAATGACTAATGACTATTAATTTTCATACTCAAATCCAGCCAAGTCGATCGCGTAATTGGAGCACTGGTAGAAATATAATCAACTCCGGTTTCCGCCACACTCCGAATAGTTTCTAAAGTCACATTCCCAGACGCTTCAATTTTCACCCGATCGCTCTTTTCGCGAATTATTGCCACGGCCTGCCGCATTAAGTCAAAGGACATATTGTCTAACATGATAATATCCGCCTTGTGCTGCAATGCTGTCTGCACTTCGGCGAGAGTTTCGGTTTCGACTTCGATTGTCAGCGGATAGGGGATAGAATTGCGAATTAGGGCGATCGCCTCGGCAATTCCCCCAGCCGCTGCAATGTGATTATCTTTAATCATCACTGCGTCATCCAATCCCATCCGGTGATTGCAAGCGCCGCCGATTTGAGTTGCGTATTTTTCCAACAATCTCAACCCCGGTGTTGTCTTGCGGGTATCGACTAATTGCACGGGTAAATCGGCAATTTTGTCAACATATTTGTGAGTTAAAGTAGCGATGCCGCTCAAACGCATTGCCAAGTTTAATGCTACTCTTTCTCCGGTTAGCAGCGCATCGAAATTGCCGGAAATTTCGGCAATTACTTCTCCTTTTTCGCACAGTTTCCCTTCCGCTACTTGGGGGATGAAACTGAGGCTGCTATCTAAAAGTTTAAATGTGCGCTCGGCGATCGGCAATCCCGCAATGACTCCAGTTTCTTTGACTATCCATTTAGCGGTACCCTGGATGCTGGCTGCGGGGAATAAGGCCGATGTTGTGCGATCGCCCCTACCGATATCTTCTAGCAGCCAGTTGTGCAATAGGGAGTCTAAAACTATCCAAGGTGGCAATATTGCTGTCATGTTTTCTTTGTGATTCCTGCTACTAGGAACAATAGTCGATCGCGTAATTTTCGGCAAGTTGTAAGATAGTGATGGTGTTGGTGCGATTTTGGGCGATCGCACTACATAATGGGCTATTCTGTTGCTGACATTGGGTTTTGGTGGTTTAATGGAGTAGATGGGCGATCGCGAGTAAAAACAATGATACAGCCAGTCATTTTTAAAAGAGAGTAAAAAATGATGATAGAAACCGCCATCTTAAAAAATCTCGAAAAATTACCTGAATCTGTCAAACAGACCGTCCTTGACTATATAGAATTTCTGGTGAAGCGATACGCCCAAGAGCCTCCTAAAACGGAAAAAGCTGCCAAGCGAGGCGGAATTGGCATTTGGAAAGGTAAAATCTGGATGTCTGATGATTTGGATGAACCGCTTGAGGATTTAAAGAATTATATCTAAATAGGGAATCCTCAGCAATACACTTGTAGTTATATGTCATGCCCATTGGTACTTAGGTGTAATTCAAATGGACTTTCATCAAGCTCCGTCCTCATTTTCATCGCTACAGCTCTTCGAGTAGCTGGAATACCTCATAGTTATTGAATCCGGTAAAAACGACACTCCCTGGATTCGCGTGGATAAGCTCACTGAGTTATTTGATAAAAAATATGGGGTGTCACTTGAGTTATTGGCAAAAGTTCAAGGTTATAGCGACGGTTTGAGGAGTCTTTTGACAAGTAGCGGGCGCTTTTCAATCTACGGTACTCCAATACCGCAAGAGTTTTATGTAGCTCTTCTTCAGGCAGTAGTCCCTAGTTTTCACCAGTCTCAAGCAACCTCAATCAAAGACAGAATTAAGCTAAGCGTAAACGATCTGAGAAAGTCAATGAGAGTTTGCCGACGATATTGAAGGCTGAGGGTGCTGAAGATATCTCACCTCACGAATTCCAAAGAATTTCAGAATATCAGCCAATCTTAGTTGTTGACATTAAATCAGTAACTGACTTGGAAATCGCTTTGATAGAAATCATCAAAAGTTTGACGGCAAATCATCCTAAAATATTTGTGACAATTGCAGTATTGAGTAAAAGATTTCGCGATTATTATAAGCAACCAATACGAACTGTAATACGAAGTATAGTCATTTCAAATAAGTATGAGACTATTTAAAAATGAGGTAAAATGAATAAAAATAGTGAAGCTGCTAGGAAAATGTCTTACAGTATTGATTTGAGAAAAAGAGTAGTGGATTATGTAGAAAATGGCGGTCGTATCGCTCAAGCTGCCGGACTTTTTAAGGTAGGAAGGGCAACGATATATCGGTGGCTGG
>NZ_JADEWT010000215.1 GCF_015207505.1 Tychonema sp. LEGE 06208
AATATTGTCAGGAAATAGTTGTTGAATTAATGAAAATAAGACCTAATAAATTGCCATTTTTTCAGAAGGGTATGAGAGCTATGTCCTTGATTGAGTCTATGTTTTAACGGGGTTGTCACCCCGTCAGCGCAAAAAGTCTTCAAGATTAGCTATTTAATCTTCTACATTTTGAATTTTTGAGTAACAGCTTGGCTACTCTTCAAAGGCCACTACTTTTAGCTGCACTCATTTTTGAGTCTAAACTACAGTTAACCCGAAAGGCCCAACATCACGCACCAATCCCCGCAATCCAATTCTGCACCGCCTCCAACCAATTCTCTCCATCCACCCGAAAACCTTTTAGCGGGAATTCCAGCGGTGTATCGGTAATCCAGGCGATATGAATTCCCATGTGAGTGTCGGCGAGTTTGCGGGTGAAAGATGAAAGCGCATCTTCGCAGGGGCACGAGTGCAAAATTAAGGCGATGTGCTGTTTTTGCAGCCAGTTTTTGAGTTGGGGGATTAATCGCTTGAATTCGGGGGCGTTGCGAAGGGCGAGGATGTCTGTATCTGCGGGGAAGATTGTTTGATATAGTTGGGTACAGAGTTCTTGGGCGATCGCGCTTGTATCGGTTTCGCCTTCTAAGGCGCGAATGTTGAGGGGAACGACCCAGGTTTTATCGGTGGGTTGGAGTTGTTTGAGGAGTGTGGGGATATCTGTATTTTGTCGGTGGTTGTCGGGTATCGGGGAATTGGTGGGTTGAGTGTGCCATGCTTGATGAAATTCTGGGTAAGTCATATTTGGGGCGCAGTTCCAGATGACTTGATAGCAGTTTTCGTAGAGATTAGAATCGTTTTCATAGATTTCGGAAGTTAGGCAATTTTTCAATCCTGAGACTGCGATCGCGAAGTGTTTACCTTTCATAATTTTCCGTAAGCTATCTGCCGCTTGCCATCGGGTAGCTTCATCACATGAATTGCCGATTAACTCGACTAAAGTGGCGATCGCAACTGGGTTATCTTGGCTGATATTCCTTAAGCTTTCTGTCTCTTGCCACCAGGTTGGAATAGATGGTTGGCATGCGTCTAACAAGACTGTAGTGCCCGCCAATGGGATATCTTTGCCTATTTGCCCTAAGCTATCTGCCACTATCATCCTGGTATCTCCATGACCTGAAAAGAAGATTGGGTATTCGTCGAGTAAAATCGCTTCTAGGTGATTTTTGTCTATTTCTCCTAACTTTATTGCAGCGTGTTTCCGGGTATTTTCACTGCCTGAATCGCGGATTAATTCGACTAAAGCTGAAATCGCCCTTTTCCGATCCGTCTCTTTCAGTATCTCCCTTGATCCCTCTTCAACTGGATCGAGAGGTGACCACCACTCCTGTTTGTCCTCACTAAAACAAACAAAGCTCCACTGAACAATCTGCGACACAATTTTATCAGCAAGGCGACAATCTTTTAACTCAGCAATCCCCGCCGCCGCTAGAAAATACGCCCGAACTCTATAAAAACCCGACCTATCCTCAAACTCAACCAACGCCTTAATAAACGCTTCCTTCTCCTCCTTCCCAACCTCCTCACGCCCCAACCACAGCAAAATAACCTCCTTCCACTGCTTCTCAAAAATGCGATATCTAGCATCAGGATGTTGCGGATTCTTAGGAATATGATTCAAGAAAAAGTGCCAATCCTCAACCGCAAACGCCGCAAAATATTCCTGAAAAGTCGGATGGTAAAAAGCATAAATCCCCTCCAGCGTCTCCCCGTCCCTCGCCACTAAATTCAGCCAACCCAAACGACAAGCCAACTCAAACTGCGATGCACCAATCACCCGATATCCCACACTTTCTCGCAACTGAAAGCGCTCCGTTTCATTTAACATCCCAGCCAGAGCCAAATTCCCCAAAGCCGCATTCAAATCCTGCTGCTGACTCCAATTCAAGTGCGGTTTTTTCCACTGATATAAAGTAGTCACAAACCGCTGATAAAGCTTAGCCTTAGTATCTGGTAAATCACCATCCAAGGATTGCCAAGTGCCGCACAATAGCGAACATCTCAGGGGATTTTTTACTAAGTCTCGAATTCGCTCTTTTCCTGATGCTGCTAATGCTTCCCGTAGCTGTTGCGCGAGGGGCGGGCACAGGGGCACCGCCCCTACATTGAGGGGATTCGTAGGGGCGGTGCCCCCGTGCCCTGTCTCTTATACA
>NZ_JADEWT010000216.1 GCF_015207505.1 Tychonema sp. LEGE 06208
TGCTTCTTTCTGTAATTGCTCCAGATACAGCAGCATCAGTTTTTTTCGGTCTGGTCTACAGTCTTGTAACGCTTCATAGATGCTTGGCCATTGACGCTTGAATAATGGATTGAGTGAAAATTCCGCTTGACGCATTCGGAGTGGTCATCACTGCATCCATCAGCTCGAATGTGGCATCCTTGGCTTTCACTAATAACTCGTATGCTGCTTGACGGAATTCCTTTAATCGTTCACTGTTCATTTAGGGAGTGGATAGGTTTTCTTTTTCACCCTTATTCTCTCCCGGCGCGGTGGCTCTAGTTCTTCTGAAAGCCACCGTTCTCATCTTTATTTAGTCTAAAGTACAGCAAAAAAGGGTTAAAATGAAAAAGCTAGTAAAATCGTTAAATAAAAATGAGGTAAAGAAAATGACACCCTCAGACCAACAACAGCTAAAAGCCCACTTAAAAGCGGCAGCAGAAATTCTTTACAGAAATACAGCTCCAACCGAATTAAAAAGTTTTGAAAGTATAGAAAAATCAGTTCGTCAGCAAATGTTATCAGAAGTTGCTCCAGAACTAGGTAGCTTTTTTTTCAGCAGTATCAGGAATTAAAACAGGAAAACCCCGAAAAATAAAATCAATAATCGGCTCCCTCGACATTACAGATAATCAGGCAAAATATTTTGGCTTAAAAGCTTACAGTCAATTTAGTCCACTGATGGAAAATTGCTGTCTTTTAATCAGTGCCAACGAATCTTATCAAACGGCAGAAAAAGATTTGGAAAAACTTACGGGGATCAAAATTTCTCACAGTACATTACTCATATTAGTCAAGAGACAAGAATTTGAATTACCTACATCTAAACAAGGAGTCAAAGAAATTACATTAGATGGCGGTAAAGTCAGACTACGCAACGAAACTAAGGGCGAAAGATGTTACTGGAAAGACTATAAAGCCGTGTGTTTAGATAATGTTTATTCTGGAGCTTTTTTTCAAAATAATCAAGATTTAATACCAATTTAATATGAAGCTGCATAGAATAGGGCTTCAAGAATAAACTTGTAAGATGACAACGAACTAATTTGCTCAGGTGTGATTTTTTCAAGAACTTGTTTCAATCGCTCTCGCAATTGCTCCAGTGTTGTAAAAACTTCTCCAACAAGTTGCTGTTTGATATATTCCCAGACCCTTTCAATTGGATTAAGTTCTGGACTATGTGAAGGTTGACAGACAGGAATTAAATTTTCGGGCACTGAGATAGTTCATTAGTGATATGAGCACCCGCTCTATCCATGTGAATCAGGGCAATATCTTCACCCAATTGTAGAGAAAGAGCGTCAATAAATTGCTGAAAGTTTTCTCCGTTAAGATGAGCGTATTCTTGGCAAAAATGCCAGCCACTCAATGGTTCGACTACCCCATACAACCAAAAATTTTCACGTTTCCATAGTATGGGAGCAACTGGTTTTACCCCCCTGGCTGTAATTAATTTTCCTGTCAATGTTTTCAATCCCAAACGGGTTTCATCTTGACACAAATATCGTAGCCTTTTGCCCTTACCAAAATATTTTTGCAACGTCAATACTGCTGGAATGATGTTTTTTTAAAAAGCTCCACTGCTTCTACGTCCTGTAAAGCACTTTGCGGACGTGGCACTTTCAGTTTTGCGATGTGACGGTAATGCGCCCAGGCATAGACTGTTGCATAAGTCAGTTCTAAATTATACTCGGTTTTTAGCCATTCCACAATTTCTCCGTAGCTTTTGAAAGGGACTCCTGTTGCTAAGCGTTCTTTAAGTCCTGCTAAGGCCTCAATAGTCAAGTGTTGTACTTGTCCGGGGGCTTTTTTCACCAACAATAATTCCGATAATCCACCACGTCGATACTTTTGTCGCCAGCGGGTTATCGTAGATTTGTCTCTACCCAAACGATTGGCTAATTCTTGATGCTGCTGTACTTGCCCTGTTTTTAACCACCATAATACTTGTATTCGTTCTTTCTGACTCGCTGTACCAATACTTCGGACAGTTTTGGAAGAGGGACGCGAGGCTCGCCGAGCTACAAAAGTTATTGGAATCTGAATCAAAAATCAAAAAAAAGGCAATTTTTAGGTTAAGCTCAAAAAACACACGAACTTAAA
>NZ_JADEWT010000217.1 GCF_015207505.1 Tychonema sp. LEGE 06208
GCGATCGGTATGCCTCTAATCATTAATTTATTGGACAAGACTGGACAATGCGTACATGGTGAGCCATAATACTAATATGGCAAAGTACGTGAAACCAAATGAAGCAGCTAACACTTTGGGAGTTTGCCTCCGAACCCTCAGACGATGGGAAGCAGAAGGTAAAATCAACACAATCAAAACACCGTCAGGTCAAAGACGGTACGACATCGAAAAGTTCATCAAAAAAGAATCAGAACCAGAGGGAGGACGCGCCACTGTTATCTATGCTCGCGTCTCTACCCGACCTCAAAAAGCAGACCTCGATCGACAAGTTGAACGATTATCAGCGCTCTACCCAGGCGCTGAAATTGTTAAGGAAGTGGGAGGAGGACTCAATCTTAGGCGGAAAGGACTCATCACCCTTTTGGGACGAGTTTTGCTCCGCGATATCGCAGTTATTGTGGTTGCCCACAAAGACCGACTTGCAAGGTTCGGATTTGATATTATCGAGTGGCTCTGTGAGCAATTTGACTGCAAAATCGTGGTTCTCAACCAAGTCAGTCTCTCTCCGCACGCCGAACTGGTTCAAGATATTGTCGCAATTCTCCACAGTTTTTCAAGCCGACTTTACTCCATCCGACGCATTGAAAACCAAATCAAAAAAGAGTTACAAGCAGAAACCGAGACACAAAAAGAAGGAGAAAGCGCCACCTAATAAAACCTTGAAGATTAGAGTTTATCCAGAAGCCGAGTTACATAAAAAGTGGAAGTCTTGGCTGGGAGCAGCCCGCTACTGCTACAACAAAGCAATTGCAGCATTAAAGGCAAGTGAGAAAATAACTAGCGCCTATTCTTTGCGAGACTATGTATTAGGTTGTGACTTACCAGACTGGGTAAAAACTGCACCATCTCATCCTAAAGAAAATGCCATATTTGATGCTTGGGATGCTTGGAAACAAGCTTTATCAAAGGGTGGAAAAGTAAGTTTTAGAAGTTGTCGTCAACCATCTCAAGCCATCAAATTTCACAAGGTCAATTTCAACGGACAGACCTGGTTTCCATCGCTGGTTAAAGGCTTAAAGTTCCATGCAGCCGAACCAATACCTCTTCAAGTCGAGTTTGCAACCCAGCTTGTTAGAGAGCGAAAACGATGGTTTGCTTGCATCCCAGTTGTGGAAGAGGTAAAACTACCCGTCCTCGACAAAGTAATAGCCCTAGATCCTGGTGTCAGAACGTTTTTAACTGGCTACGACGGTAACTCATTTCAAGAGTTTGGCAAGGCAGACATTGGGCGCATTCAAAGATTGTGTTCTCACCTTGACAAATTGATGGGACGAATAGCCTCATCCAAAAATCGAAAACAAAAGCGCAGTATGTTGGGGGCTGCTAATCGCTTAAGAATCCGCATCCGCAACTTGGTTGATGAATTTCATAAGCAAATAGCTAATTATCTCACCAATAATTACAAAATTATGTTGCTACCGACATTTGAAACATCTCAGATGGTAGTCAAGGCGTCTCGTAAGCTGCATACCAAAACTGCTAGACAAATGCTGACTTGGGGGCATTACCGCTTTGAACGTCATCTCAAGCAAGTAGCTCTCAAGCGTGGTGTTGTCATAATTGATGTGAACGAATCCTACACATCAAAAACTTGCACCCAATGCGGACAGACACACAATAAATTAGGCGGCTCTAAAACATTTAAATGTCCCAACTGCGGTCACGAACATGACCGAGATTGGGGCGGCGCTCGGAACATTATGATCCGAGCTTTGAGGGACGGCTCCTTTGCTTTAGCTATCAATAGCGAAAGTATTGCTATCGCGTATGCCCTGTTTGTCTAGGGTTGTGCAGCGTAACACCGTCAG
>NZ_JADEWT010000218.1 GCF_015207505.1 Tychonema sp. LEGE 06208
TTCCATCCCGAACTCGGTTGTTAAACGCTGTGGTGGCGAAGATATTTGGCGGGTCACTGCCTGAGAAAATAGCTCGATGCCTGGTTAATTTTACTTACACAAAGCCCCCCTCGGAATATTCCGAGGGCAGGGTGGATTAATTGTCGAGAGGCCTTCATCAATGCTATGAAGGCTATTGACCAACTTTATGCGAGGCATTTAACAGGTTTATCTAGACCAGATAAATCAAAAAGCAACTCACTCAAATCTTCTATTTGATTAGCCATTAATCTTAAAGCTTCAGGAAAAGTATGAGTACCTTTCATTCGAGCCAATGACACTAAAAATTGCCTGACCATTGCCCAATTAGCAGGTGCATTGCCACCGCGACGAATATCGTTATCCTCGTTTAACGTCACATCTTTAACCCAATGCAGTCGATTCTCAATTAACCAGTGCCCACGAATAGCCTCGGCAAATTGACTCGCAGACCAATCCAGACTACTTAAATAATAGTGTACTTCATCGAAATTAATCAGGTGACGACGACTTTTTTTCCCCTCCCATCTGGTTCCATATCTCCTGACCACAATTATGTGTTTTGCACTCCTCCAAAGGGGTAATAATTGAGGTGGAATTGGATAAATCTTGGTGTGGCGAGTTGTGGTTCGCCCATGTACACATTCAGAGACTTCGTATTCGTCAGTCGCCACGGCAGAACTCACTAATTTCTTAGCCGCTTTAAACAGATTTAATTGATTCTTTTTGAGCGTAACTATATAGTCATTGCCACAATTAATAATTAACGCTAGCGTTTTTTTTTGACAAGGTAGTGCATCGAGGGTAATTACTACTTTATTACCGGAGAGTTCTTGAACTAGCTCCTGGACGACTTCGACTTCACTTTGGAGTTTATTTTCCATGACTTTATGTCGAACTACCCATCCATGATGATGACTATAAACGGAAACCATACTCACAAAGTTTTGGTAAGAACTGCTGCCACCTACTGAGGTACTTTTTAGGCTTTTTCCATCCATTGCCATCAATTCTCCTTCGTCTATTGACAATTCCTGTTGAGACCATATATTGAAAAGAACTGCTAATATCTCAAAATCCAATGATTGAATTATATTCCTAAAGGTTGAGTCTGATGGAAAGCGAATATCACTTGGAAGGTTGAATAATTTTATGAGGGTCTTTCTATGATTTTTGGTAAATTCTACTAAGGGCTTATACCCCCAATATCCCGTGCAACTACCCAATAAAATTATCGTTAATATCAGCCAAAGTTCATGTCTAATACCTCTCGAATGTCTATGATCTGGAACAGCTTTAATTGCTTCAATTAAATTCATTGTTGATTCATTCCACCCTGGATAGTCTACCCGGACGGGGCAGACTTGATTACCTCTTCTATCATACATACCCCCATGACAATTAATCCACCCTGCTTTTTATATAGGGCTATGGGGTGAATCATGGGTTGATTCAATATCTAGTAATTGGCTGGTTGTTGTTGAATTAATGTCTTTGTCTCCACATAAACTACCTAATTATCAACAAGGGTTAAGAGCTATGAGACTGATCCTGTCAGCGTTATAGGCGACTTGTAGCCCGACAGGATTTTACCATTAAAATCAATGTAGTTCCTATCTGCTTGTAGTCTTCTACTATGACACCGGGTAAATCTAGAATATTTGTCCTGACGGGGTGACAACCCCGTTAAAACCCATAGCTAACAAAGGTTTGACCGATTTATGGTAAAAAAAGATGGGGTCAATATCGTTAAACAACCCCATCTATAGAAAATGTTACCTCCATTTTACCAA
>NZ_JADEWT010000219.1 GCF_015207505.1 Tychonema sp. LEGE 06208
TGACAAAACCTTTTTATTAATGTTACACTAATGCCCAGTAAAATAAGTATGAATAGCATGAATATTAGCCCCAATCCTAAGCTCAACTTAGCCTTAAATAAGCCCACGGCTCAAAGTTCTATTTATAAGCCGGAAATATATGGTTATGATCCTCATGGTGCCTGTAATGGCGAGAAAAAAGGAAAGTTTGGTTTTCATACGCTTGAAGAAAATCAGCCTTGGTGGCAAATTGACTTGCAAGGAACCTATCAACTTTCTCAGATTAAAATTTATAATCGCATTGACTTCAAAGAAAGAGCTTCCGCGTTAAATATTTTAGTGTCTCCGGATGCACTTAATTGGGAATTATGTTACTCAAATGATCCAGAAAATCTGTTTGGTGGAAGTGATGGTAACCCCCTCACGGTAGATTTACAGCAGAAAGTCACACGGTTTGTGCGACTGCAATTACGAGAGATTGATACCCTACATTTAGATGAAGTCGAAATCTACGGTATCCCTGTTAAACTTGATAGTTCTCAGTTGAAATCTAATCAAGATGAAAATACTCTAGCAGTCAATTTTTATCTTCACCATAATGTCCCCCCTTCTTTTCATGCTCAACAGAATTTAATTATGAGTATGTTAAAGAAATTAGGGATGTATGATACTGAACTGGGGAAAGTTCGTCTGGGAAGCAAGGGTGATGGTGGTTATGTCATTCCCGATGATTTAACAGATATTAAAGGGGTTATTTCCATTGGGATAGGCGGAGAAGTTAGTTTTGATTTAGAGTGGGCAAAAATGGGGGTTAAGGTTTTTCAATATGACCATACTATTGAAGCACCTCCCGTTATTCACGAGAATTTTGTATTTAATAAATTAGGTTGGGGTACGCAGGATGGCACTGGCTTTATCACACTACCTAAAATGATAGAGACGAACCACTTAGAGGATGGCGATCTATTCTTAAAATTTGATGTTGAAAATGCCGAGTGGGATGCTTTGTTTGATGTATCACCAGATTTGTTAAAGCGTTTTCGGATCATTGCCTGTGAGCTTCATGGGTTTGAAAGTTTGGAAAATATGTCAGTTTTTCAGAAGGTTAATCGAGTCATTAACTTACTAACAACCCATCATACAGTTGTGCATATTCATCCCAATAATTGCTGTGGTATTGCATTGGTTGCTGGAATTACATTACCTAAACTAATTGAATTTACTTTCCTACGAAATGATCGAGCTTCCTTTTATCCCAGTCATGCAAGTATTCCCTCCGCTTTAGATTATCCAAACGTCAAAAGTGAACCGGAAATTGTTTTGACTCCCTTCCATCTAAATGAGCCTTTAAAGTTACAGGGTAAAAATTTAGCATTAAATAAACCAACTGCACAGAGTTCTGCTTTAGCTCCTGAAATATATGATTATGATCCTCATGGAGCTTGTAATGGCAAAAAAACTGGGAGATTTGGTTTTCATACTTGTCAAGAAGATCAACCTTGGTGGCAAATTGATCTGGAGGAAACTTCTCAAATATTAGAGATTAAAATTTATAATCGTCTGGATAGTTCTAAGGAACGCGCTTCAACTCTCAATATTTTATTATCTCAGGATTCACTAAATTGGGAATTATGTTACTCAAACGATAAAAATAACATCTTTGGTGGTACTGATGGAAAACCACTCACAGTAAATTTCCAGGAAAAAATAGCGCGGTTTGTGCG
>NZ_JADEWT010000021.1 GCF_015207505.1 Tychonema sp. LEGE 06208
CCTCTCCCCCTCTCCCTCTCTCCCTCTCTCCCTCTCCCTTTTCTATCCGATGCGTCTTGTTTAAAAAAAGAACATCTGTTCTAATTAAGTTATATTCATAAAAATACTATTTCCTAAAAATTATTGTATCCTAGAGGGTTGCGCCGAAAATTTCACCGGAAACCGCAAATATAAAGTACGCAAAAATATTTGAGTGAGTTAAACTAATTTTAGGAAAAATTTAAAGCTTTACTTGCAAGCGATCGCAAAATACCCATGCAGGAAGTTATCAACTCGTTACAGTCTTTTTTCTCTAACTCTGTTGATGCTTTCCTAGAGTGCGATCGACAGCAAAACTACCTATACATCAATCCCGTTGCTGCTGCTTGGATGGGATTGGAGCCTGCTGAAATAGTCAACAAAACTAACCAAGAATTATTGCAATTATATCCCAATAATTCTGCTCTCAAAAACATAATCTCGCAGATTGATTCCTGCCTGCAACAAGTATTTATAACAGGGGAAAAAAAGCTGGCAATTCACGAGGTGAGGGCGGCAGACGGCGGGATTAAAATTTACGAAACTGCTTACACGCCAGCGGTGGATGCCTCTAGCAACCAGATGCGGGTTTTGGGTGTCGGTAGGGATATCACCAGGCACTACCGCTGGCAGCAAGAGAAAACTCAGCAGTTGCGCCGATCGAACCATTTACTGTGGTTGAATGCAGCTAACAGTCCCCTGGCAATGGTAGGCTGGGATGAAAATTTCCGAATCGTTCAGTGGTCAAAACGCGCCCAAGAAATCTTTGGCTGGACATCGGATGATATGATGGGCAAGCATTTCGGCGATTTGGATTTGGTTTGCGAAGAAGAAAGAGAGGCTGTAAGCGCGATCGAACTAGAACTAGCCTCCGGGAATGGCAATATTTCCATCAATCAAAATAAAACTAAAAGCGGACAAGTTATTTGGTGTCGCTGGTTCAACTCAATTATTCGCAGCGGCGACTCTTTTACCGTACTTTCTTTGGTGGAAGACATCACAGATCGCAAACGATTGGAAGCAGAAAAAGCCCAAGCTTCTCGCCTCACAGCAATGGTAGCCGATGTTGGTATTGCCCTCACCAAACACCCTCAAGATATCCTGCTTCCCTGCTGCGACGCAATGGTGCGAAATATTGATGTCGCCTCCGCTGAAATTTGGACTTTAAACTCTCAATCCAATATTTGGGAGTTGCAAGCAGCCTCGGGACTCTACAGCCGCACAGGCGATCGGGCTAGCTTTATTGCAAGTAAGGTTAACTCGATCGCCCAACAGCAAAAACCGCAATTTGACTGCGGATTTGAACTGAAGAATTTTGGACTTCCAGAAGAAGAATCCGAAGCAACAGGGTTATGCAGTTCCGAATTAGCAATTATCAACAGCCGCCAAAATCCGGCAAATTGCCAAATTCCCCAGCAAATTTTTACCTTCGCCGGCTACCCCTTAATAGTCGAAGAAAGGCTGGTGGGAGTGATGGTAATTATCAGTTTCAAGCCGCTGACAGCACCATTTCAAGAAACTTTAGCATCGGTTGCCGATGTCATAGCTTTAGGCATCGAACGCAAGCGCGCAGAAGCTGAATTAAAATCCGCTAAAGGTTTCCTCAATTCCGTAGTAGAAAATCTGCCCGTGGGAGTTTTTGCTAAAGATGCTTCTTCGCTGAAATTTGTACTGTGGAATAAGGCCGGGGAAGCGATCGCAGGTGTTACCTCTCAAGAGGCGATCGGCAAAAATGACTACGATATTTATCCCAAAGAACAAGCTGATGTTTTCACCGCTCAAGATAGGGAAATATTGACAGCTCATCGCAACCAATCTACTGTTAAAGAAATAGCCGAAGAGCCGATCCAAACTCGCCACAAAGGTATGAGAATACTGCACACCCGCAAAGTGCCAATTCTCGACGCTCAGGGGCATCCTCAGTACGTGTTGGGTATTACAGAAGATATTACCGAACGCAGGCAGGTAGACGAAAGCGTGCGCCTCTACGACCAAATAGTGGAGAATATGCAGATTGGTTTGTACGTCTACCATTTGGAAGATCTAGACGATGATAGTACGTTAAGGGCGATCGCCTCCAATCCCGCTGCTACCAGGTTTACTGGGTTAGAAATGGCCGACGTTTTGGGCATGACAATTGACGAAATTTTTCCTCATTTGCGATCGAAAAATATTCCCCAAGCATTTGCTTCGGTAATTATCGGCCAAAAAGCCGTAGAAGTTGAAGATATTGACTGCGATGAATCCGGCAAAATAACTCGCGCTTTTTCTATCAAAGCTTTTCCATTACCTAACAACTGCGTCGGCGTTGCTTTTGAAAATATTACAACTCGCAAGTGCCTGGAATTAGAACTACAAATAGCTTTAACACAAACTGAACGTTCCGAAGAACTGCTTCGCACAGTAATAGACACAACCAGCGACTGGATTTTTGCCAAAGACAAACAATTTAACTATATTTTGGTCAACAAAAGTTTAGCTCAATCTATCGGTAAAACAGTCGAAGAAATTATTGGAAAATCTGATTTAGATTTAGGATTCTCAGAAGAGCTAGTATTTGGGAATCCCGCACAAAATATCCGAGGATTCCGCACAGACGACTCTGCTGCACTAGCTGGCGAAATCATCCACAATCCCTGCGATGCGGCAACTGTTGCTGATGGTTCAGTACATATTTTAGACACCCAAAAAGTCCCTCTGCGCGACGCAGAAGGTAATATATTTGCAGTTCTAGGTTTCACTCACGACATTACAGAACGCTATGAATCGGAAGCAGCTTTGCGTAGAAGTGAATCAAGATTTCGATCTTTAGTAGCTAATATTCCCGGAGTTGTTTATCGCTGGGAATGCGATTTTTCTACAAGTTTTATTAGCGATGCCGTTTACTTGCTTTCGGGCTACCCGGCTGCGGATTTTCTTTTGCCTTTGGAGATGGGAAGCCGGACTTTTGCTAGTATTATTTACCCGGAAGATTTGGCAAAAGTAGAAGCAACAATTTGGCAATCAATAGAAAGCAAACAGTCTTATAATTTGGAATACCGCTTGTTAGCAGCAGATGGCACCGTTAAATGGGTGTGGGATAAAGGTTCTCCCGTGTTCGACGCAGATGGGAGCGTTTTCTGTTTGGACGGGGTGATTTTGGATATTAGCGATCGCTATTACGCCCAAGAAGCATTGCGCCAAAAAACTTCCGAGTTAGAAGCTGTTTTTCTGGCCCTGCCCGATTTGTATTTCCGCCTCAATACTGACGGCATTATTTTGGATTACTTATCAGGAAATTCAGCGGATTTCTACCTGAATTCTGAGTATTTTATGGGCAAACGAATGGCAGATATATTACCTGCAACCGTCGCCAGCCAGTTCAATCTGGCAATGTTTCAAATTTCCGAAAACGGAACACCGATTGATCTAGAGTATTCCCTACCCAGGCCGGCAGGAGAAGAAACTTATGAAGCTAGATTGCTACCTCTTAACTCTAATCAGGCGATCGTTATTGCCCGCAATATTACTAAGCGCAAACAAGCCGAATCTCAATTAAAAGATAAAAATGCCCAATTAGAGCAAACATTGAAACAATTAGGAAAAACTCAAGCTCAACTAATTCATGCGGAAAAAATGTCTAGTTTGGGACAGCTAGTCGCGGGAATTGCTCACGAAATTAATAATCCTGTCAGTTTTATTTACGGCAATATTATTCACGCGAGCCTGTATGCGAATAATTTGCTACAATTGTGTACTTTGTATCAAGAACATTACCCGGAACCTGTTGCTGCGATCGCAAATCTTGCTGAAGAAATAGAAATCGAATTTATGAAAGAGGATTTTCCGCACCTGTTGACTTCTATTCAAACTGGAGCCGATCGCATTCGTGAAATTGTTCTGTCTTTACGCAACTTTGCCCGCCTGGAAGAATCCGATATTAAGCGTGTTGATATTCACGAAGGAATTGACAGCGCGCTATTAATTTTGCAACACAAATTCAAAGAAAATGGTAGAAATCGCCCGATTGAAATAATTAAAGAATATGGGACGCTGCCCCAAGTAGAATGCTACGCTGGACAGTTAAATCAAGTGTTTATGAATATATTAAGTAATGCCATTGATGCTTTGGCAAGTGTGAGAAATAGAAAGTGGGAATTGCCTAGTCCAACGGATGCCCAACGGCAAAATTCTACGAGTTTACCTTTGGGTTGTGACGCATTACCTTCGATTCGGATTCGCACGGAGGTTTTGGAGAACAATTGGGTGGCGATCGCCATTTCAGATAACGGCGCGGGAATGGCAGAGTCTGTAAAATCTCGGATATTTGACCCGTTTTTTACGAATAAACCAGTAGGTAAGGGTACTGGTTTGGGATTGTCTATCTCTTATCAGATTGTGGTGGAAAGACACAGGGGCGCGCTGCGCTGCATTTCGGCGCCTGGTGAGGGAACTGAATTTGCGATCGAGATTCCCATGCGGCAAAGATAATTAGTTATTGGTTATTGGTTGTTGGTTGTTAGTTGTTATTGGTTAGTTGTTATTGGTTAGTTGTCATTGGTTAGTTGTTATTGGTTGTTGGTTGTTATTGGTTAGTTGTTAGTGGTTGTTGGTTGTTGATAGTTATACGTAAAAAGTGATAATCTAATTGAAGCTTCTAAAACTCAGGAATATTAACATGGCATACAAAGGCATAAAAAATACTTCGAGTGTATTTCAAAAACCAATTAAAGATGATGATGATGATGATTCCTACGTTGATTATTTTTATGACGATCCGGGGGCGCTGCCGGGAACTCTAGACTTAGAACCGGATGCGCCGCCTCCAGACATTGTATTAATTGACTATTGCGAAACCAAAGCTACTCGCCCTAAAAAATTGTTAAATCCTCAAGAAGCTGCTGCCTATTTAGATACAAAATCTGTTTCTTGGGTTGATATGTTGGGATTGGGCAATAAAGAAACTTGGCGACAAATGAGCGATGTTTTTAATTTGCACGTAATGGCTCAGGAAGATGTAGTAAATATTCCCCAACGCCCGAAAGTTGTAGACTATGAAGAACACCTTTTAATTATTGCCTGGATGGTGATGATTAAGCCTAATTCAGATAATTTTCATAAAGAACAAGTTAGTTTAATTTTGGGCAAACATTACCTGCTAAGTGTTCAGGAAGAACCGGATTATGATTGTTTCGATCCGGTGCGCGAGCGAATTCGCAAAGGACAAGGAGCTATTCGCAAGCACGGAGCTGATTATCTTGCTTATACTCTGTTGGATTCGATTATAGATGGATTTTTCCCTGTATTAGAACTTTACGGAGAGCGGATTGAAGAATTAGAGGATGAAGTGGTGGTGAACCCCAATCGCAAAACCCTGGAAAAAATCTATAAAATTCGGCGAGAATTGCTGACGCTGCGCCGCGCCATTTGGCCGCAGCGGGATGCAATTAATGTTTTGATTCGAGATAGCAGCGATTTGATTACTCCAGAGGTGCGAATTTACTTGCGTGACTGTTACGATCACACGGTGCAGGTGATGGATATGGTGGAAACCTATCGAGAGTTATCGTCGGGTTTGATGGATGTTTATCTGTCTTCGGTTGGCAATAAGATGAATGAAATCATGAAATTGCTAACGGTGATTTCGAGTATTTTTATTCCGTTAACTTTTGTGGCGGGAGTATACGGGATGAATTTCAATACAGAAAAATCGCCTTTGAATATGCCGGAACTGAACTGGTATTTTGGCTATCCGCTTTGTTGGGCGTTGATGGTGGCGATCGCGTCTAGTTTAGTTTTCTTCTTTTGGCGGCGCGGCTGGTTTGAAAATTTTTCTACTATTAAAGATGATTGAAATCTAAAATCCTCAATTGATTGACGAACGATCGCGTACAATAAGTCTGGGGAAAAAAGTAGGCGCAGGCGGTTGCGGATTGGCGAAAGCTGGTCTGAGGAAAGTCCGGGCTCCCGAAAAACCAAACTTGCTGGGTAACGCCCAGTGCGAGCGATCGTGAGGATAGTGCCACAGAAAGATACCGCCCCCCGATTTGAGATTGGAGATTAGAGATTGGAGATTGCATCAAAAATTGATCGTCAAAAATTGCAAGTTGTTAGGGGGTAAGGGTGCAAAGGTGCGGTAAGAGCGCACCAGCAGCATCGAGAGGTGCTGGCTAGGTAAACCCCGGTTGGGAGCAAGGTCGGAGGGACTATGGTTGGTTTTTTACCAGTTCCGTTTTTTGGTACCGCTTGAGGCGTTTGGTAACAAACGTCCCAGATAGATAACTGCCATCGAAAAGTGCTTGCATTTGAGAGAACAGAACCCGGCTTATGTCCGACTTTTTTCCCTCCAAAAATCCCAGAGTGGGAGAGTGGGAGAATTTTTATATATTATTTTTAGAATCAAGTGAGATATAGCAATTCGATCGCGTTGTGAGGATATGCGGGCTGCTTCCTGTGCCCGCGAGGCTTATGCGCGACAGATAGCCTCATGTTACCGAGACTCGGCTATAGATTTCCAATTCCCAATTCCCAATTCCCAATTCCCAATTCCCAATTCCCAATTCCCTGTTTGCCCAATTCGCTATGAATATGCTTTATCCTGGTCGCCAAAAGCAACTTGAAACATTAATTGAAAAGTTGGGACTGTCGAAGGATGCTTCGATCAAATGGCATCTCGTCGATTTAGCTTTGACTCATGCGAGTGCGTCTGCTAAGGCAAATTACGAGCAGCTAGAGTTTGTCGGCGATGCTGTGGTGCGGCTGGCTGCGTCTGAATTGTTGTTTGAGATTTATCCTGACTGTACGGTGGGGGAATTTGCTGCCATTCGATCGATCTTGGTGAGCGATCGCATTCTTGCTAAAATCGCTGAAAGTTACGGGTTCGATCGCTATTTAATTGTTTCCAGCAGCGCCGCCGCCGACAAAACAGGTGCTGTTCCCAGACTGGCCGATTCTTTGGAAGCCTTACTCGCCGCGCTTTATTTGAGCGCCCAGACGTTAGAATTAATTCGCCCTTGGTTAGACGGTCACTTTCAACGCCTAGCGGCGGAGATTCGCAGCGATCCGGCCAGGCAAAATTACAAAGCTGCTCTCCAAGAGTTGACTCAAGGCAAATATAAAACTTTGCCCAAGTATACCGTGGAAGAAACCGGAACTGTCCAGGGCGGCGAGGATCGTTTTACGGCAAAAGTTAGCATTCAGGGAGAGTTGGTAGCAGAGGGAAAAGGTCGATCGATCAAAGCTGCCGAACAAGCTGCGGCTCGCTCCGCTTTCAATAAATTAGTTAGTTGTTAGTTGTTAGTTGTTAGTTGTTAGTTGTTAGTTGTTAGTTGTTAGTTGTTGGTTGTTAGTTGTTAGTTGTTAGTTGTTAGTTGTTAGTTGTTAGTTGTTGGTTGTTGGTTGTTAGTTGTTAGTTGTTAGTTGTTAGTTGTTAGTTGTTGGTTGTTAGTTGTTAGTTGTTAGTTGTTAGTTGTTAGTTGTTAGTTGTTAGTTGTTAGTTGTTAGTTGTTATAGCAAATCAGAGTTTTGGATACCTTTTATGAACCAGTCGGCGCAGGCCGACTTTGTTTGTATAGACGCGGTTTCAACCGCAGAATCATCAAGGGGTATGTTACCCAGATTTAGTAGTCAGTAGTCAGCAGTCAGTAGTCCTTAGTCAGCAGTCATTAGTTAGTAGTTAGTATTCATTGGGCAGTGGAACTTTTACTATTAAATAACACCAATAAATTAGAAATTATGCTATAATTGATGGGCGATTTTTTAAAATTTATTATTAATGAAAATCGGAATAGCTGTATTGGGTGCGGGCCGCTGGGGAGTTAATCTCATTCGCAACTTTATCGAACATCCCAACAGTCAAGTTTTAGCGGTGGTAGATCCGAATTTAGATTCATTGATGGCTGTCCAAAAACAGTTTAATTTTAATGAGTCCGTGATTCTAGCTACCGATTGGTCGCAAGTGCAAGAATTGCCGGGACTGGATGCTGTGGCGATCGCCACTCCAGCTTCCACACACTACACCCTCGCAGCCACAGCCTTGCAAAAAGGCTACCACGTCTTAGTAGAAAAACCCCTCGCCATCAATCTCAGTGAAGCAATAAAACTGTGCCAATTAGCCGAAAAACAGCAGCGGCAACTCTTCGTTGACCACACTTATCTGTTTCATCCAGCAGTCGATCGCGGCCAAAGAATAATTCAACAGCATCAACTCGGAAAATTGCGCTACGGTTACGCTCAGCGTACTCATTATGAACCAGTGCGGCACGATGTTGATGCCCTTTGGGATTTGGCCATTCACGATATTGCTATTTTCAATACTTGGCTCCAACAAACTCCTATTCAAGTCAGAGCAACGGGCACTGTATTTCCGAAGTCAGAAGTCACAAGTCAGAGGGAAGAAGCAATAAATCCTTCAGAAAAACTAGCAGATTTAGTTTGGGTAACGCTCACCTATCCTGACGGATTTCAAGCACTTATTCACCTGTGCTGGCTGAATCCCGACAAACAGCGGCGCTTAACCGTTGTTGGTAGTTTGGGAACCTTGATTTTTGATGAAATGTCACCGGAAAGTATGCTGATTTTGCAGCACGCTAGTTCAAATCGGCGGGGGGAAGAGCATAATGTTTGCGAAAGTGCGATGGCGCCTCGGCCCACTACTAACATCCAAAGTCGCGAAATATTAAGTTTAGAACAAGTAGAACCGCTGCGGCGAGTGTGCGATCGCTTCCTCACCTCCGTGCAAACAAATACGCCTTGTCCTACCTCTTCCGGCGATGCTTCCGTCGAATTAATCCGCATTCTCAGCGCTTTGAGCAAATCTTTGAAACTAGGCGGACAGCCCGTGATACTATTTTAGATTTTAGATTCTTCGACTTCCCAAGCAAACAAGTTTTAGATGAAAAAGGCAGAGCCTCGTAACGAGCAGTTGAATTGTCATTCCTCATAGTATTCACCCGAAATGATCTACCTCCTAATTTTTTAAATTTCCATTTTCTGTTACCAAATCCTGGCTGTTAAAATAAAAACTTGACTGATGATTGACAGGCAAAGAAATCATCACCGAAGTACCTTGATTCACACCCGCGCTCTGCAGAGTAATGCTGCCGATCATAGATTCCATTATCCTTCGAGAGATAGCCAAACCCAAACCGTTACCGCCAAACCTGCGAGTTGTGGAACCATCAGCCATCACAAAAGGCTGAAACAATTTTTGCTGCTGTTCGGGATCGATACCAATTCCGGTATCTTTAATTGTCACCACTACCCAATCGCTTTTACTGCTACTATTACCGATCGCACTTTCCGGTACACTACCGTTAAAACCAGCTGAATGATTACTCGATTCTAACCGCACAGATATAGTAATACTGCCCGACTCGGTAAACTTAACAGCATTGCTCAAAACGTGTATAAACACCTGTTTGAGCTTCTCCGGATCGGCATGAACAATAATCGGAGCGTGAGGTTCTGGCAAGCTTAACTTCAAACCTTTTTCTTCAATTAGAAGTGATTGCAAATCAATTGCATCTTCAAGTACCTGAGTAATATCAACTACTTCTAACATCAGGGAGAACGTGCCGGATTCTATTTTAGCAATGTCTAAAATATCATTAATAATATTCAGCAATTGCATTGACGAGTCGTGGGCGCGCTGCAAAAACTCCATTTCTTCATCTCGGTCATCGCAGTAGCCGTCTCGCACAATTTGAATAAAACCAATAATTCCGTTGAGCGGCGTTCTAAGTTCGTGAGAAATATTGCCCAAAAATTCGTTTTTCAACTGATTGGCAACTTGCGCTTCCTTGGTTGCGACTGCCGATTCTCTTGCCGATTCTCTCAGGCTCTCCACCATGCTGTTGAGTGCTTCTGATAGTTGATTGAATTCCCGAATTTGGAAATTTTGGGGCACTGCCTGCGGCGCTTCTGTATCCACTGTCAGCGCGTAGTCTCTCAGTTGTTCCAAGGGACGCGCCAAGTCGCGAGACAGGTATAAAGTCGCGACGATGCTAGCCGCCACTAAACCGATGATTAAGTTAAATAAAACTTGCTGAATTTCTTCTAAGCCTGAGAGAGCGTAATCTAAGCGAGAGACAGCTAAAATAATCCATTTAGTGTTCTCTTTTTTAGTTAAAGGGCTGGGGATGGCAGCGTATCCTGCTAGCAATTCTACGCCATTTCTTTCAAAGGAAAATAGGTGGAGAAAAGCTTGTCCGCCGGCGATCGCCCTTCTGACAATACTTTTTAGTCGATCGGCATCTGCCTCCGCGGCAATATTGCGGCCGACGCGGTTGATATTCGGGTGCGCCAAAATTGTCCCGTCTTGGTCGATCGCCACCGTATAGCCGGCTAGAGAACCCTTGGGAGCGCTCGTTTGCACCGGCAGAGCCGACTGCAAACTCAAAGCATAACTCAACTTTCGGCTGTTGCCGCGACCAATGTAAACAGGAGCGCTCAACACCAAACTGACTTGGCTGTCGCGGGCTTCTTTAGCCGAACCAGAAAAATCCTCCTCACCCAAAGTCATCTTGTCGCCGTTTGCTCTCGGCTTTTGTTGATTCGGCCACAACAGACTGATGTAAACGTTTTTGTCGTCCTGCAGCGTTTGCTGCTGCTGCACTCGCGGCCAAAAATTGGTAGGTAGCGCCTGAATCGGCTGTTGCCCGCAAGTGCTCGCCATCACTTGATTTGTCTGTAAATTAGTCAATTGCAAGCAATCAACCTGAACTGGCAACCGCTGCCCTAATTGCGCGATAAACTTTTGATAATCCTTTGGCTCTACAGACTGCAACATCGAATTTTCCGAAGCGCCGATTAGATTCGATTTCAGCGATTTCGCCCACTGTTCAATTGTTTCGGCTTTTCTGCCTGCACTTTCTGTCAAGTTTTGGCGAGCGGTTTCCAGAAGCGTCGAACGTGCCTTGCGATAGGTAACATACTCCCCCACCAGTAGAACAGGCACGCTGAGCAACAAAATCCGCGACAGTAAAATACGGCGAAAGGAGGACTGACCTAGCTTAACCATAGGACATTTCTAAATTAAGGTGCGACGCTCAACAGCGATCGTAGTGCAATAAGCCAGATTGAAAGTGCGAATCTGCCTAGGGCAATCTGCTGACGGGACAACACAGCTTCAGAACAACATTTAAACACAATTATAGAAGCCACTGTATTAATGTCGATGCTAAGTGTGTCCACTTAAAGATGCTCAGCAATTTGTTTGGCAGATGCCTGTGATTTCAGTCACACTTCCCTCTTAAATTTTCCGATCGACTTGCACCCGATCGCCCAGGCAAAATCTTTCAGGCGAGAAAAAGCGCGATCGCTGACAGAGCACTGTTGGTTGAAGGTAGAATCCCACGGATCTGCTCGCCAGGCCGAAGTTAATAGACCAAAAATTTTCTTTCCGGCTAGTGTATGGAGAGAATTCTGGATCGATCGCACTTTTTGTTTCCGAATGCCGTCTGGCGACGGGCTCCCGGAGCAGAGATGGGATCGGCCTCGAATCGGGGATTCGAGATTCTGCACCCTGTGCATTTTTTTTGGCACATCCGATCGAGCCGGTGACAACAATTCGCCTGTCAAACAAAAAGAATGAGACGATCGAGTTGCCGATCGACCCTCACAACCAGCAGGTGGCGAACATTTACCCAAACAGTACACCCGCGCCCGGTAAATTTGCAGTCTCGGCAATAGTCTCCATAACTTAATCGATGAAAAAAAACTCTAGCAACTATACGTATTATTACACAAACAACCATCCCAGATATCATCACACTTATTTGATATCTCCCATTTTAGAAATGCTCGCGACACTTCAGGAAGCCAGCCAGACAAAACTCCGAGTTTTGGATCTCGGCTGCGGCAATGGCAGCCTCAGTCACGTCATCGCACAGCACGGCTGCGAAGTTGTGTTGACACTTCTGCACCCGGAATTGCCATCTCCAGTCAAAGTTTCCCCGACTGTCAGTTTATCCAAGCCGACATTTACGAGCTTCCCGATACCAATATGCTGCACTCATTCGATATTGTCTTAGCCCTTGAAGTAATCGAACACTTACTTTATCCAAAAGAAGTGGCAAAAAATGCCCAAAAATGCCTCAAACCCGGAGGAAGGCTAATTCTTTCCACACCCTATCAGGGCTATTTAAAAAACCTAGCCTTAGCTGTGACAGGCAAAGTAGACAAACATTTTACCGTACTTTGGGATAACGGTAACATTAAATTCTTTTCAGTACAAACCCTCACCAAATTATTGACCAAAGATAGGGACACCGATCTTCAATTTAAATTCGCAGGTCGGTGTCCCTATCTTTGGAAATCAATGTTCTGCTCTAGTAAAATATCAGAAAAACCTGAAGAATTATAATTTTTTGTCGGTGAGTGGGAGCATTGGTGTTTTGCTATAAAACACGCAAGAGCTACCTCTAACCACAACAAGACAATGCTTTTTATCAAGTCCCAGATGCCCCCAAGGCCTTCGGGAAGAAAACACCAATGACCGATGACCCATGACCGATGACCGATGAATAATTAATCCCCTTTGCAATTCTTATTTTTTCCCAGACTTTTCCCTAAACATTCCACAGCGTTTCCACAGGCAAGTCCGAGGTTTTCCACAGATTTGAAAAAGTTTTCCACAGAAATTAACGGCACGGTCGGATCTTGCTGCGGAATTGGGGATTTTGTTAACCTGCTGTCAAATCCCTCAGAAAACTTCCCACACATAAAGATATGTAACAAAAAAAGCCCTGAAAGGCTTATTTATTGGTAAATCTTTTTTTTACATAAAGGAGTTTGTAATATTTCGCAACATTGACAAACCCGCCTCCTGATACGCACAATGATGCGACCGACCTAAAAAAAAGCGCTCTAATTTCGGCTGTGTCTGCACCTGTATCCAGCCGAAAGGGGGGTTCTATTTTCAATTTATTAGCGAGACTAAAAAAATGATGAACCCGACAGTCAGTATTTTTGCCGAAATTCCCGAAACGCTGCACGATTCTCTCAAAATTTATCTGGAAACTCACCCCGAATGGGATCTAGACCGAGTATTCTCGGCGTCTCTGTCGCTGTTTTTGTTGCAGAATGCCGATAGCGGTACGCCGGAAGCTTCGCGCAGTTATCGCCAAGCTGCGAGAGTTTATCTCGAAACTCTGTTTCAGTCCCCTCAAGACTTGCACAGCAATAATGTAACTCCGTCTTCGTGAAGGAGAGAGGGCTCGATTCGGCTTGCTTCGGCTATGTTATTCGGATAAGCCGCTCGGAGGGTAAAGATGGGAAGATGGGGAGACGGGGAGAGGCGATCGCTTGGGACATTTTCTTCACAAACTCTGGTGTGATCGTATCTCGTGAAAACTAATATTGCAATAGCGGGAATCAAAGATTTGTTCGGCAGTCAGGCCTCACGCGCATTCCTCCCGTCAGTCAACGGAGTACCGTGTTTGGTGCGGGACTCCTGCTGTCTAGTTGAAGCAGGAGTTGATTTTTGCCGATCGCCCCCGCGTTATGTTTGTTGGCAAAATAAGCAGCAACCGGTGCCGATGACCGGGCGATGATTCAGTCTCAGTTGCTGAGTTTTCCGGGGAAACGGAGGGCGCTGTTGGGGGCTTTGGGGTTTGTCCCGTCGGCAATGGGTGCTCGACTTTCGCCGCAGGGTTTAAAATCTTTGCCCGGACTGTATTTGTGCAGCAACTACCTTGGAGGCGTGGCTTTGGGAGATTGCATCGGCAGGGGTTTTGAGCGGGCGCAAGAAGTGGGCGAGTATTTGCAGCAATCAGATTAGTTCGTAGTGTGGAATGCGAGTCCGCACTACGAACCGTTTTTATGACGAGTAGATCGATCGAACACCAGCGGAATTAGAACTCGTGCACCCGCCCCTAGAGCTTTGTGCCGAATGTTGCTAGGTTGTGGGTTCAAACTTGTAACCCACCCGCCGGACAGTTTGAATCATCGAAATTCGATTGGTATCTGGCTCAATTTTGCGGCGAATTTGACCGATATGGACATCCACCACGCGCTCGGCTCCTACATATTCGTAGTGCCACACTTCTTGCAGCAATTCCGCTCGCCTCCACACGCGACCGGGTTTGCTGGCCAAACAGTACAGCAAGTCGAATTCTAAAGCAGTCAAAGCCACTATTTGATTGTTGAGAATCACTTCGCGGCGGACTGGATCTATTAGTAGCTCCCCAAAGGTAAGACTTTGTTGCTCAGTGGCAGTAACTGTGCGTTTGCGCCTCAAAATTGCTTCAACGCGAGCTCCTATCTCCACAAGACTAAAAGGTTTAGTAATGTAGTCGTCAGCACCTTCGGCAAACCCTTTCATTTTGTCAGCTTCATCGTTTCGGCTGGTCAGCATCAACACAAACACGCCCGTCCGTCTTTGCATTTCTTGACATAGTTTGTAGCCAGTAGTATCAGGTAAATTTACATCTAGAACTACTAAGTCAGGATTGAGTTGCTCAAATAATTCCATACCAGTCTGACCGTCCTCGCCAGACTCAACTTGATAACCTTGCTGGCTTAAAAAACGGTAAATTAAATTTCGGATTGCCGGGTCGTCATCAACCACAAGGATTTTTACAGGGGCCATGACCACAACTTTAATTGAAGAATTAGGTAAGAATATTCAGCCATAATAATAGAAAAGTGGATACAAATCTAGAAAAAATTGAGCTTTTAAGAGTTATAGCCGTATTTATAACCTACGCAAAATTTCTGGCAATAAATCTCCGGGAACCTTGGATAAGGCTAAATTTTGGCCGGCAAGCCCACATTCGCTATAGAAAGCTCGAATCGTTTTAACAATATAGCTTAATGCTGTTTGCCGGCAATCATCAGCGGCTTGGGAATTGGCTGGGGGTTGCAGGTTGAGTTTATCTCCATATATTAACCCTTTGTCGTTAAGATGCTGTCCCCATTCGGCACACACTTGCAACAGGTGGTGCAGTGCTGCATCTAAATGGCTGGTTTGTGCGGCTTTGTTGAGGGCCAAATCTGGGGCTGTGGCTAGTTGATAGTGGGCTAGTCCGAGATTGTTGCGGGCGGCAAGAGTGTCAAAGGTGAGTTGGGTTCGATCGAGTTTTCGGGAAATATCCAAGGCGGCTTCGTAGGCGGTAATCGCCTGCTGCAATGAGTCGATGCGGGCTGGTTTCTGCTGGAACTGGTTCGCCAAATGCCAGTAAGCCGTAGCGAGATTGTTGTAGGTGGCGGCTGCGGCTGCTGGTACCAATTCTCGGGTGCGGTATTTCAAGGCTTCGCGGTAGGCCTCAATCGCCCTGACTAATAAAAGTTCTGAGGGTTCGTGCTGGGCGAGGTTCCAGCAGGCGGTACCGAGGTTGTTTTGGACTCCGGCATAGTTGAGGGGTTCTCGTTCTGGACTGTAGCAGGAGAGGGCTTGGGTGTAAGCTGCGATCGCGCTTTTGAGATAGACGATGGGTTCACCGTCTTGGGCTAAATGCCAGTATGCTGTCGCCAAATTATTCTGAGCCGCAGCGCACTGCTGGGGCTCCGTCGCAGGGTCTAGATCCAGCAGCGCTTGTTGGTAAGCTGCAACTGCTTGCTGCAAGTTCTGTGTCTTGTCTTGATAGCGCGCTAAATCTGCTAAGGCGATGCCCAAATTTTTGTTTAATCTGACACGGGTTTGAGGTGCGCTCTCGGCATCTGTGCGGTTCAAACCTTCAATGTAGAGGGCGATGCTGCGTTCGAGGCAGGATACCGGATCGGGGACTTCCACACCGTCGGTGCGATCGCGCGACAGCATCCAGTAAAAAGTGCCGAGATCGTTGATCAAATCGTCCATCGGCGGTAAGCTGTTGGACTCCTCGGCGTATTGAGTTAAATTTTGTGTCAATTGGGCGATCAGCCGCGCGCATTCCTCAGTTGGTGGTTGATTTTGCTGCGAGCTCGCGTCGAGTTCGAGGTATGCAATCACTTGCTCGATCGCGCGAATGGCGATTGTCAAGTTTTGTGGCGAAGACTCTCCGCCCAGAATCCGATCGCGGTAGTAATTCCCCAAACTGTGATAAGCCAAAGCCAAGGCTTCGGAACAGCACTGATGTTCTTGCAGCAATTCGATATATTGCAAGGTTTGCAGCGGCAGAAAATTGTCCTCCGATGCGGCATCACCCTCTGCTTCGAGCTCATCCTCCGAGGCCGTCGCTAGCACCAAATCTGCCAGTTCGATAGATTTAGCATCTGGCGCTGGGAATGATGCGGAATCGGGAATTGAGGATTGTTCGGACTCTTGCGATCTTAAAAGTTGGTCGGCGGAGTCTCCGTTGTCCCGCAAGTTGCCCAAGTTTTCGGAGTTCCCGAAGTCCTCGGAGCGGCCGAAGTCTTGCTTGGCTGGAGTCGGTTCGCCTTCAAACTCAAATACTCCGGTTCGCCACTGCCAAAATTCTGGGGCCGATTGCTCGATCGAACTCAGCCAGGGGCGCGACACCCACAGCAACAAAGTAGACTCGCACATTTGCAGGTGTGCTTCGATGTCCCTCAAATAGCTCAGGAAAGACCACTGCACGGCTGCTGAATGCCTGGTCAGGTGTTCTGCCCCCAGAATTTGAAATCCCGGCAAAGGGCTGTAGATGCCCATATTTTGGGGCGGTGGGTGTTTGGTCAGCCATGCGGCGAGGGATCCCCAAGGATTGGGATCGTTCAAGTCGAGTTCCAAACTGACAAATCGGGGATAGTCGATCGGGGAGCGAGGATTGGAGCCTGCGCTTTCAGCGGTTAATTCTGCCTGCAAGCGGGCTGCCAGACAGTCCCGCAAGCACAAGTCGTCGCAGGCGGCAATAAAAATTTGACGGCGTAAGTTGAGGTCGATCGCCTGTTTCAAGCGTTGGTATATCTGCTTGTTCGAGCTAGAAACTTTTTGGGAAGGAGTAGACATCACAGTCTGGCGATTTTAGATTTTAGATTGAAGAATTGGGATTTTTGATTGTAGATTTTAGAGTTGAGAGTTAAAATCGCGAAAAGCTCATAACTCGCAACACCTTCCTGTTTGGCAGTCTGGCGATTTTAGATTGTAGATTTTAGACTTGGGATTTTCGATTGTAGATTTTAGAGTTGAGAGTTAAAATCGCCGAAAGCTGATAACTCGCAACACCTTTCTGTTCGGCAGTCTGGCGGTTTTAGATTTGAGATTTGGGATTTTAGATTAACAATTTTCAGGTGGTGACGATGGCGTCCGATCGATTGCAGCCCAAGTCCCAGAACCCGATCGCAGAAAGAAAAAAGCACAAGCTTTCCACTGGTGCTATTTAGTGTTCCAGCTTTCTCGGCACAGTTCAGGACTATCGCAACTACCTGCTGTTTGTTGAAACACAAAAACCATGTTGACCTTGGTTGGGAAACATGGTTGGTTGAAGGATTATTTAAAATTGCAATTTGAAGCAGCCTTGATTCTGAACCCTGTTTTTTAGACGGAAGCCGCCACAAAAACCAAACCTGCCACTAACAGCGCTCCTGCAATACCCAAGATGATATAGTTCCGCTGTTGGTTTTGGTTGGGAGGTTGGGCACCGTACATTTTCGGCTCTTTGGCAAAATTGTTCAAGCGTCCGTCTTCTTCGGTAGTGTAAGGCATTGACAACAATCCTCTATATTTTTGATTGTCCTCACTTTACCAAAAAAACGCTATCAAAGTATCACCCTTAAGTTGAGGAATTTATTTTGAGGTGATGTCGGGTATATTACTTTAACAAAAATGGTTCGTAGTGCGGAATGCGAGTCTGCTGCTTAAGAACGGACTCGCATTCGGCACTACGAACCTGAGTTCGATCGATCGGACATTATTTTGAGCTGACAGTACCTGTTTCTGGGGAAGAGGCGATCGCGTAATCTTTGACTGGCATTCTTCCTGCTAAGTAGGCGATCCGTCCGGCTTCTGCAGCCATTCCCATTGCTTTTGCCATTGCTGGAGAATTTTGGGCATTGGCGATCGCCGAATTAATCAGCAGTGCGTCAGCGCCCATTTCCATTGCTTTAGCAGCTTCGCTGGGGGTTCCGATCCCCGCATCCACTACCACAGGAACTTTTACCGTGTCAATAATGATTTGAATGTTGGCGGCATTATTGATCCCTTGCCCGGAACCGATGGGCGAAGCTAAAGGCATCACCGTCGCACAACCGACTTCTTCGAGGCGTTTTGCTAGTAGCGGATCGGCATTGATGTAAGGCAAAACGGCAAAACCTTCTTTGACTAATTTTTCTGCTGCTTCCAAAGTGCCGATCGGATCTGGTAGCAAATATTTAGCATCGGGAATCACTTCTAACTTGACAAAATTATTATCTTCCTGTCCCAAAAGCTTCGCCATTTCCCTGCCCAAACGAGCCACTCTAATCGCCTCATCTGCAGTTTGACAACCAGCAGTATTGGGCAGCATCCAAATTTTAGTCCAATCAAGAGCCTCTGCCAATCCTTCATGACCGGGAGCATTTGTTTGCACTCGGCGCACCGCTACAGTCACAATTTCGCACCTGCTAGCGTTAACACTTTGCTGCATTTCGGCAATGCTGCGATATTTTCCCGTCCCCGTCATCAAGCGAGAATGAAAAGTTTTGCCGGCAATCACCAGAGGTTTATCTAAAGATGGCGTTGCGGTATCTACTGGATAGCCAAAAATGCTGTACTCAAGTGCCTCTTCCCATAGTTGTCTGCCACCCATCATTTCTTCAAGCTGCCAAGCTTCTTCAATAGTTAGATCGTCGTGGGTAACAGCAGATAAAATTTGCCCTAAAGTAATTAATTTAGCATCTCGCGGCATATTGTTCTGCAATCCCCGCCCTACAGTCTCTTTAAATTCGCTGAAATGATCTTCCATTTTTCCACTCTTCCCTTGTAATGATTTGAATCTGTTCGCTGTTAACAACAAAAAATATTTTTTGAATTTGCTTTTCGGTATCCCAAAACAGAGCTTGTTTGATGCCAGCGTTGATTTTCCAGACATCGTAATTTTCTCGGTTGATGTGAAAAATAACGGTTGCTGCACCTTGCTTTTTTGCTCTACTGATGCCTTCTTGCACTCTGTCTCTGATGTTTTGGGTCTGTTCTGTCAACTCCTTAAATTCGCAAATCTGACCGTCTATCTCAGCATCTGGCGTTCTCACACCCTCTGCTGCTTGTTCGCTCAGCATTTTAACTCTCTTGCCTATTTTAGCCAAAACTTCAGCAACAAATATTTCCGAATTATTAAGATTGTGTTGTTGGTGGATGAGGACAAATCCGCCAGCTATCTCATCAAAATAATATCGCTGATATTCGGGTTCTGCATTTTTGTAGATGGCTCTGCTAGCCTCGATATATTCTGAATTCACCGCTATGATACTCTGAATGGACTCCGGCTCAAGTTAAATGTATGAAAGCAACTGTCGAGCAACTGGTAGAAATTGGGATATTTGCCAGCTTAAACCGAACTGATTTAGAGCAATTGCAAGAACATACAGCAATTCGGACTTACCAACAGGGAGAAGTTGTGATGTATGAGGGCGATCGCATCCCGGAAAAATTATACACGCTTTTGAGCGGTTCTCTGCGGGTGACAAAAACGGCGGCGGCGGGCAAAGAAACAATTCTCCGCACTTTATTTCAGGGAGATATTTTTGCTGCACCTGCTTTGCTGGGTAACGGGATTGCGCCGGCAACGGTGACTGCTGAAACTGATGTGCAAGTTCTTACCACAGAACGGGAATTTTTGCTAGCAGCAATTCGGCAAAATCCTGAGATTGCTTTGCGAATATTGGCGGTTTTTAACCAGCGGTTGCAGCAACTACACGAGACTGTGCACGGTTTGGTGTCGGAAAGGGCGATCGTGCGGCTGGCCCGATTCATTCATTACTTTAGCATCGAGCAAGGTACGAAAATTGTAGATAATAGTGTATGTTTAAAAAAACGTTTGCCCTACTATCAAATTGCTCGCAGCATTGGCATCACCTATGAAGAATGCGTGCGGTTGTTTAAGAAACTTAAGCCGTTTGTATCCTACAGTAGAGGCGGTAAAATTACTGTTTTAGATTGGCAGAAATTGGAGGATATTGCCTCTGGAGATGAAATAGATTAAAGGTTTGTACGGCCTTTTTCAGAAAGATGAGGTACTATCTGGGATTGGGCATTGGGCGGAGCGAAGCGGAGGGATTGGGCTATCCTCATCACGCTTGAGAACCGCTATAGTCAGGAATTGGATTTTTCGGTTTTTTGCGGACGGTCGTCCTGACTACGAACGTTTTGATATACATCAAAATTTGATGTTGATATTAGTGGGTTTCGGAAAATGTTAAAACAAACGCTAGATTTTCTTCAGCTTTCAAAGCGTGGGGCGCTCGTGCGGGCATGAATACAAATACTCCCGGTTCCAAAACTATATCCTTACCTTCGAGGGTCAAAACTCCTTTTCCTGCCACTACATTTATTGTGGCATTTCGCGCTGAATGGTGTTCTGAAATGTCCGAACCTGCTGCCAAACAAAGTAAAGTATGCTGACAATTATTGTCTTTGACTAAAATTTTAGTCAGCACTCCGGTGGCGGGATATTCGATTGTATCTTTCAGTTGGATTGATGAAGATTGTAGCGGTAAAATGGTAGCAGTCATAACTTTTTACTCCGTTAAGATTGTTTTTGAGCACAGATGATGATGTAGCCTAAATCCTGTTGGTACTTCTGGAAAACTCGACGCATTGCTAAGATGCGATCGCGAATTTGCGATCGGCTTAAAACATTCCACACAATCCGCACAGTACCCACAAAGCCTTCGTCATTAAGCATTCGCCGCAAGTTGAGAAGTCCCATCCCCCCGGTTTGATACTTTTCTACTTGCAAACCCGCGTTTTGACAAAGAGTAATCCAGCCTGACTCAGACAAAGGTGTTGAATTAACTCGAATCACTTCCGATAAAGCTTTGTGAATTTCTGATTCTCGGTTTTTGGCTAAAAGTTCGTGAGACAAAAACTTGCCACCCGGTTTTAGCCGATCGCCAATTCCTGATAAAATCTTTGCTTTCCCCGACGGCGACTGCATCGTCAGGATAGCTTCAGCCAACACCCAATCAAACTCTTGGGTAATCCGATCCAAGTGCAAAATATCTCCTTCGATAATTTCCACTCGATCGCTCAAACCCGCTGCTGCAACGTTAGCACGGGCCCGCGCCACACTGTCGGGATTTTTTTCAACTCCCACTACTTTTACACCAAAACGTTCTGCAAGGGCGATCGAGCTATATCCAAAACTCGCCGCCAACTCCAAAACAGTATCCCCAGGCTTAAAATCCGCCAATTCTAATAACATTTCTGTAGCAGCTTTTCCCCCCGGCCTCAGCATTGTCTTACCAGCCGCAGCCAGCACTACATGGCCCGGCGCAGTCTTAAAATTGAGAGTAGTATCGGTCATTGACTTGAACTCCTATTTAAGCTTACCCTCAGCTTGCCAGATTCTCCCAAATCTGTCTATGAGCTAACTCATATTCAAATTATTGTAAGGTGCGTCAATCTCCTGTATTTTTGAAAATTATCCCAAAAATTTCGAGAGGCTGACGCACCCTACAATAGCGGGAACTCACCTAATTAATTAGGAAAGTCCCAGTTGCAATTGATCTCACTAGCTGCACCGCTAATCCTAGGATTTGGGCAATAAACCAGCACCCAAATTCAATGCTATCCGATTTTAATTAGCTACAGGGCTGAAGAGATTTTCTTGTTTAAATAATGCGATCGATTGCAGACTATCGGAATCAGCATCCCAAAGAATGAACTTGAAACAATCAGGTATCTCCCGAATTGTCAGAATTCTGGAATTACCAAGCAGGTGAATATTAGCATTGTGACACGCCTGAAGATTGTAATTGGGGATACGCTCAGACAGATGATGAATATTGTGGTAAGCAATATCAGCCGAAAACCAGTTGAGAATAGTTGGTAATTTTAGGTAACTACTGCCTTCAATTGCACCCATAAGGTAGTCCCAACCCTCTGTTTTATGAGCATAGGAACCCTCAAAATTATGCTGGACAAAGAAAATACAGATAAATATCGCTGCCGAACAGGTCATGACAATTGAGTAAACACTCCAGAAAAAGCCAACCCCAAGTAAGTTGCTGAGATAAATCCAGCTACCAACAACACAAATATTGTTGAATAGTAAATCCCAAAATTCAGCCGTAGTATACCAATGTTTGGATTTATAAGAAGCAATGATTGCAGATAAACCCATCCCAAAATCTTTATTGAGACAAGCAAACATATGTCCTATAAAACCACTAATTCCCAAGATCAGCGCTAATCTGGGCTTAATAATTAGATAGAAAAAACCACCAGGAAACAGCATCAATGGATGTCTGAGTAACTGATACATCTTTTGACCAAATGGACTTAGCGCCGCAAATTGTTCGGTGGATATCAACGCCGAAGGGCCTCGGTACATATCCCAATTACCATTGTGTTTGTGGTGATAAGCGTGTCCCCTCGACCAGGGGTACTGAGGAATCGCATTGATGATACCTAGCAAAAAACCCACGGTGCGATTGACCTTTTTGGAACTAAACAGAGAATAATGTCCGCAGTCGTGCATCAAAGAGAAACAACGGCCCGAAAAAAGTGTCATTAACACGATTATCGGTGGCAGAAGCCATACAGAAATTGCAGCAGCTTTAAATGCTAAAAACCCTAAAAATGTATAGGGAATTACTGTATTTAAGATTTGCCAAGTAGCTTTGAAGTTGTTGCTCTTCATATAAGGAGATAGCACAAAATCCGACTTTTTGATCGCGCTTTTCATTCAGTATGTTTCTAGTGTGGATAAGTGCTGAACAGAGAATTAGAATGGGGTATTTTGCCCTTGTAAAAAGTTAATGGCAGTTTTATTTTAACCCATGCTTAATAAACCTGCTGATAATATTGAGTTCATTGTCTTCTCATTTGGCTTGTATCGTACAGTTGAAATTCACCCCAACACTGACGTACTTGGTCATAACAATCAACCGGAGGAATCGCCAACCGTTGCAGCAAATCGATTTCTATTTGACCGTCACCTGTTAGCAGTATAATAATTTCTTGGGTGGGATTGTAGGTGGCAATGATTTGAAGTAAATTTGAGATAGCGGATGGCTCTAATTCGAGTCGTCGTAGATAATCTGTTACTGATAATTCAGTGATGAATTGCAAGTAATGCGGAATTGTATCAACCTGCCAATTCACAGGTGTATTGACGGGCAGACTTACATCACAAACCGCCATACCTCGACCAACGGTTAAAAATCCATTCCAAGCTGTGTATCCAATTGTCAGCATATTTTGGTGTATGAACTGATTCTGCCAATAGCCAAAGCTACCTTGCCGCTTGTTATCTTCAACTTGCATTGGCTTGATCCCCCAGCACTTTAGCATATTTCACCATATTTTTCAGCGAGGGAACAGTCTGAAATAAAGCATCTGTCTCTGATTTCCCACTCGCAAATGCTGCCAGGGCCTTCTTAACTTCTAGGTTTTTACCAATCCGAGGATATCTCAATGTCTCAGCTATAATCGTCATAACTCAACTTACTTCAATGATTAAATTTGTGAAAATTGACAGCAAAAATATACTGAGGTTGAGTAAAAACCCTTACAAAGTTATGATGATTTTACCGTAGAATAGCGACAGACTACAGGGAAATAGTTAGCGATTGGTGGACGATCGCCTTTTATTCACAGTTACGCAGAAACTATTACCGACTAAAATCTATTAGGGATCGGTGAAATTATATCAATATCGTTCTAAGTCAATAGATCGATCGCCATCATAGATCAATTTTGAGAAAGTCGAATAAACCATCATCTATGCCTCGTAGACGAAAAAGAACAGGTTTGCGATCGGCGGGCCTTCTGACTAAGAGACTCTATAATCTCATCACAGTTGCGGGACAGCGCCGGATTTACGCCGGACTTTCCCCGTTTCTTCCAACGGTTGCTTTTCGTTGGAACCGATTTTTGCACATCCATCAGGTTATCACAATTATGACTTGTTTGCATAAAAAACTGTGAAACGTGCCACCAGCGCCACAAATCGCTACTGTTTAGGCGCCAAGCTGTAACTCGATCGCACTCTCAAACATTCAGCGAGTCCCATCTTTTTATCCGTTGGGAGGGTGATGCGGGCGATCTCAGTTTTGAATTTGTGCGAGCTTAAGAGCTCGCGAGTTGTACAATACGCTAGCTCTTAAGCTCGCACGCTCAATAAAAAAATGCTTTTTGCAAAACCGAGATGCTCGCGATCGTTCTTTGTGTTCGGAGCTCTGACTTGCTACAATTTAGTCGCACGTAACTACAACGGATTATGACCGAACTATTAGATGAGACGCTTTCTATAGAAATCGCCACTCGCATCAAAAGCAACCGCAAAAACTGCTTTGATAACGCTTCCAAAGCAGCATTAACCACCGAAGGCGCAGTCTACGTCCAAGGATTTTTAGCTGCACCCGGATCACCTTACAAACCCATCGAGTATAGCTGGATTGAACTCAACGAGCGAATTGTTGACCCAACTTTTCCGCATCTCGGCTTCAGCGCTCAAGACATTCATTACTTCCCAGCCCAGCGATGGAGCGTTAAGAAGCTCAAAGCAATTTTAGATGAATCAAAAGAAGATTATCCAGAAGATGACCCGCTACCGGTTTACGGAAATCAACCCTATGAATATTACGGCGATGTCATGTTAGGCGGTAAAGATTACCAAAATGCTTACGATTTGGCTGCGCTTAAATGCAGGGAATTGAACCTACCCAAAAAACCGGAATTGAACTAATTCAGGACTTACTAAAAAATGGTTTTATATCAAATTTGGTAGCATCGGAACGATTAAACCGCGAAGACTATGATAGCGCGTAAGAAAGACGTACATCTTCTGATTTCTCTGACTTCGCGTTTTTAGCGTCTTCGCGGTTCATTCGATCTTACCACCTATTAGTTATCATTCTGATACAACCGAATTTGATATTACACACTTACAACGGCTGACAGAAATTAAGTTCGCAGCATTCGGAGCCTGCGAACCGACTTTATAAATCAGGAAAATGCAAATCTAGAATAATTAAAAGCAGCCAATAACGGATCTAACTTTTGTTCCAACATCAAATCAGCTAACAATTTAGCCGTCACCGGAGCCAACAAAATACCGTTGCGATAATGCCCCGTCGCCAGTGTCAAATTCTCCCAAGCACTCGCACCCAAAATCGGCAACTCATCAGTCGTAGCAGGCCGAAATCCCCACCATAACTCCAGAATCGGATAATTTTGTAATTCGGGATATAACTGCATAGCTCCTGCTAGCAAGCTTTGGATTCCCGCCGCAGTATTTCCCGAAGTAAAATCCACATTTTCGCTAGTTGCACCAATAATGATTCTCCCATCTTGACGCGGCACAATATAAATGCCGGTGCCAAATAAAACTGTTTGCAGCGGCTGAATTATTCCACAATTTTCTGGGACGCATACTGACAGCATTTGCCCCTTTCTGGGAAAAATAGGAACATTTAACAACTGCTCAGACCAAGCTCCAGTTGCCAAAACATAACGGTCAGCTTGCAATTTTCCTACCGTTGTTTCAACACCAAAAATTCGATTTTGCTGCTTAATAATTTGCCCTGCACTGCCTTGAATAATATTAATTTGCAATTCTTTGGTTGCAGTCTGAAGTGTCCGAAATAAAGCGCGGTTGTCTACTTGAGCGTCGTCAGGATACCACCAACCACCAATTACTTCTTCACCCAATCCTAACTGCTGCTGGCGAACAGCATCTCTGTCCAACCATTGAGAGTTGAGGTTTGACAAAAATGGCTGTTCTTGAAACTCATTTTTACACACAGGCGCGAGAATTCCCGATCGCCAATATCCCGTTTTCAATCCAGTCATCTCTTCTAGCCGTTCCACCCAGCCTGCATACAGGGCGCGGCTTTGCAAGCACAAATCCAGCATCGGACTGGGGGGAATTCGTTCGGCTTGGGGGGCGAGCATTCCGGCTGCAGCCCGCGCCGTCGGTTGTTTAGAATTGGTGGTGAGAACGGCGACAGAGGCCCCTCGCAACTTCAGTTCAACTGCTAGCGAAAGGCCGATGATTCCGCCGCCAATAATCAGAATATCTTGAGATGAATTCATTGACTTTTATGTGGACTTTCTGGCTGGTTTTACCTCTGGGTCTTCGGGTATTTTTTATTTACCGCAGATCAAAAGTAGATAAACACAGATAAACGCAGATGCTTTTTAAGATTGTTTATGACATTGGTAATGCAAGTGTCTTGAGAATTTTTGGGCAAGTCTTACATATTATCTTGCAAGCCGATCGCCCGATCGACCTTTTTTCACAAAAAATCTATGCTTGCGGTTTCCAGACAGTTTCCGAGCCCTGGCCCCAAAAACCATCGTATTTTGTCACCTTAATATCGCCTAAAACCTTAGTTTGGCAGGACAAACGGCGGTTCGATGCGGGAGAATGGGGAGGAAGCGAAAGTCGGGCTTTTTCGCGCCACTCGGGCTCGGAAACTTCACCCTCGATGCTAACGGCGCAGGTGCCGCAAGTGCCTAGCCCGTGGCAGTTGATGACTTTGGCGTTACCATTGTAGAGATCGATGCCGTTTTTGAGCAAAACTTCACGGAGATTCGATTCGCGATCGCACTCAAATGTTTTTCCTTGCGCTTGTACCTTGACCACAGCAATTTACCCCAATTAGATTTATGTTAATTTTCCTATATATTATCGCATTTATTTCAAATAAATTCATCTAATATAATAAGTCATATCTTACCAAATTCTCGATCCCAATTCCCCATGACAAATCGGCTCTGGATATACGATACCACACTGCGAGACGGCGCTCAGTGCGAGGGACTGTCTCTATCTCTCGAAGACAAACTGCGAATTGCCCGTCAGTTAGACAGTTTAGGAATTCCCTTTATCGAAGGCGGCTGGCCGGGAGCTAATCCTAAGGACGTACAGTTTTTTTGGCGGCTCAAAGAAGAGCCACTAACTCAAGCAGAAGTTGTAGCTTTTTGTTCCACTAGGCGGCCGGGAAAAACCGCAGCTAATGATGAAATGTTGCAGCCTATTTTGTCGGCCGGTACTCGTTGGGTAACGCTGTTTGGTAAATCGTGGGATTTGCACGTTATTGAAGGTTTGAAAACGACCCTAGATGAAAATTTGGCGATGATTCGAGATACCGTTGAATATTTGCGGAGTCAGGGAAGGCGCGTTATTTACGATGCAGAACACTGGTTTGACGGCTACAAACATAATCCCGATTATGCTCTTCAAACTTTAGCAGCGGCGGCGGAAGCCGGTGCAGAATGGCTGGTGCTTTGCGATACTAACGGCGGCACTTTACCCCACGAAGTAACTCAAGTAGTTCGCGATGTCTTAGCATTTTTAGCAACAAAAAGTACAACATTTTTACACTTAGGAATTCACACTCACAACGACTCAGGAGTTGCGGTTGCTAATGCTTTAGCTGCTGTGCAGGAAGGCGTGACGATGGTGCAGGGAACTATTAACGGTTACGGCGAACGCTGCGGCAATGCCGATTTGTGTTCTTTGATTCCTAATTTTCAGCTTAAATTGGGTTATAATTGCATTCAAGACGAGCAATTAGTTAAATTAACTCAAGCCAGTCGATCGATCAGCGAAATTGTCAACCTTGCTCCCGACGATCGCGCTCCTTTTGTCGGTCTTTCGGCTTTTGCTCACAAGGGCGGCATTCACGTATCGGCGGTAGAGAAAAATCCGCTGACTTACGAACACTTGGAACCAGAAAAAATCGGGAACTGTCGCCGCATTGTGATTTCGGATCAAGCTGGTTTAAGCAATGTTTTGGCGAAGGCCCGCACTTTTGGAATCGAACTCGATCGCAAAAATCCTGCTTGTCGCCAAATTCTGGAAAAATTAAAAGCTTTGGAAAGTCAAGGATATCAATTTGAAGGCGCTGAGGCGAGTTTTGAATTGTTAATGCGGGAGGCTTTGTCACAGCGCCAGCGGTGGTTTGAAATTAAGGGATTTCAAGTGCACTGCGATAAGGTTGGCGAAGAGTGTACGGCTTTAGCAACTGTCAAATTATCAGTCAACGGTACAAATATTCTGGAATGTGCGGAAGGAAACGGCCCAGTTTCCGCTTTGGATTCGGCTTTACGGAAAGCTTTGGTGAATTTTTATCCGGCGATTGCACATTTTTATCTGACAGATTACAAAGTGCGAATTCTCGACTCTGGTGCGGGTACTTCTGCTAAAACGCGCGTTTTATTGGAATCGAGCAACCGCCAGCAGCGGTGGACAACTGTAGGGGTTTCTACGAATATTTTGGATGCTTCTTGTCAGGCGGTTGTTGAAGGTTTGGAGTACGGTTTGGTGCTGGACAATCAAGAGGCGATTCCCCTAGTTTGTCGGGTTCATTAACTAAGAAGATTGGGCGGTGAGATAAAATACCGGGCGGTTTCTAACCGCCGTCTTATCTACTACAATTTTGTTTAAGGATGCAAAAACTCTAAATGATCTCCGGGAACAGATCGCAATCTAGCCGCCGATCCTTGCACTTTCAACCTGCCGCGTTCTAACATGATAATCCAATCGGCGCGATCGATCACTCGCGGCCTGTGACTGATAAAAATCGTGGTTTTCCCGTGCCGGTACATCAGCAAATTTTCCAAAACTTCCGCCTCGCTGGCGGGGTCTAGCCCTGCGGTAGATTCGTCTAAAATCAATACGGGCGGGTTGTTGAGAATCGCGCGGGCGATCGCCAATCTCTGTCTTTGTCCCCCAGAAATATTCGCTCCAAACTCCCCTAAAACAGTTTGATACTTATCAGGTAATTGGCTGATAAACTCATCAGCCCCCGCAAGTTTACACACTTTCACAATCTGTTCAAAGCTAGCATCTGGACTCCCCAAACGAAAATTATCTATAATCGAACGGCTCCAAAAATGCGCTTCTTGAGGAACTAGAACCACCTGCTGTCTGAGACTGTCTAGAGACAAATCTTGCAAATTGTAACCGCCAATTCTCACATTACCCGATTGCAGCGGATACAAACCAGCAATTACCTTAGCAAGCGTACTTTTTCCGCAACCAGAATAGCCGATTAAAGCAATTGCTTGACCCCCAGGAAACGTCACAGAAAAATTTTCCAGCAAGTCAAGTCTACCGGGATAGTGAAAATTCACATTCTTGCAAACAATCTCATCGCGACCTTGAATCGTGACCGCAGGTTTATTACTATCATTCTTAGTTTCCGGTGCAGCATCAATCACTTCGGAAAGCCGTTGAGTTGCTGTCTGAACGCGAGTCATTTCATCACTAAATCCGACTAAAGAAGTCACCCAAGTAGTAAGGTTTTGATTCATACTGATAAACGCCAGCAACTGACCGATACTCAATACCTTGTCAATCACCAAACCGCTGCCCAACCACAGCAAAGTAATGCCACCAGCAGAAGCAATAAAACCCGAAAAAATATTATTGAGGATGCCAATTTGTGTAGTGCGGAAAGTGAGATTTGCTAAGCGACCGAAGCGGCTTTGAAATTCCTCCCAAAGTTGCTGGGCGCTGCTAGTAGTTTTTACAGTCAGCGCGCCTTTAAACGTTTCGACTAAAACGCCTTGAGTTTCTGCTTCCAGCACAAATAAATTCCGCGTCTTTTGCTGCAATACTGGCAGAAATACTACTGTAGATGCAGTCATCAATAGAGCGATCGCTGTTGCAGCCAACGTTAGTTGCGTGCTGTAAAACAACATAAAAATAAAAGAAACTACCGCTATAAAAAATTGACTGGGCAAGCTGATAGCTACTTGAGAAACTAATTTATTTATTTCTTGGATATCTTGTAATCTACTGACGATTTCGCCGCTGCGTCTGGTTTCGTAAAAGCTCAAAGGCAAGCGCAGAAATTTCCGCCCAAATTCCATCACCAATCCTAACTCTAAACGCTGGGAAAATTGAGCAATTAAGTTCGACTCAACTAATCCTAAACTGCTGCTAAAAAAATTCATAATTATAACTGCGATCGCCACACTTGCCAAAAGTTGCGTGTCGCCCCGCACCAGGATGTCGTCGGTGAGCAGTTGAACTAAAAAAGGCGACGAAATAGACAGCAAACCCAACACTACATTCATCAACAATGCTTCGATTAAAATGTGGCGGTAAATCCCAACCCGGCGCATCCATTTTTGTAAGGAATTGGCGGGCGGTTGACCGTCTGCTTCTGCAAAAAACCGCTCTGGATCTGGGTCTACTAGCAAGCACAGCCAATCTGTCCAACCCGCTGCTAATTCTTCTTTAGAAACATAGCGCAGACCAATGGCGGGATCTGCGATCGCATATTTATTGCCCTGTTTTCCGTACAAAACAACCCAATGATACCCGCTCCAGTGAATAATGGCCGGCAAAGGTGCTTCATCAATTTTGTCTAAAATAGCAGCGGCTGCTCGCACGGATCGAGCATTAAGACCGATCGCCTCAGCCCCCTGTTTCAAACCCAGTAAAGTCGTCCCCTTTTGACCGGTACCGGCAAATTCTCGCAAGCGACTAATTGTAAAATTCTGTCCGTAAAATTTGGCGATAGAAGCCAAACAAGCCGCCCCGCAATCTTCTTCACTTTGCTGGAGAACAACCTGATATTTCTTAAACCTGTTTACTTGTCCGAATAATGGCATTTTGCCGATCAAAGGAATATTTTTTAACATTTTGCCAATTGAATAATGAGTAGAGCATAATGAACACTACTCCTCACCCACTACCCAATCAGCAAAAAGCACCCATAAAGTTATGGGTGCTTTTCAATCAAGAGTTAGAGAGCTGAATTCACAGCCCTAAATTTTATGAGTAGCCGTAGCGGACTACTCTTCTGAAGGAACCGTCGCAATTCCGGCGGTAAACTACCCAACTGCGGCGGCGTCCACGGTTACAGTCGTTGTAGCGATTATTGGCATAATAGTAACCGCCGTTGACGCTAGCTGATTCTTCAGGGGTGAGTTCAGCAAACAGTGAATTTTCCTTAGTGTCTTTCATGATTTGACTCCTTTCAAGGTTAAAAGTTTTTAACAGAAACTAGAAATTATTTACAATTTCTACAGCCTCGCTCAAATAAAGCACAATGAAATTATGGGTGCTTTCTCGATCGACAGTTAGAGAGCTGAATTCACAGCCCTAAACTTTATGAGTAGCCGTAGCGGACTACTCTTCTGTAGGAACCGTCGCAATTCCGGCGGTAAACTACCCAACTGCGGCGGCTTCCACGGTTACAGTCGTTGTAGTTATTATTGGCATAATAGTAACCGCCGTTGACGCTAGCTGATTCTTCAGGGGTGAGTTCAGCAAACAGTGAATTTTCCTTAGTGTCTTTCATGATTTGACTCCTTTTAATTTGACAAGATGGAACGAGAACTATAAGTTTTATAAGTTTTATATAGCCTCGTGTAATTACTAACTAATAGTTCTTTAAGTGCTGTGCGTGTTCCGGAATGTTACTGAGATATTTTCCAAATTTCTTTCGATCGCGCTACCAGACTCACCTATCTAGACTATTAGGGTTTTGTAAGGGCGCGATCGGTTCGGATCGTACAGATACAACTGGTTCGGCTGCGGCATGAAAAACAGCATATTGAGGTCATTGCTGCTGTTTTCGCTCCCGCTGTTGCTGTTATTACTGCTGACACTGCTGGTAGGGCTGCCACCGCTGACAGTAGCAGATTCTCGTTCGGTGAGCTCGGTAAAGAATGAATTTTGTTGATTTTCCGGCATGAGGAACTCCTATTAATACCTATGTACTTACTTACGTACATCTCCCCAAAAAACCGGGTAACAGCGCCAAAAATCATTAATGCAATGTCCTAGTTTCATGAATGTTGCCCGCTTTGTCCACCATTCTTGATGTTTGGGGAAATTTGCGGGTGGGGACAGCAAAGCTGTGCGGATTTTGACCTTGACCCCGTGAATTTTGATTTATATAGTCCTGGACGCACTCCTTGTCAGATACCGGGTTTTTTGAGGAAAATCTTTGGTTGCAGCCCGCAGACTCGATCGAAAACCCAGTTTTTTAGGGCTTGATTGGTAAGCCGTATTAGACTTCTCAACCTATCCTTGGTATCCGGAAAACGGAAAATAAATATGACAAAAATAATAAACGATCGCTCTCTTCCTTTTCATTTTACTATTTGAAATGAGAGATGAAAACATTGAAAATAACGGATTTTATAAGGGTTTAGAGCTTGTATACAGTTGCATTGTTTTTTAGAACTGGTATCAAAACTCAAAACTATCCTCCTCCCCTCCAACTCAAAACTCAAAGCTCAAAGCTCAAAATTATTCCTCTCACCCCAGCACCCACCATGTCTCTCACTCCCGAACCCACACCCGCTGAAACCTTTAATAACGACCAGTTTTTGCCCCCTGTCAGCCGTTGGACAAGTTTGGGGGGAATTTTGATGGTGGCCACCTTTGGCGGGGCGATCGCCCTGGCTAGTGTCACCAAATACAGCGCCACAGTCAAAGCAGAGGCGATCGTCCGTCCCGCCGGAGAAGTGCGCGTCGTGGAAGCGGCCACCGAAGGAACCGTCGAAAGCATTGCTGTCAGCGAAAATCAGACAGTGAAAGCCGGAGATACGATCGCAGTTGTAGACGGTTCGCGTTTGGGAACTCAAAACAAGCAATTCCAAGACATTATTAATCAGTCTCAAGCAGCAGCACAGCAAATCAACCAGCAACTGCGCGACTTAGAAAATCAAATTTTGGCCAGCGCCAAACTTAAAAGCATCGAAAGTGGAAGTTCCGCCGAACAGGAATTAGTCGAATCCGCTTTAGTCAAAATCGCCGCATCGCTGCCGGATGTTGCCGAGAAACTGGGTAGAAGTCGGCGGGTTTTGCTCGTCAAGCGATCGACCATCCAACAACAATTGACTCAAGCTAAAAAACAGCTAAATCAAGTTGAGTCACAACTCAAAAATAGCGTGATCCGCGCCCCCGCTGATGGTACAATTCTCAAATTGGAAGTACAAAATACCGGTCAAACCGTACAAGCGGGCAGCGCGATCGCCCAAATCGTCCCCAGCGACGTACCCCTGGTAGTCAAAGCCAAAGTCACATCCCAAGACATCGCCCGCATCCAAATCGGTCAACCCGTACAGATCAGAATTTCCGCTTTACCCTTCCCCGACTACGGCACATTGAAAGGAACAGTCAGCGCGATCGCCCCAGATGCGATCGCCCCTCAAAATCCCGCCAATAATTCAGGTGGATCTTATTACGAAGTAGCAATCAAGCCCCAACAAACCTATTTAACAAAACTCCAATCCAGCAGCGGTCAATTCTTCGGAAATTCCCAGGTAAATACCCCCCGCCAGTATTCAATTCAATCGGGAATGGAGGGCAGAGCCGATATTATTACGGGCCAAGAAACAGTCCTCACATTTATTTTACGTAAAGCCCGTTTGCTGACAGATTTGTGATTAGTCAGTTGTTAGTTGTTAGTTGTTAGTTGTTAGTTGTTAGTTGTTAGTTGTTAATTGTTAATTGTTAGTTGTCAACAGTCAGCAGTCAACAGTCAGCAGTCAACAGTCAGCCGTCAACAGTCAACAGTCAACAGTCAACAGTCAACAGTCAGCCGTCAACAGTCAACAGTCAGAAAATTACAAGAGCGGAAATTGAAATAACGTGTCAAAATAGAAATGTGAAATCAATTCTATTCTTTCCTCATGGGTAAACAGCGCGTTCTTTCAGGAGTTCAGCCAACAGGCAATCTTCACCTAGGCAATTATCTCGGTGCCATTCGCAACTGGGTAGAAAATCAAAGCCAGTACGAAAACTACTTTTGCGTAGTCGATTTGCACGCAATCACCGCACCGCACAATCCAGCAACCCTAGCCTCCGACACTTACGCCATCGCCGCCCTTTATTTAGCTTGCGGCATCGATTTAGAACATTCTACTATTTTCGTGCAATCCCACGTCTCGGCGCACACAGAACTAGCATGGCTGCTAAACTGCATTACGCCGATTAACTGGCTCGAAGATATGATTCAGTTTAAAGAAAAAGCAATTAAACAAGGCGAAAACGTCAACGCAGGCTTGCTAAATTATCCCGTATTGATGGCAGCAGACATCTTGCTTTACGATGCCGACAAAGTACCAGTAGGAGAAGACCAAAAACAACATTTGGAACTCACCCGCGATCTAGTCATCAGATTAAATCACCAATTCGGCACACCAGAAAAACCCGTATTAAAACTTCCCGAACCGTTAATTAGGGCAGACGGCGCGAGAGTAATGAGTTTGACAGACGGTACGCGCAAAATGTCAAAATCCGACCCTTCCGAACAAAGTCGAATTAACTTATTAGATTCGCCAGAAACCATTACTAAAAAAATCAAGCGCTGCAAAACAGATGCCGTGCGGGGCTTAACCTTTGACGACCCAGAACGCCCCGAAGCTAGAAATTTGCTAACACTTTATCTCCTGCTTTCCGGTAAATCTAAGGAAGAAGTTGCAGCGGAATGTGAAAACATGGGTTGGGGAGATTTCAAACCATTGTTGACAGAGACGACAATTAATGCCCTGAAACCAATTCAGGATAAATACAAGGAAATAATGGACGATCCGGGATATTTAGAGTCTGTACTACGTCGCGGCAAAGAACAAGCAGAAACCATTGCCAACAAAACTCTGACTAAGGTGAAAACCGCTTTCGGTTATTCTTTACCTGTTTAGTTGTTATTGGTTACTGGTTAGTTGTTAGTTGTTATTGGTTACTGGTTAGTTGTTAGTTGTTATTGGTTACTGGTTATTTGTTAGTTGTTATTGGTTACTGGTTATTTGTTAGTTGTTAAGAATTACAACTGCCAACTGCCAACTGCCAACTGCCAACTGTCAACTGCCAACTGCCAACTGCCAACTGCCAACTGCCAACTGCCAACTGTCAACTGCCAACTGCCAACTGCCAACTCCCAACTGTCAACTGTCAACTGTCAACTGCCAACTGCCAACTATCAACTAACTATGAACCGTTTTCGTACAGCCTGCACCACCCCTGGAGAATTTATAATTACCGCCGAAGTTGCCCCGCCAAAAGGCGGCGATATGACTCACACGATCGCAATGGCTGAACTTCTAAAAAACAGAGTTCACGCTATTAATATCACAGACGGCAGCCGCGCAGTGCTGCGAATGTGCCCGCTAGCAGTTTCCGCGATTCTATTGCAGCACGGCATTGAGCCGATTTGTCAAGTTGCTTGTCGCGATCGCAATCAAATAGGCCTGCAAGCCGATCTCATGGGAGCCCACGCTTTAGGCATCCATAATATCTTGGCACTCACAGGCGATCCAGTCAAAGCCGGCGACCATCCAAAAGCCAAAAGTGTATTCGATTTAGAATCAGTGCGGCTGCTGCAAGTCATTCAAAAAATGAACGGCGGCAAAGACTGGAATGACAAAGCTTTAACAGACGGAATTACCGATTTATTTGTCGGTGCCGCTGTCGATCCGCAATCCCCCAGTTGGTCTGGTTTGCAAAGTCGATTCGAGAAAAAAGTAGAAGCCGGAGCACAGTTTTTTCAGAGCCAATTAATTACAGACTTTGAAGTTTTTGATAAGTTTATGCACCACATTGCTGCTGGCTCCAACAAACCAATTTTAGCAGGAATATTTTTGTTTAAATCAGCTAAAAATGCTGAATTTATTAAAAAATACGTGCCGGGAGTTCACATCCCGCAAGAGACGATCGATCGTTTGGCAAAATCCCCAGCACCTTTGCAGGAAGGCATAAAAATTGCGGCCGAACAAGTCAAGCTAGCGCGGCAATTGTGTCAAGGAGTTCACCTGATGGCAGTGAAGCGAGAAGATTTGATTCCTCAAATTTTGGATTTGGCGGGAATCGAGCCGCTGAGTTAACATTGAGTTATTGCTAACATTTTAAATCCACAGGACAGTCATGGTTCAAACTATAGACAATCCCACAATTTCTCCCACAGCCGAGCAGCATTTCACTTGGCGCGGTTTGAATTGGCAGCAGTTTAAAGCAATTCAATCCAGCTTTGAAAATGTGCCAGGAGTTCGATTATTTTATTGTGATGGAGTTTTAGAAATTGTGGGTACTGGAAGATTACACGAAGAGATTCGGTGTCTGATTGCCTTGCTAATGGGACAGTTCTTTATACAAAGAAGAATTGTATTTTTTCCGAGCGGTGCTTACAGTCAGATTGTTGAGGGTCAAGTGGAGTATCAGGCAGATTTATCTTATTGTATCGGGAATAAAAAAGATGTTCCCGATCTGTGTATTGAGGTAGTTGTTACTAGCGGTAGTCCGATTAAACTTCAGAAGTATCGGCTGATGGGTGTGCCGGAAGTCTGGTTTTGGGAAGACGGCACGCTAAAGATTTACCATTTGCGAGAACAGGGTTATGAGCAAATTACAAACAGCGAATTGCTGCCTGAGTTAGACTTGTCTTTGCTCAAACGCTGCATTTTGTTTGCTTCGCCTTTGGATGGACTGGAAGAGTTTGGTAGAGGTATTAATAGCAATGACTAATTCAGATTTACTCGATCGCGATAATATCAAAATAGTAGAGTCGCAAATTTCTGAAGTTACAGTTTATACCGATCGCGCCCTGATCGCCCGCCGCGGCACAGTAGCCCTGATGGGAAACGAGCGCGAATTGACCATCGCCTCTCTCCCCACAACCCTCGAAACAGAGTCAGTCAGGGCCACCGGTGCGGGTACAGTCGCCGTGCGATTGCTGGGAGTACGCACCGAAACAGTGTTTAGCAGCGAACCTACGGGCGATCGCATCGCCGAATTAACCCACCAAATCCAAGAATTAGAAACCCAAAAACGCGCCATACAAGACCAAATCGCCGCCCGAAAAATTCAACTCAACTTTGTCGAGAATTTAAGCGCAAAAAGCGTGGGTTCCTTTGCCAGCAGCATCTCCAAGCAACAGATTGGTTTGAACGAAGTCGGCGAATTGCTCAATTTTTTAGGCAGTAATTATAAAAAGTACATAAGTGCGATCGCCCAACACGAAAGACAGCAGCAGGAATTAGACAAGCAAATAGAAGCCTTACGCCAGCAGTTGCGCCAACTACAAACTCCCCATTCCCAACAAAGTTTTAACATCATTGTGGCGATCGAACCCAGCGGCAGCGGCAATTTTGAACTAGAAGTTTCCTATGTAGTAATGGGAGCCCGTTGGACACCCCTTTACGACTTGCGAGTCAACACCACCAACAACCAAATCAATCTCAACTACCTAGCCGAAGTCAATCAAAATACAGGCGAAGATTGGACGGGAGTAGCACTGACTTTATCCACAGCAAAACCCGGATTGGGAACTTTGCCGCCAAAACTCCAACCCTGGTTTATCGATATTGTTCGCCCAAAATCTGCTCAAAGCCAAGGCTTTCCCAGAGCGCAGATGAAACGAAGTGTGAAACCAGAAACGTCAGCAGTGTATGACAATTTCATGGAATCTGAGATGGAAGACGAGGAGCAATTAGACATGATGGCTGTTGGTGGCAGCGCTCCCGCGCCCGAACCCATAGCAGCTCAAACCGCCACAGCAAGAGTATCTAAAGAAGGCAGTACCGTCTCATTTCAAGTAGGAGAAAATACCAATATTCCCAGCGACGGCACACCCCACAAAGTCACTATTTTCAGCGAAAATTATCCCTCCAAACTTCAATACATAGCCGTTCCGCGTTTAGTCAGCTTTGCTTATTTGCAAGCAATTGTCACCAATCCAATGACAAGTGCAACTCTCCTGCCCGGTAAAGCAAATATTTTTCGCGACAACACTTTTGTAGGTACTTTACAGTTAGACAATATTTCTCCCGGTGAAGAAGTCAAGCTTAATTTAGGAATAGATGAAGGATTAAAAATCGAGCGGGAATTAGTGGAAAGACAAGTAGATAAAAAACTGATTGGCAATCAGCGCCGCACAAGTTACGCCTATCGGTTAATTGTGACCAATTTGCAGCAACTGCCTGTAAACTTGACCTTGAAAGAGCAACTACCAGTCAGTCGCAACGAGCAAATAAAAGTGCGGTTGAGTGTCACAAATCCCAAGATAGAAGCAGGTGAAATGGGAATGTTGGAATGGATAATGTCTCTACCGCCTCAAGCCAAACAAGAGTTAGATTACCAGTTTGTTGTCGAACATTCTCCTGAGTTAACAGTCATGGGTTTAGATATTTAATTAGGATTTACACTCTTAATCTGTAACGCCAGCTACAGCTTATACTAATTATGAAAAATATTGCTACATAGAAATTATAGGCAATCGTATGTAGGGAAACGGCACTGCCGTGTCCGGCGGGGGGTTGTGCAAATCAAAGATAATTTGTATAAAATTGGTAATTGTAGCAAGACTATTTCCAATTGGTATTACTTATCAAAAATTTGACGATCTGACTATCAACAAAAAACCAGGATTAATTACAACTGGCGAACAGTCCTGTATAACGGTATAATTCCCCCTTCCTCGAAAAACGCCCCGATTTTTCAACAATTTGTACTCCAGCGATCGCGCCCCTGTTGTTTAGCATCGTACAAAGCTTTGTCTGCATAGGCTACCAGTGTCTCTGGTTGAACTTCCAGCCTTGGTATGAGTGAGGAAATACCCAAACTAACTGTGACGATTTCCTTCACGTCAGACTGTGCATGGGGAATCGCCAGATTGTGAATTTCTTGCTGAATGTTTTGTGCCACCTTAATCCCTCCTTCTAAATCCGTATTCGGGAGGAGTGTCACAAATTCTTCGCCACCGTAACGCGCTGCTAAATCGGTGGGACGAATGACTACTTTTTGTAATATTTGCCCTATTCTAATTAAGCAATCATCGCCAGCCAGATGACCGTAGTAGTCGTTGTAGGATTTGAATTTATCAACGTCCAATAAAATTAGAGAAAGTGGCTGATTTTCTCGCGCTAGGCGTTGCCATTCACTTTGAAGGCGATTGTTGAAACAGCGACGGTTAGCCACCTGAGTCAAACCATCTAGATTGGCCAGTTCTTCTAATTTTTGATTGGCATCTTGCAGAGCCAATTCAATTTGTTTGCGGGCGGTAATATCACGGATAGTAACGGAAAAACCATCTCCTAGCTTGACTGCTACGAAGTGAAACCAGCAAGATTTTCCTGATTCATAGTAAAAATCCTGTTCTAAAGATTCCCCCATCTCGACAATATTAACGAAGCCATTAAATAGTTCTGGATCAATCTTACTCAAAAACTTTTTTAGTACCAATTTGCCAATCATCTCTTCACGACTGCGTTTAAAAGCTCTAGCAGTCACGGGGTTGACGAGTAAACACCGAAAATCCTCAATCTCCCCTGTTTCGGTATTACGAACAGCCTGCATTGCCGCAATACCATCAAGGGAACTATTCAAAACACTAGCAAGTAAAGCCCTCGATTGATAAAGTACCTCTTCTGTTTCCCGGCGCTTAATATTTTCTTTTTCCAGAAGCTGTTGCTGGCGTTGAATGGTTAACTGATTTTCCAGACGCGCCACGACTTCTTCGATTTGAAATGGTTTGGTAATGTAGTCTATAGCCCCTAACTCAAAGGCGGTTACTTTGTCGAAGACATCATCTAAAGCACTAATGAAAATCACTGGAATGTGGCTAAAGTCTGCATCAGCTTTGAGAGTTCTACAGACTTGATAACCATCCATTTCGGGCATCTTAACATCTAAAAGTATTACATCTGGTCGCTTTACATTCACGGTTTTTAGTGCCATCCGCCCGCTGGTGACGCTGCGAACAGTGTAGCCGAGTTTGAGGAGTGCATTGCTTAGTAATTGTAGATTTTCTAGAAGATCGTCTACAATTAGAATATTACCTTTATTTTCGATGCCAGAATTAAGATTCATTGCTTATCAGAGGTTCTACTAAATCAAGAATCTGCTCAAATTTAAATTGAATGGCAATTTTTGTCAGGGATTTTATCAAACGAGTTTCTGTTTGGGGAATTTCTCCTACGACTTGTAACACGAGGTTGGTATTTGCCTCAAGTGCGGCTGCGTATAGTTGACTAATCCATTCTTGAGTCATACAGGTTAAATCTTCCGATGTCAATGGGCTTTTTTCTGTATCATCAAAAACTGGAGATATTGTTTCTGCATAGATATATTTGACTCCCAAATGCTTAGCTAGTGTCTCAAAAATACTGTGTTCAACGAAGGGTTTGCGAAGGAAGTCATCACAACCGGCTGAAAGCACGATCGCCCTTTCTTCTTCCAAAACACTCGCTGTTAACGCGATTATAGCTGTAGCATTGCCTTTGGTGGTAGATTTGATGTATTTTGTCGCTTCGTAGCCATCCATCACTGGCATCCTCATGTCCATCCAGATCAGGTGAGGTTCCCATTCATCCCAAATTGCGATCGCCTCTTGTCCGTTACTAGCTTCTTTCACCTCAAATCCCAAGGGACTGAGCAACTTAATTAGTAATTGTCGATTAATATATTGATCATCGACTGTGAGAATTTTGTAGCTAAGTTGACCGGGAGCAAGTGCTAGCACTCTGGGATATTCTCCTGTAATCTTGCTGTTGGTTTTTTCGCCCAATTTTACCTGAATATAGAATGAGAAAGTTGTACCTTTTCCTAATTCACTTTTTACCGAAATATCTCCCCCCATCAATTGCACAAATTTTCGGCTGATTGCTAAACCTAAACCCGTTCCTTCCTGCATTTCTTTTCCGGCTTGGGCTTGACTAAAAACATCAAATAGTTTTGGCAGTTCTGCGGCTGCAATACCCACCCCAGTATCGCGCACCCGAAAATGAATCTGAAAAACATCTGTGGTTTCTTGTTCTCCCTGAAAAACATTGAGAGTAATGTTACCCTCTGAGGTAAATTTGATAGCATTGCTGAGTAAATTAATTAAAACCTGACGCAGTTTTAGTTCATCGGTACAGATATAGCGGGCGACATTTTCGGTACGCTGAAAAATCATCTTCAATCCAGCATTAGTTGCGCGCAAATGCAGCATATCTTCTAAATCATTTAGCAATATATGTAGGTCAAAGTCTGTAAGATTAAGGGTGGTTTTACCTGCTTCGATTTTTGATAAATCGAGTACATTATTAATCAGCGTTAAGAGATAATCACCACTGCGATAGATAATTCCGGCATTCTCGTATTGTTCGGGGGGCATATTTGTGGCGCGTACCATCAATTGCGAAAAGCCGAGAATAGCATTGAGGGGCGATCGCAATTCGTGGCTCATATTGGCAATAAATGTACTTTTAGCTTGATTAGCGGCTTCTGCTTTCACTGCCAACTCTCGGGAAATCTTCTCACTTTCCTGCAAAGCCATAGTACGCTGAATCACTCTTTCTTCTAATTCCGCATTAGCTTGTTGTAATTTCAAAGCCGCTTGACGATTTTCCGAAACAATCGCAGATGTCACCATCGTCGTAAGGGAAAGTACCCCCACAAATAAAAGTAGTAACAAAAGGGAATTACGAGCCAATGCCGCCTTATAAAAAATACCAATTTTATAAGCCGTAGTGATAAAAGCCATACTACAAATGGCGGTGACTAAAATAGTAGTAACTTTCTGACTAAAACGAAAAACAGACCATAAGAGAGGGGGTAAAAGTAAATATTCTACAGGTTGACTCTCAAATAAGGAAAATTTAATGACTATTCCCAAAAGAATAGCAATAATCAGAAATTCTCCACTAACCCAAGACTGCGGGGCATAAAATTTCTGTTTTTTTAAACAACAAATTAATAAAAAAGGGGTAAAAAGTAAGATGCCTATACTATCACCAATCCACCAACCAGTGAAAGTTTTTATAAAGTCAGACAGGGGGACAAGTTTCTGATAAGTGAATGAACAAGTCCCGATCAAAGCGTTGGGTAAACTAACTCCTAAAAAACTAACGGCGATAAAAATTACTACATGATTGACTTCATTAAAAGGAAATTTTGTGCGAGTTAACCGTCGAATCACAAATACTGCCAATAAATTCCAAATCGTTACACTAATAGTATTGAAAACATTACTCCATAATAAGCTTGGGGATATCGGCCACATGATTAAGGTCGCAATAAATTGACCCATAAAGATACCTAACCAACGAGAATAACCCCACTCCAATAAAGTGGCGAACATCCATCCTGTTCCGGGCCAAACGGGTGAAAGATATGGTGGAATAATCGTAATACTGGATATTTTATGATTATTCGTGAGCAGCCAACAAATCAAAGGATAAACAATGGAAATAATCAGAACTTGAAGCCACCAGTGGGGATTTTTTATTTCTAAGCCGAGATTATTTAAGAGGTTAAAAAAATGTTTTTTTGCGCTCATTTTTTAGGTATTAACTTGCTTCACAAAAACTGTCAACTATCAATTAGGAACCATTAAAGGTTCTATCAAATCAAGAATTTGCTCAGATTGAAATTGACGTGTTAATTGAGTCAGGCTTTTGATTGAAAATAGTTAAGTTTCAGGAATTTATTGAATAACTTTCATCACCTTTTATGTGTTGGCTTCTAACACAACTTCAGATCAGCTTATCATCCATTCATGGCGCTGTAAAACGCAACTATGTAAACGACTGTCAACTATCAAAATACCAAAAAATCAGCACTAGGAGAGGCTGTTTACATACAGTTATATCGTTCAGTTTAAGCCCGCCGACCTACTTACTTTAAATGTTTCTGATGTTAATTCTGCTTGCGTTAGACGATCGCCATTATGAGATTGCATTTCCTCATAAATATATTTTACCCCTATCAGCATCAGCTTACAACAAAGCAAGATTTTTGAATCCCAGCAAGTGCAAGGCAATTTCAATCGCACTCAAAGAGGCGATCGCACAACTGGGAATCCCATACTTAGCTTGCAAAAATTTACCGATAATTTGTAAACTGCAAAGCCATCGGATAATCTTCTTGCTTCAAGCGTTGAATTACCAACTGCAAATCATCTTTATCCTTGGCAGAAACGCGCACTGCATCACCTTGAATTGAGCCTTGAATCTTTTTAAACTCATCTCGAATTAATTTAGTGATTTTTTTGGCAATTTCCTGGTCAATCCCTTTTTTTAGTTTGATTTCTTGACGGACGCGGCTGCCGCTAGCCGGATCAATTTTGCCGTAATCAAAAATTTTCAGAGATAAATTCCGCTTGGCAGCTTTTGTTTGCAAAACAGTGTGAATTGCATCGAGAGTAAATTCGCTGTCGGTGTTGACAACTATCGATTCTGCGCCCAATTCGACGGTGGTTTTGGTATCTTTCAAGTCGTAGCGGCTTTGAATTTCCCGCACTGTTTGGTCAACAGCGTTAACTACTTCTTGCCGATCGAAATCGCTGACAATATCAAAGGAATAACTAGCAGCCATAAATTAATATTTGGTAATGGGCATTGGGCCTTGGGCATTGGGCCTTGGGCATTGTTAGCTGTTGACTGTTGACTGTTGACTGTTGACTGTTGAGTGTTGACTGTTAACTACTGCCAACTAGCAACTGCCAACTAGCAACTAGCAACTGCCAACAGTCAACTAGCAACTAGCAACTGCCAACTGACTACTGACTAATGACTAATGACTAATGACTAATGACTGCTGACTATTAATTAACAGCCATCAAACTGAAATAGAATAAAGTAACTGTGCAGGAAGAACTAATCGCAAACATGAGCGATCGCCCCAGAGGCACATTCAGAATATAGAAAACGGAAAATAACAAGCGGGCGATCGTAAAAGCGATCGCAGCCAAACCCGCCGCCTCCGAATCTACCCCCGTCACAAAAGCCATCAAAGCCGCCGCCGAAAACAGCATAAACGTCTCAAACGAATTTTGGTGGGCCCAAGTTGCCCGCTGAGCGTAATCCGGCAACCTCTCAAACATAGCGCGCGGCGCTGCTTGGTCGTAGCCTAGCTGCAAGCGGGCGAGGGCAACCACCAAAAACGGTGCATAAACCAGCGCCGCTGCAGCAGCAATACAATCAAGCAGAATAACCGACACAGGCAATCCCAACAGCATCATCCGCCTCGCATTTCAATCAAAATAGAACAGAGTAACCACCTTGCGCTGTTCTTCCGCGTCTTGGCAAGTTTTCAGCAAAGTGTGGCTTTCGTGAAAAGCAAAACAGATCAGTTGCTGACAGCGAGAAATGATCTCCTGATTGCACATGGCGCTTGCTTCCGGGAGAGACAAACTGTCATTTTTGGGATTTTCTACCAAATGTATGACTTGTTCGAGCTGATCGCGGGACTCCCGCGGCTGGCGGCTCATACTTTGTGGCAAAATCACCGTCAGCAGATTAGGATCTGCCTGCATTGCCCCCCGAATCGCGGCAGAATTAGTGCCTGTAGCGCCTGATGTGATGAGCTGATTGCCTCCCAGAACTAAGGCGTAGCTCAGCATCTCAATTAGCTGCTGGTGGGTAATAGGAACGTGACGAGAACCCAAAAGAGCAATCCGCTTGGAGCTGGTTTGCTGGATCGCCGCAAGTTCTTGTAAAAAATCATCAACTCTGGGTAGCTCAATTGATTGACTCAAAGAATTTATTAAATTAAATAAAACTACGTTGTGGATTTTAGCAGACTCCCCAGCAATTGCCGCCAAAAACCAGTTAAAAATTGCACATTTACAAGATTTGACTGGGGGATGGCGAGATTTGAGGGAGCCATAAGGCATTGGGCAGCCGTAGCTGAAGGTAGAATTCCTGAAAAATTGAGAATTTAAGAATTTTCCATTTTTATTTTTTAATTCAAAAAAAAATTCTGCCTTCTTACACTCCGGCGGCCTGCTTAATGGACTTTCGCTCCCAAACCCAAGGATGCGATCGTGCTGTCCCAGTCAAAGTGTTCTGCCATTAGCTGAGTAACGCATTCCACCTTGATCCGTTCGTGCAGGCGCACGCTGCCAAAGGTGCTGTCGATAATTTCTACCGTGGTTAGGGTATCCAAATCTACAGACAAAACTGGAATTTCCATTTCTTCTGCTCTGCCGATTACCAGGGGAGAAGGAGGCAAGTGGCCTGTGAGAATTAAGCACTGAGTTGAGCTTTCCAGGGCCGCGAGTTGAATGTCGGTGCGATCGCCCCCGGTGACTACCGCCATATTTCTCGCTTTGCGGAAATACTTCATCGCCGAGCTAACATTCATCGCGCCAATTGTCAAGGTTTCCACCATCAAATCCAAACGGTCTGGACGGCAGAGCACTTCGGCTTTCAATTGGTGCACCAATTCTTTGACGCTGACACTCCGCAGCAAAGCGCTTCTCGGCAGCATTCCCAAAACTGGAATACCCGCAGCCTCCAAGAAAGGCCGCACTGTCGTCGCGATCGATTCGAGTTTGTCCGAGGGCACGTCGTTGAGGACAACGCCAGCCAAGCGCGAACCTAAACGCCGTTTAGCCGACAGCAAATCGTCTATATAAAGATCGATCGGGCGCGTCACCAACAGCACAGAGGCATCAACCGCCTCAGCTACTTGAGGCAAAGACAAGTCAAACAGACTGCCTTCCTCCAAATTAGCCGGGCCTTCTAACAGTACCAAGTCTGCCTTGGGGCCTTGCAAATATTGCGCCAGAGAGAGCCGGTAGTCAGTCTTGTCTTCTCCCCGCAAACGCTTGTGAACCGTCTCCTCGTCCAAAGACAGCAGTGTTGAGGGCATCTGACTTTCTGAGAGTTTCAGCGTCTCCACCGCGAACCGCACGTCTTCCTCCTCGGTTCCAGCTCCCTCCGAGCTGAAACAGGTTCCCAGAGGCTTGCCGTAGGCGACGGAGAGTCCTTTTGCCGGGAGTGCGAGTGCCATCCCTAGGGCGATCGCGGACTTACCGCTGTAAGCTTTTGTCGAACCGATCAGTAAATATTTAGTCAATTTGGGTACGCCTTCTCTCCTCAATTTGCACCTGTCTATTTTAATAAATTTAATTTTTTCAACAGTATTTTTCCACTGCGACGGAATTTCGCAATTCGATTATACTCGATTTGGTCACTTTTGGTCAGATTATTTTTTTTAATTAAATTTGTTATTCATGCGTTCGCAACCCTTTTGTCCGCATTCTTTGACATCCTGAGTTTTTCAAACCAGTTTTTTCAGAGAGCCGTTCTCAACAGAGTTGCGTCAAGGGCGATCGATAGCTTTCTTACCTGTTTGCCCCCGGATTTTTTTCGATTAACATTACAGCAACGTTTCGCCCTAATTCACGGCTAAAATCTGTATTGTTTTCAGCCTTTTTTGGGCTTTTTAAGTCAATTAACAACCCTAAAATGCCGATCATTTAAAATGAATTACTAACCTTCAATCAAATTAATTGTAGTTGTTTTAAATAATATAAGGAGAGACATATTTATTGCCGATAATTTTCTGGAGAACCGTTTTTGTAAAAACTAAAGATTGCCAGATTTGTTGCGGAAATTAGACATTATTACTGACCGCAATCAAATCAAAAATACATCAATTTGCTGGTGGGCGGGCTGGTATTTCGGTAGCCAAAATGCGGGCGACAAGTGAGCGATCGGACTTTTTGGGCTGTAGGTTGAGTTTCCTTGGCTGAGGCTACTGCGTTAGATTCTCAGCAAGCGACGGGGCAAAGTCAAAGGAAATCGGACGATCGCGATCGCACTTCCTAGCACTGCAAAAGAGATGCTTGAGAACAATCCAAGAACTCATATCAATTCCGGTTGCACTCATACATGACTGTTGACTGTTGACTGTTGACTGTTGATTGTTGACTGTTGACTGTTGACTGCTGACTGTTGACTGTTAAATTAAGAGGGCGGGCCCGCACCATCCACCGCCCCTACTGACTGCTGACTCGATTTTATGATTCCGATGCAACCGGAAACGATATCAATTCTATTGAGCATCAATAATAGAACTGGCGCAGCGATCGTTTAATGTCGCCGTCAGTGGTAGCATTACACGATTGGTGCGCCAGTTATAGCACAATTCAATTGCAGGCTTTCGGGAGTGCCGGCGCGGGGAAAGTTAATCATCCATTCGCATCAGCTTGCGGTAAAACGTTTTAGAAAAATCGACGCTAGTACGAGTCCGCTGAAAAGTCAAAAGTACCTCAATTAAACAAGTGACAAATTCAGAGCTTTGCATCGTTACTTCGTAGCTGAGTTCAGCATTGCCGTCAAACAACACCCGACAGCGGGTCAAATCGATCGGCAGCGACGAAATATTCCAACTAGCGACAAACGGCACGTCCTCGCCGCCGTCAACTTTTCGGGCCCCCTCCAAGCTTTTGAGCTTGTAGAGAGCGATAGCGTGCGGCAAAAACTTGCGCCGGGGCTCCTGACAGAAAGGAGCGTAGACTTTCACTTCTTTGTCGTCGGCTGGCTTCAGTTGAGGAAGAGACATATTTCCACATCCTGATAATTACTACTAGCAGATTAGTTGAGCTGCTCTGCAAAAACTAGCAGATATTCTAGGCTAAGCGCAAGCAAAAGCCAGTCAATTTTAGATTTTAGATTTACTTGCAGCGCCCTGAATCAGCAGGCTCGAACAGGGGTTGAAAATTTGGGACAGCGAAAAACTCCTGTACGTGGCACGACAGTATCCGTTTTTGGGCGGGTCAAACCAGCAGAGGGTTTTCCTGCAAGCGTGCCAGCGTCTGCTTTCGACAAAAGCCCAGAAACTGATACAGTAAATACTTATCTATAAAATCAAAAACTATTGGTTGTTTAATCAAGTAACCTATGCAGGAGAGTTCTTGGCCAGAAAACGACGCTCGCACCGAGCTTAACTTGGAAATCCCTGATTTAGCTAGAGAAGAGCTCAATAGTTTGACCTCGAACTCGAAGGCAAGCAAAATATTTGCCATACCAGACATGGGGGACAGGGTGTTTGACGCGGAAACTTCATCAGAGATCCCGGTGGCGGTGTCTGTGCCGGGTTCTCCGTCTTTTCCTCAAAATCTTTACCGGGGAAGGCGAGCAAAAGCTGCGGTAGTGCTGACTGCGGTTTGGGGAGGGACGATCGCCCTGCACTTGATTTCCTGGGGTGCGTGGGTAGTGTGGGGGTTGACGGGGCTGCTGTGGATGCAAGCGCTGCGAGTTTTGTTTGCCGGGCCCAAACCCGCACTCCCTCCTCTTTCAGATGAAAGTCGAGAAGATTGGCCTTATGTCTCGCTGCTGGTGGCGGCGAAAAATGAGGAAGCGGTGATTGCCCGATTGGTAGAATCAATCTGCAATTTAGATTATCCGATCGACCGTTACGAACTTTGGGCGATCGACGATCGCAGCAGCGACGGTACGCCACTGGTATTGGAACAGCTAACCAAAAAATACCCGCAACTTAAAGTATTTCGCAGAGGAGTCAATGCCAGCGGCGGCAAGTCGGGAGCCCTAAATCAAGTCTTGCCGCTGACTCGCGGCGAATTTGTGGGAATATTTGACGCCGACGCGACGGTAACGCCGGATTTGCTGCGCCGAGTGCTGCCGGTATTCGATCGAGAACAAGTAGGGGCGGTGCAAGTCAGAAAAGCCATCGCCAATGCTGCGGTGAATGTGTGGACTCGCGGCCAAGAAGCAGAAATGGCTCTCGACAGTTTTTTCCAGCAGCAGCGGACTGCGATCGGCGGCATTGGAGAATTGCGCGGTAACGGCCAATTCATGCGCCGCACCGCCTTAGAAAGCTGCGGCGGCTGGAACGAGGAAACGATTACCGACGATCTAGATTTGACCCTAAGGCTGCACCTAGACCAGTGGGACATTGAATTTTTGCCTTTCCCAGCGGTGTTAGAAGAAGGAGTCACCAACGCTAGGGCTCTGTGGCACCAGCGCAATCGCTGGGCAGAAGGCGGCTATCAGCGCTATCTTGACTACTGGCAGCTTATTTTGCAAAACCGCATGGGAATCGGGAAAACTTGGGATTTATTTGGATTTTGGGTATCCCAATATTTCTTGCCCACAGTAGCGCTACCCGACTTTTTGATGTCAATTGCACTGCGCCGGATGCCTCTAGCCAGTCCCATAACTTTTATGACCCTTACCTTGTCGCTGGTGGGAATGTTTGTCGGTTTGCGTCGCACTCGCAAAGAGACGAAATTTGAGGTGAAAAGAGTTTTTGTCACCTTCCTGCAAACGCTACGGGGTACTGTGTATATGTTGCACTGGCTGCTGGTGGGGACTGTGACGGCTCGGATTGCGGTGCGTCCCAAGCGGCTAAAATGGGTCAAAACTGTCCATCAAGGGGCTGCTAAGTAAATCCATTTAATAGGGCCTAAAAGCATCGGGCATAGGGCATAGGGCATAGGGCATGGGGCATGGGGCATGGGGCATCGGGCCTAAAAGCATCGGGCATCGGGCCTAAAAGCATCGGGCATCGGGCCTAAAAGCATACCTCACTTTTATGAGAACCGCTATATCTCTTCTTCCTTCTTCCTTCTTCGTTTTTCCTTCTTCTGCCTGATGACTAATGACCAATGACTAATGACCAATGACCAATGACTAATGACCAATGACCAATGACTAATGACCAATGACTAATGACCAATGACCAATGACCAATGACTAATGACTAATGACTAATGACTAATGACCAATGACCAATGACTAATGACCAATGACCAATGACTAATGACCAATGACTAATGACCAATGACCAATGACTAATGACCAATGACTAATGACCAATGACTAATGACTAATGACCAATGACCAATGACTAATGACCAATGACCAATGACTAATGACTAATGACTAATGACTAATGACCAATGACTAATGACCAATGACTAGAGAAGCCGAAGTATTTAAAATCGACTGACGGCAAGTGCAAATCGGTTGCGGAACATCTTTTTTGCGAAGGTTATATATCGCCGCCCGATCGGACAGTGAAATTTGGCAATTGATTTATCGATCGCCAAAAACACTCCAAAACCGATTAAGTAATCGGCGATGGGCTATCTGTTGCGAATAAGTAATCGGCTATACAAAAGTCTAAAAATAAAAATTAAAAGCCAGAATATTTGAGTTTTGACTTGACAAAAAACCAATTATTATCTAATAATTATGAATTGCCAATTACGGCGAATTGCTTGTTGCCAACTACCAGTCATATCGCATCCGGTCGATTCACAACGATAAAATTGGTTCGCGCGTGCGGACTTGCACAGGCAATCCGGGAGCGGACTTTAGTCCGCACGCGCGAACCGTTTTTGTTACGAAGATCGACCGGAAATGATATCACCCGTTAGTGAACTACCAGACGCTGATGCGTAGCATACAGCACTGGCTTCCTGATTCATTGGGATGTGCTGTTGCTATCCGTTGAAGCAAGTAGTCTGATCTTCCCTCCACAGGCAGGAGTCCTAGTTCCTAAGACCCATACTTTTTCTGGCTACACGCTCCGTTTAGCTTGGTTTTCGCCTAGGAGGATAGTGGTCAAGATAGTGCAATTGTATCACTGATTCGCTATCGCTCAACTTGTTTCTGGTTCGTTTTCATCCCGTCACCCACCTGAGTACAGGTAGGGTGCGGGACTTCCCACTCACATTCAGTTAAAAATGGATTTGTTAGAGTATCAAGCTAAATCTTTATTCCGTCAGATGGCAATTCCGATTTTGCCATCACAACGGATTGATAATCCCGCCGACCTCAAGGGACTGAAAATTCCCTACCCAGTTGTACTCAAGTCGCAAGTGCGCGCTGGGGGACGAGGCCGGGCGGGTGGTATTAAATTTGTGGAAAATACGATCGATGCAGTTGCTGCTGCTCAAACAATTTTTAATTTGCCGATCGAGTCTGAATATCCCCAAGTCCTGCTGGCCGAAGCTAAGTACAACGCTGACCAAGAACTTTACTTGGCGGTACTCCTAGACCCCGTAGCGCGACGCCCGGTACTTCTGGGTTCGAGAGAAGGAGGTATGGATGTTGAAGGGTCGATCGACAAAATGCAGCAAGTTGCCGTAGACCAAGAATTTTCGCCATTCTACGCGCGGCGTTTGATGCTGAAAATGGGATTGCAGGGAGACTTGATTCAATCGGTGAGCGCGATCGTCGAGAAAATGTACCGACTGTTTGTCGAAAAAGATTTAGATTTAGTAGAAATCAATCCTCTCGGCATCAGTCCTACGGGAGAGGTAATGGCTTTAGACGGTAAAGTCACCGCCAATGACGATGCTTTGGGGCGGCATCCAGACTTGGCCGCACTCTCGGGTAAAAACCAAAGCAGCGGGTTCGTAGGAAACAGGAGAAATCCCCATGGGGGCGCGAGTCACAATTCTCACTCTCCGGCCCCGCACTCCGCGGAGTTTGACGCAAAATCTCAATCCCCAATCTCGAATTCCGAATCTTTGCAATTAATCGAACTAGATGGGAATATCGGGATTTTGTGCAACGGAATGGGCCTGACAATGGCAACTTTGGATGCTGTAGCCCACCAAGGAGGAAAACCAGCTAATTTTGTGAATATGGGTTCTCTAAACCGCTACGATACAGCAAATGCCCTGCGCGATCGCGCGGAATTGGCCCTGGAGTTAGTCGCTCAAAATAAAAACGTTAAGGTGATACTGGTAAATATTTTGGCCCGCGCCTCCAAAACTGAGGAAATCACCGCCGCAGTAGCCGGCTATTTGGAACGGAAAGCTCGCGCCAACCGCCACATCCAAGTTGTGCTGCGTCTGGTAGATATCGATTCTGATGCTGTAAAAAAGCGTTTGGGAGAGTTGCCGGTGCAGCTAGTTAGCAGTTTGGATCGGGCTGCGGCCGCTTCTGTAGCCTCGGCCAAGTAGCGGCAGTCGATCGGCAAAAGACGAGTGTGAAGGACTGTCAAATGGCAAAAAATGAATTTAACTCCTGAAAGCAAAGTCCTAGTACAGGGCATTACAGAATCTCCAGCGTCAACCCGCACCGCCCTGATGATGAAAGCATACGGCACTAATGTAGTCGCCGGTGTCAGTCCCGGTAAAGGCGGGCAGGAGGTGGAGGGAATTCCGATTTTTGATTTGGTAGAACAAGCCGTGGCGGCAGTGGGTAACGTTGACACTGCGGTAATTTTGGTAGACCGTTATTCGGTGCTGGATGCGGCTCAAGAAGCGATCGCCGCAGGAATTCGACAAATCGCGATCGTCACCGGGGGAGTGCCTCCTCTGGATATGGTGCGCTTAGTCAGAAAAGCAGAGGCCACCGAAACTTTGTTAATCGGGCCAAACAGTCCGGGGATTATTGTCCCCGACAAACTGCTATTGGGCACTCACCCCAAAGAATTCTACACTCCCGGTTCGATCGGGGTCATCAGCCGCAGCAGCACTTTGACTTACGAAATTGCTTTAGAACTGACTGGGGCCCGATTGGGGCAGTCGATGGCGGTTTGTATTGGCTGCGACGCGATTCTGGGTTCGTCGTTTATGCAGTGGCTGCAAATTTTGGACGAAGACGACTGTACGGAGGCGATAGTGTTGGTGGGAGAAGCGGGCGGCTGGAGCGAACAAGCTGCAGCTTCTTACATCGCTTCGGCAATAGACAAACCCGTAGTTGCTTATCTCGCCGGACACTATGTTCCCAAGGGCCCGTCTTTGGGCCACGCGGGCATTTTGATCAGTTCTCGCGCTGCAGCCCAGAAAGCCTTTGGAATTAAGGCCGATAACAAAATGGCTGCCTTTGAAGAGGCGGAAATACCCGTGGCGGCTCGGCCTTCGGAGGTTCCTAAGTTGCTTAAAAAATTGCTGAAGAAAAAATGATTGCGATCGCCCAAAATCCAATTGGCTCGATCGTTCCGAATCCAAGTCCCCATTTGCTCGTTGCTCCTTTGCTCGTTACCAGGCTCTGCCTGGTAATGCAGATAGGCGATACTCTGCCTCCTTTGCTCTGGAAACTTACAAGAGAGAAGACTGTAGGAGATGCTTAAATTATTAAATTTTCGTTTCTTACCAAAGTCCTCTGACAGGGCTCGCAGGCTGTGGTGCAGGTGCTGGTAGGGGTACGGGTGCGGGACGACGTGCCGGAGGCGGAGTTGTTGGCGGAAGGCTGGGACGAGGTGCGATCGGAGTTTCGGTGCGAGTTGTCCGAGTTGTCTCGCGCATCGACTCTTGCAGCAGGCTTTGCACGTTCCCCACCAAACCCTGAACTTTCCCAACTGTGGCCGCAAGGCTGGCAACATCTACGTAAACCTGCGGCAGAGGATACTTTTTCAGGATTTCTAGCAGCGACAGCCTACCGTCGTCGCCGGACGCCAGAATCACCGCAGCCCGCAGGGCTTTGCCACTTTCTGTGCGGCGGTGAGTCCGAATTGCTTGACCGATTTCGTCCGTAATTTTTTCTCCCGGGGTGCTGTAAACTACCCTCGCCAGAATAGCGGGCTTTAAACCGATTTCTAGACTCATCAATCCCTGCAGCACTTGTGGGTCCATTTTGGAGAACCCGATAATTTGTTTGATGGTTGGTGTCGTTGTGCCGTTTTTAGCAAAGTTTTCTAAGTCGCTGATATTTATGGTTTGTGCGATCGGGCCAAATGTCAGGACAACTTTTTCGGCCCCCAATGCTTTACTGTTGCTAGATAATATGCTGGCGCTCGATCCAACAAACAGGGCAATGGCGATCGATACAAATTTTGTTAACTTCATATTCAGTTTCAGCGATCGATTAAAATTATGCTTTCGAGATTTGTACATTATAGATGATGCAGCCGTCATATTTTACAAGGTCGCGAGTGTCAGTTAAGCCCGCCCCAGTCAGGCGCACAATCTATATCGATCTTTTGGCGCGCGATCGACTTTAAGTATAAATAACCACACTTACTAAAATATTTTTGATTCTATTAATTCTACCTTCTATAGCGGTTGTCAAGCGTGGTGAGGTATGCCCTATTCCCGGTTTGGCCTATGCCCAGCGGCACCTGATCTTTATGAGAAATGCTATACATCTCTAGCCTGCTACATCAGAGTGCCTTCAGCCTTCTACATAAATCCCTTCTAGAAGTTATGTTGAAAACCAAGCGCAAATCCAAAAAATCTAAACACAAGCACAGCGAAAAAACAACAGCACTCAGCAAAAAAGAAGTAGCCGCACAAAAACGCAAAACTTCAGAAAAGCGCAATGAATTAGTACAGGCGATCGTCATTTGCTGCCTGGTCAGCGTTGCTGTCAGCATCCCCCTGTTATTCGTAGCCCGCCCTAAGATTGCGATTGCAGGAGGCGTTGCTGTAGCTATCTTGCAGTTTTCCTACAAATACCCCCGTCAAGCTTTGTGGAGTTTTCTAATTTACCTCCCTTTTAGCGGTACAATTACTTACGCAATTGGCGGCGGGAATGCTGCATTTCAAGTAGCCAAAGATGCTTTCTACATACCCGCTCTCATCGCCCTCATTCAAAGCTGCAAAAAGAAACAGTTACCCCTGTTTATTCCGAAAGAAATGCTTTCAACCTTCAGCATCCTGTTGATGATGGCAATGCTGACTTTAATTTTTGTCAACGGGGAAATGCAGCTCAACCCGATGAAGGGCGACAAACCCATTCTGCAAGCAATTCTCGGCTTAAAAGTATTGATAGGTTACATACCGCTGATTGCTTGTACCTATTATCTGATCCGTACTAAAAAGGATTTGGTGTTTTTTGGTAGAATGCACGTAGTTTTGGCGATCGCCTGCTGTCTTCTCGGTTTGATTCAATACCTGTTGCTGCAAAGTGGCAAGTGCGCCGGCACCAGAGGCATGACCGGAGAAGAATTATATAAAGCCACGCTGCAAGCTAGATGTTTTGTCGGAGGTTCTCTGGTATTCAGTCCCGAAGTCAAGTTTATCCGCTTACCGGGAACTTTTGTAGCTCCTTGGCAGTGGGCTTGGTTTTTAATTTCTAATGCTTTTTTAACCTTTGCTTCAGCCTTTTGCGATCCTTCATTCTGGTGGCGAGTTATCGGTTTATTTGGCATGGCATTAGTATTTGCCAATGCAGTTATTTCCGGTCAAAGAGCAGCTTTAGTTATGGTTCCAGCTACCACCGCTATCCTGCTCGTTCTCACGGGTCAATTTGTTAATTTCAAACGATTTATTCCCATCGGTGCAGGATTGGCAATTCTGCTGTTTTTCGGTGCAGCAACTAATCCGGGAGTTGTCGAACAGCGGTGGGAGAGTTTTGTTGACCGCTGGAATGCTGCACCGCCCCAGCAGTTTCTGTTTAATCAGTTCGAGCAGAGCCACAATTTTATCATTGACAAACCTCTCGGTAGAGGTGTGGGACGAGCTACTAATTCAACGCGGATCTTTGGTTTCACGCAGCTAATTGAGACTTTCCAACCTAAGTTGATGTACGAACTAGGTTATCCGGGAATGATTGCTTTTCAAATCATGCTTTTACACTTAGCTTTTCTAACTTTTCGAGCTTACCGTGCTGTGAAAGACAAAAATTTGCGGAGTTACGGAGCTAGTTTTTGGGTGTTTGTGGGATTTATTACGATCAATCCTCAATACTATCCGCTGGATGTAGATCCAGTATCGGTGTATTACTGGGTTTTGGCTGGGGCGATTTTAAAGTTGCCCAAAATTGACAAACAAGTGCAGGATGAAAAACACTTGGAACTTGAGGGAGATGAGTTGGAAGTTCACCACCAATTAAAGGAGAAAAAAATTATGGCATCTACTCCAATTTGAGCAACGTTATATCGGAAACGCTCTAATATCATCTTCAGTCGAACAAATACAATCATTAAGCCAGGTTCGTAGTGCGGGCTTGAACCCGCAGCATAAAAGCGGAATTCAGTCCGCACTACGAGCCGTTTTTATTGTGTATGCCATTCCATATCCCAGCTAGAAATGCAAATTAAAACCCATTTTTTCGATTCAGATACTAATTTTTAAAGCGTTTGTCGATCGATATGTCGCGACAGCATCAAACTCTGTTTAATTCTACCAATAATTAGCTCAAACATTTTTTTTCGAGATGGATTCTTGCTACTTGGTGGCATCCCCAACTCGCAACACATCAAATTCAAGTCAGTTGCACTCATCGCCGACAATTTTTGCCTCACCTCTAATTCATGACCCTTCTTAGCTTGCAAACGCAGTTCTTCATAAACTTCTAAAACATTTCCTGCCGATAAATTAGCAGGCTTATTCACATCAGCAGCCGTAGATAACTGCGAATTTTTAGACGCAGCAGAAAGCACTCCCCGCTTAACTTGAGCCTCAATCCTGGTTAATTTTTTGGAAACCTCCCGCAAGATTTCCTTAAGTTCGCCAATTTCATCAACTAACCCCCCACTTTCTTGCTCATTAGCAGCAAAAATCTCTTTTTTAATCATTTCAGATACTCCTCACACTCGCGCCACAGTTGCTCAAACTCTCTAACTAATTCTCGTGGCAGTTCTCCCTCATTAATCGCCCGTTTCAACCCAACGCTTTCCCGAATAGTCGATTCCAAAAATCTCACTTCTATGTTATTGTCTTTGGATATCTCAGCGCAAAGTCTCTTGACTTCTCTCATGTAAAACTGAACTTCATTTGTTAGCAATCCTCCATAGGTTTTAGCTTTATTCATAAACACTGCTATCTTGGGAAACGGATAAGGTTCAATCCGTTTCTGGAGAGAGTTTAAAACTAAACTCAATCCCCTAGAACCAAAATAATCTGGGTTGACGGGAATTAATATTAAGTCGCAGCAAGAGAGTACGCTATAGGTGAGGAGACTGAAGGAAGGCGAACAGTCAAAAAGCATCAAGTCGTATTTGGGGAGATTGGGAGAGTTGGCGATTTTGCCGATGAATTGGCGGATGAAGTCTTTAACACTTTTTCCCTCAAATCCATCTAAATCCAACCAATACAATTCTTCAACTGAAGGGACAAAATGTAATTGTTCGTCAATCTGATAAATCGTGTCGAAACCAACGGGAAATTTAAAGTTTTGTCCGGCTTTTTTAAAGACTTCGAGGGCGTCGTAAATTGTGAGTCTGTGCTTGAGAGATTGTTCGTACCACTTACCAAACTTATCATCTAAATGACCTGTATTTTCGTTAAGCCCGATCGCCTCTGTGAGGGACATTTGCGGGTCTAGGTCTAACATCAAGACTTCTAAGTCGGTTCCTTGGGATATAATATTTCCTAGACTCCAAGTGACGGTGGTCTTTCCGACTCCGCCTTTGAAGTTGATTACGGCTATGGATTTAGGACTCATGGCTGGGCTTGCTTTAATTTTGCTCAAATATAAATTAAAACATATTGTGTGACTTTGTTCAGCGCGCGATCGTATACTAGGGTCACGATATGCCAATCGATCTAAAAAGGATACTTTGATAATATATCATTGACTAAGTAGAACAACCTAAAAAGACAGAATACCAAATGCCATTTAACTCCTATTTCAGAGGTTCTGGTTTGCCCAATCCTTCAAAGGGCGATCGATATATATTTTTAATCAATTCTACAATTTTGCGATAAATCTTTTTGTCTAATTTTACCCATTCATTAAAATCTGCAAAAGCAGAAGATTCAAAAATAATTCTTCTGTTCATTGCAAATCCTGTAGATAGACTTCAACTAAATTGTGCTTTTTTTTAACATTTTCAAGAGCTTTCAACAGTTGTTTTTATTGACTTCCGATTTCAAAAGATATTCGGTTTCATCGCATTATGAAACACTTATTTCAATCTCTCTATCTCCAAAAATCGCTGGGATTTGTTCTCGAAAATTACTATCTAGTTCCCTGGCTTTTAAACGATAAACTGTTGACATCGTTTTTACCTATTTTTGATTAATAAGTTAAAATGATTAATATTGCCTTTAAATAGAGTAGTTTAAAGTTGACAATAAGGGCTGGAAAAATTACCAGCCCTTAATTTGTTTTAGCGTTTGACCAACTTTTTGGACAACTTCCGCAAGCGAATTGATTTCGGTGTTACTTCCACCAATTCATCCTGACCGATGTATTCCAAAGCGCGCTCCAAACTCATATCGACTGGTGCTTGCAATTGCGCCAATTCTTCACCGCCAGATGCGCGGTGGTTTGTCAACTGCTTCGACTTGCAAATATTCAGCTCCATGTCGTCATCTCGGTTGTTTTCTCCGATAATCATCCCTCTGTAAACCTTGGTTCCAGGGGTAATGAAAAATACGCCACGGTCTTCAGCATTTTTCAGTGAATAAGTAGTTGCAGTTCCTTCTTCAAAGGAAATTAATACTCCGTTGCGACGGGCGATAATTTCTCCACCGAGGGGGCGATAGTCCAGGAAGCTGTGGTTCATAATTCCAGCGCCACGAGTCAAGCGCATGAACTCGCCTCGGAATCCAATCAAACCGCGAGCGGGGACTGAAAATTCGATTTGAGTGCGGCCGGTGCTGCTGACGTGCATATCTTGCATTTCTGCTTTCCGCTGACCGAGGCGTTCGATGCAGCCGCCGACTGCTTCTTCGGGTACGTCTAACACCAAACATTCAAAGGGTTCGCAGGGACGACCGCCGACTTCGCGGAAGATTACTTGCGGTTGAGATACTTGGAATTCGTATCCTTCGCGACGCATATTTTCGATTAGGATTCCGAGGTGGAGTTCGCCACGGCCGGATACGAGGAATTTGTCGGGAGATTCGGTTTCTTCGACGCGCAGGGCGACGTTGGTTTCGAGTTCTCGCATTAGCCGATCGCGAATTTGGCGAGATGTGACCAAACTACCTTCTTGACCGCAGAACGGCGAATCGTTCACCGAGAAAGTCATCTGCAAAGTTGGTTCGTCTACCTTGATTAAAGGTAGCGCTTGCGGGTCGTTGGGACAGGTAATTGTCTCGCCAATATACGCATCTGCAAAACCGGCAACGGCGACAATATTGCCAGCCGAAGATTCTGGGATGTCAATGCGTTTGAGACCTTCAAAGCCCATCAACTTGCTAATTTTTGATTTGACAATCGCGCCGCTTTCGGTGATCAAAACTGCTTGTTGACCGATTTTAATCGTGCCGTTGTGGATGCGGCCGATGACGATGCGGCCGACGTATTCTGAGTAATCTAAGGTGGTTACTTGCAGTTGTAGTGGCTTGTTGGGGTCGCCGACTGGGGGTGGTACGTGGTCGAGGATTTCTTCAAAGAGGGGCTTCATATCTACCCCTTCGTCTTCGAGGTGTTTTTTGGCGTAACCGCTTAAGCCGGAACCGAAGAGGTAGGGAAATTCGCACTGATCGTCGTCAGCACCTAGTTCGAGGAACAGATCCAAAACTTTATCAACGGCTTTGTGGGGGTCTGCTCGATCGCGATCGATCTTGTTGACAAAGACGATCGGGCGCAGTCCCTTTTCGAGGGCTTTTTTGAGTACGAACCGGGTTTGTGGCATCGGGCCTTCGTTGGCATCTACGATCAGCAAACAGCCGTCAACCATGCCGAGAACTCGTTCGACTTCGCCGCCGAAGTCGGCGTGTCCGGGGGTATCGACGATGTTGATCAGGGTTTCTCCGTACCTGACAGCGGTGTTTTTGGACAGGATGGTAATGCCGCGCTCGCGCTCGATGTCGTTGGAGTCCATGACGCAATCTGGGATGTCTTCACCTTCGCGAAAGATTCCGGACTGTCTGAGGAGAGCGTCTACAAGGGTGGTTTTGCCGTGATCGACGTGAGCGATGATGGCTACATTGCGAATGGGAAGACTCATAAGGCGTCTGGGACGTTAAACGAATTTAACTAAAAATTTCTTAATAATTGTAGCGCATTCAGTCAAGGGACGATCGGGCTCTGCCGAATTGACATTTTGCCTGACCTACAGACGCCAGCATTATTACGGATCTTTTTTATAATAAACACCACTAGGGGCGGGGGCGATCGCCCCTGCAGACGCAACTAAAGAGCTGGCAAGCCGATCGAGCATTTACCGACTTGCCTAGAAATAAAATCCCAGCCGTGCAGTGTCCGAGGAGTGTTGCGAGCACAGGCTTAATCCAGCGTCTGCACGCCACCGCCGTTGACGAACAGCACCTGTCCGCTGACCCACTGAGATACAGGGGCAGCAAAATAGAGAACGGCTCCAGCGATGTCTTCAGGCTCGCCCAAGCGTTGGAGCGGAGTATGGGCCAGCATTCGCTCTTCGACCTCTGGAGTCAGAACCGAAGCCAAGGCCCCCGTTCTGACAGCTCCCGGGCCCACGGCATTGACGCGAATTACCGGGCCGTAGTCGAAGGCCAGGTTTGCCGTCATGTGATTGATGGCGGCTTTGGAAGCAGCGTAGGCGCTGATGGCGGGGCTTTTATTGATGGAACTCATCGACGACATATTGACGATGGAACCGTAGCCCGCCTTTTTCATGTGCGGCGCGCAGAGTTGCGACAGTCGCCACGCGCTGAAAACATTGAGTTGAAAGGGGCGCTCGAACTGCTGCTGCGAAATCTCGAACGGACTTTCTTTGCCGGCACCGCCGCCGCCAGCGTTATTGACCAGAACGTGAATGCTTCCACACTCGGCGATGGTGCGTTCCACCAGACCAATTAAATCTTCGTCACGGAGCACGTTGCACTCCACAGCCAAAGCTTTGCCGCCGCCCGCACCAATCTCATCGGCAACCTTTTGGGCGTCCGCTACTTTCAAATCGGCAATAACCACGGTGGCACCAAAATCAGCCAGCATCCGGCAACAGGCTGCACCGATGCCGTTGCCGCCGCCGGTCACGATGGCAACTTTGCCGTTCAAATCGAAAAGAGTTGTAGGCTGCATAAACTTAATTTCCTTTGATCAAATACTGGGCGACAGCTTCGTAAGCTGGTAGTGAAGTCGAATCGTTAGCGCTGTTTGCAGCGATGGGATGGGAGGCGAAACGCACGATGACCATTTCGGCTGCAGGATCAATATAGATCGTTTGTCCGTGCACGCCACGCGCGGCAAAAGCGCCGCGGGCGTTTCCGGTATGCCACCACATATCCCGATAAGACCAGCCTGGTAATTCGGGATGGCCCGATTTGGCGAAAGCGGCTTTGCTGCCGCCGCCGGCGATATCTTCGATCGCGCGGGCGGGCAAAACCTGCGTGCCTTTCCAGCGCCCCTGGTTGCGAATCAACTCGCCAAAGCGTGCCATGTCGCGCAAACCGGCGTTGTAGCCGCCACCGGCGAAGGGAGTACCTAGTTCGTCCACCGAATAGTAGCCGTCCTGTTCCATGCCGATTTTGCTCCACACGCGATCGGCCAGAAGTTCGTCCACCGACTTGCCGCTGGCGCGGGCAACCAGCCAGCCCGCTACGTCAGCGTTGGGGGTTTTATAGCCGAAGGCTTCGCCGTGGGTGCCGGCCTTTTTCACCGTTTTTAGCGCGGCGTAGTAGCCCACGGGCCCGCTGTAATCTTTGGGTTTGGGTAACGGGTTGCCGGCGCCGGAATACTCCCAGATTTCGGCTTTGGGGTTAGCGTATTCTTCGCTGAATTGCAGCGCAGTCGTCATGTCCAGCACTTGGCGCACGGTAGCGTCGCCAAAGGCGGAATCTTTGAGTTCGGGAATGTATTCGGCTACCCGCTTGTTTTCGTCCAGCTTGCCTTCGGCGACCAAAACTGCGCCCAAGGTGCCGGTGAGAGATTTCGTCACCGACATCGCGGCGTGTTTGTTGTCGGCCGCCAGCGCACCAAAGTATTTTTCATAAACGATCGAGCCTCGGTGCAAAACCAGAATGCCGTCTGTGTAGTTTTGCCACAGCGATTCTTCCCATGTCATGTCTTTCGTGGCATTCAGCGGGCGGAACGCGATCGAGTCAATTCGTGGATCGAGACGGTAAGGCAGCGGATCTGGCGCGCCCAGTCCGCGTGAAACGTTGACGGCGGGCATGAACTCGTTCATGTGCGCCACGCTCCAGCGCAGGGCGGGAAACTGGAAAAACGAGCCGTCGGCGAATTTCAACTGCTTGTCTTTGGGCGGCGGGAAACCTTGCATCCAGCCCATTGCGATCGGATCGCTTTCTCGCGCGGAAAGAAATTTGCTTTCGGTTTGAGCCGAACTCGCGAAAGAAAAGACACTCATGCCTAAAAAAACAAATAAACAAACAAATGCAGAAAGAGTAAATCCGTAATAAAAAAGCTTATTTTTACTTCGCATCAAAAGAAACCATAAAAAATAATCAGTCAAAGCGAGGCGCATCCTGCTTTCCTCGAAAGAAACGCTGCGCCTGCAACCAAGCCGCGCGCTGCAGCCCAACTTTCTATCATAACTCACATTTCGCAATTTTTAACACACTTCAAATATACATTTTTCACCATGCGGTGTCACATACCACAATTGCTCACGGATATCAGTTCTTAAATTAATAATTTATAGTTTTCAAGCAATTTTTTATTCAGTTAATATTCAACGCAAAATTGTATGTATAGCCTTATTAGTTCATAGAGACAAGTACAAAAGAATTGTGACTGTTTCCTCGTTCCCAGGCTCTGCCTGGTAATGCAGATCCGGAGGCTCTGCCTCTCTTTACCCCTAAAATTCGGGATAAAAGACTTGCATCGCATAAGTTACGGTATCGATATCTAAACAGCAGATTCAAGCCAAATGCAACATAGATAAATGCAGATAATTTCCGATAATTTGTGATTTTAACAATAGGTATATAGAGGAGTATGGGCAGATGTTTAAATTATTAATTTTTCGTTCCTAATTCAAAATAAATTGTGACTGTTGACTGTACGGAATGTAGATTAAAATTGAAGAAAAGCTAGATCCAGTTGCGGTTGATGCAGGGGATGAGGAAAATGCTGCTAATTGTGCCTAGATGGCAGAATTTGGTAAGATTAGATTTTGGGAAAACTTCCCAGACATGGCGTTTGAAGTATTTTAAATTTGAGGGTAGCACTATGTCAGAGACAGAACTAGATATAGAATCGATAACCGCGAGAGTATTGCAGCTTGAAGAAGAGCAAGTTATTCTGAAAAAATATTTAGCCAAACTTAAGAGGCAGTTAGAGGCACAGGAACAGCGATTTAACGATCGCCCCGAACCGCAAATGCTAGAAAGTTTGACTGCTGAAATTGCGTCCCCGCAACAGCCGTGTGGTTTGGGAAATAGCGATATGTCTGTCATTGCCGATCGACCGATCGAACTCGACACCGACACAGAAAAGCCAAAGTCAGACTTTGAGTATCAGTTAGTATGCGATCGTGCCAACAGTCGCGCTGTGTTGGTGGAGGCTCTATCAGTAGCAAAAGAGCGGCTGATTATTGTTTGCCCTTGGCTCAATTGTAACAGCATTAATGATGAATTGCTGCAAAAAATTAGAGAGTGTTTGAACCGAGGATGTTTGATAGATATGGGCTGGGGTTATCTGGGCGATCGGCAAATAATCGGCAAAGGATGGCGCTACAATGGTTTGGCAGATTTGCAAGAATTAGCCAGTGAATATCCAGATATATTTCGCCTCAAGTTATTGGGTACTCACGAAAACTTTTTAGTCTGCGATTCGACTTTTGCCATGTTGGGAAGTCACAATTTTCTGACTAACAGCGACGAAAGCGCAGCAAAAGAAATCGGAATTCGCACCAATGACTGCCAAATTGTCAACCAATTAATTGAGCGATTTGACAGCAGCGAAGTATTAAGTGAGGCGGAAATTGAGGGGCGGTTTGCAGCGAGTTCGGATGCGATCGATCGAGCTGATTATTTGGAAGGATTGGCGGCGGATGCTGAAAATATTGCTTTAGACGATAGCTGTGAAAATGTGGAGGATGAATCTGAGGAATGTCTGGAACCTGTTGTTAGTGTTGAGGAGTTTTGGGAGCGTTACACTCAGGGAGAAAAAAATTTTACGGGGATTAATTTAGCTGGTGCTAATCTAACTGGTAAAAACCTATCTCCTGATATCAACCTGAGTAAAGCTAATTTAAAACAAGCTAATTTAAGGGGTGTTAATTGGCAGAGGCTCAACCTCAGCGGGGCAATTTTAAACGGAGCAGATATGAGGAATGGACTTTTTTGTGGCACAAATTTTAGCGAATCTAAATTATGCGGTGTCAATCTTTCTAATGCCAATTTATCCAGTGCCAACCTCGATCGGGCTAATTTAATCAATGCCAATCTTTCTCAGGCTAATTTATATGCAGCCAATCTTTCTCAGGCTAATTTATCAAGAGCTAACCTTGCTCAGGCTAATTTACAATCGGCTAAACTAGAAAAAACCAAATTGAGTAAGGCGAGTTTAAGAGGAGCAAAGCTAGAAAATGCAAATTTTAGTGAAGCCGATTTGAACGGCGCCAACCTCAGCGGTGCTAAACTCAGTCAACAAACAAAATTCACAACTGCCAACCTCAGTCAAGCTAACTTAAGCGGGCTATACTTAAGAAAAGCAGACTTAAACAATGCTGATTTGACAAATGCAAATCTGAGTAATTCTAACCTTTTAGAAGCAAATATTGATGGAGCAAATCTCAAGGGTATTCAGCTTCAAGGGGCGATTTGCAATCAAGCAACTTTATTTCCGACTGAGTTCGATCCTGTGAAAGCTGGTGCTTATTTACTTGCTCCTTATGTATCGCTACAAAATGCCGATATAACTGATAGGGACTTAACCAATATTAAATTGATAGGAGCGGATTTACAAGGGGCTAATTTGACTTCAGCAAGATTGAGTGGTTCCGATTTGAGAGATGTTAATTTAAGTGGGGCCAAACTTCAGGGAGCAACACTGGATAGCATAAATTTGAGCAGAGCTAATTTAAGACAAGTTAACTTGAACGATGCAAGATTAGTTAGTGCCGATCTAACTACAGCAGACTTAACTGAAGCTGACTTGCGACAAGCTGAGTTAAACTCTGCAAAACTGCGTGGTGCTGACCTAATTTCAGCAGACCTCCGCGCGGCAAGGTTAAATTTTGCAGACTTATCGGGCGCTAACTTAACAAATGCAAAAATAGGAGGAGCAGAATTTCAAAATGCTACGCTCACTGGCGCAATTATGCCAGACGGATCTACTCACGAATAAAATTAGTTAAGGGGTTTGCTAAACAAAATCTATTCAAAAAGTCTCAATATACTCTGTTTCCAGAGCTAGCGGCCGAGAAGGGTTGGACTATGACAGAGATTACCACTCGATCGGGCGATCGCTACAGCACGCTGAAAAATTATGCCCGATCGCCCGCTAAGGCAATGGCTGACAAATTCGTGCTCTGCTAAAATTGGCGCGGACGTTTGATGTGCCGATCGCACAATTGTGAAATTTTGCCCAAAAGTAGCAAATGACACTTAAAATAAACCAGTACCAACCAGTTAGACCAAAACCGGCGGCATCGGAGCCCAACTAAAACAGATTTGAGAGTTGGCGGAGGAGAAATGGCGAAGTCTGGAAGAGATGATATGTACTCAGCGGCAATTGTAGCTGTGCGATCGCCCGTATCGGTCTACAATTTGTAACGTTGAGCCTTATTGAAGTGCAGGAGTGGAGCTGGCTTGGATAACGCTAGTCTGTCAAGAAAACCCCCGCAAGCCTCGGAGCTTGTCGCCGACGAAATTCCAGAAGCAGTGCGAGACCACCCATACCCAGAAGCAGGATCGAGCCAGTCCAAGAAAAAAGGGCTGATTTGGAAACTGCTAGGGTTGGCGGCATTAGCCTGTGGGGTCAGCATTTGGCTGAACCTCAACTTTAACTTTTTCCCAGCCACCAGTCAGGCAGAGCAAAGTCAAAAAAACCCAGCAGCCGCGAGTTCGCCTTCGGGATCTGTCGCGAGTCCAACTACTAGCTCAAAACCCGCAACCCCAGACAACCTGCTGGGACACTTGCCTTACCCAGAAGCACCAGCCGCAGACTTGGTAAATGTCACCTCCGACGGTGGCATCAAACTCCGCAAAGCCGCAGCAGCAAAATATCAAGAAATGGCTAACGCCGCCGCAGCATCAGGGATCTATTTCGCCCCCATATCCGGCTTTCGCTCCGTAGAAGACCAACAACACGTATTTTTTGACGTGAAAGCCGAACGCAGGCAAAACGCCACCAAGCGAGCCGAAGTCAGCGCCCCTCCTGGATATAGCGAACACCATACCGGTTACGCGATCGACATTGGCGACGGCTCCGCCCCCGAAACTAACCTCAGTCAAAGTTTTGACAATACCCAAGCATTCAAATGGCTAGAAGCCAACGCTCCCGCCTTCAGCTTTGAAATGTCTTTCCCCAAAAACAACCGCCAAGGCGTCAGTTATGAACCCTGGCACTGGCGGTTTGTGGGCGACAGGCCAAGCCTCGAAACTTTTTACAAAGCTCATTCGTTGAAAAAGTAGAAGTCAGTTGTCAGTTGACAGTTGACAGTTGTCGGGAAAATCAAGGAAGATTTTCGTAATTCCCCCCTCTCCCCC
>NZ_JADEWT010000220.1 GCF_015207505.1 Tychonema sp. LEGE 06208
ACTGTAGTTTAGACTAACCAAAGATGAGAACGGTGGCCAAAGAAGAACTAGAGCCACCGCGCCAGGAGAGAATGAGGGTGAAAAATAAAACCTATCCACTCCTTATATGAACAGTGAACGATTAAAGGACTTTCGTCAAGCAGCATACGATTTATTAGTGAAAGCCAAGGATGCCACATTCGAGCTGATGGATGCAGTGATGACCACTCCGAATGCGTCATGTTTAGCGGAATTTTCACTCAATCCATTATTTAAGCGTCAATGGCCAAGCATCTATGAAGCTTTACAAGACTGTAGACCAGACCGAAAAAAACTGATGCTGCTGTATCTGGAGCAATTACAGAAAGAAGCACCCCCAAAGGAACACATATTAGTGGCAATCGACCACACTGCATGGGGGAGACGAGATGCCAAAACGTTACAAGATAGAACCCATGAATATCAAAGGGGTGTAATTGTGGGTCAGGGATACAGTACCATTGCGTGGATACCTGAAGCTCAAGGAAGTTGGGCATTACCCCTGCTCCATGAAAGAATTAGTAGTGGGTCTTCACCCATACTTCAAGCAGCTTCCCAACTCAAACTTGTCTGTGAACAGAGCGTCAATCCAGTTTTAGCAGTTTTAGATCGAGAATATGGGAATGCAAGCTGGGTGCTAGCGCTAAAGCAAGCTTCCATCCCTGCTGATTGTTTAATGAGAGTCCGAAAAAATGCCTGCTTATGGTCAGCACCACCAGCCTATAGTGGTCGCGGTAGACCACGGAAACATGGGCAAAAAATGAGACTCAATGACCCAACCACATGGCGAAAAGCGGATACAGAGATTGAAATTGACGAACATCCAGATTTGGGAAAAGTCCGAGTCAAACAATGGATTGACTTGCATTTTTATCGCGCCCCTGGACAAAAAGTCAATTTAATTCTGATCGAAAGAATGAAGCCCATGTCAAATGGTCAGCCGTTTCCACCCTTATGGTTGGCTTGGGTTGGAGAACGAACTCTACCTTTGGAAACAGTCTGGTTCAAATATTTACGACGCAAAGAGAGTCGATCATTGGTATAGGTTTGCCAAGCAAAGATTGCATTGGACATTGCCTAATTTGAGAACCCCTGAACAATCCGAGCGTTGGAGTGATTTAATGCCGTTGATGAGTTGGCAACTCTGGCTAGCTAGGGATTTAGTGGTTGAGAATGTCTTACTGCAGGCAATCTGCTACCATTAATTTTACCCCTGGACGTGTTGCTCAATCAATGTTTTCGCTTTTAGTTGACATTGGTACTCCCACAAAATTGCCTAAACATAGGGGAAAATCCCCCGGCTGGGAAAAGGGAAGGGTACGGACGGTAGCACCGCGATATCCCACTGTCAAAAAACGGGTTTCTCGACGTAAAAAGTCTTCAAGATTAGCTATTTAATCTTCTCCCTCTTGAGTTTTTAAGCAACAGCTTGCCTGAGATTCAAAGGTGGCTACTTTTAGCTACGCTTATTTTTTAGTCTAAACTACAGT
>NZ_JADEWT010000221.1 GCF_015207505.1 Tychonema sp. LEGE 06208
CAATACTCCGGACAGTTTTTAAGCAGCCAGAGTACCATAAGACAAGACTGAAGGAAGGTTAAGGTGATTTAAAATCAAATCTGGGTCTAAATCTAACTTATCAATAAAGGTAGAAAGTAGATGCGCGATTTTATTCCCGACGTTTATAAGAACCGATCGAAAACACAAACGACTTGGCAGATGAATGACAACTAGAGAGTTGATATTTGGCTAAATTTAAGGCAATAAGACTGGCATTAAAATGAAAATCAAGCCGTGCTAAATGACGAGCTTGACAATCAGACAATCCCGTAAATTGCTTGGCATCACGAAAAATCAATTCAATCGGGAAACGAGCCCGATCGTATTCAAGAATTTGCTCAGGTGGTAGGTGAATATCAGTGCTAAATAATCAGGTATTTTTGATTTTACCATTGGCTTGAACCTCAGAGATACAAGCCAAGCTAATTTCACACTTTAAACAACAACTCCCGACCACTAATGTATAAAGTGAAACTCCCGGTTTTATGTATTTAACAAAATTAAGACAACTCAAATCATTGCAGTCAACCTGTGCGATCATATTTGCGAGGTGCTCCCAGTTTATTGTGTTCACCTGTATAAAGATAACGTAGGTTAGCATCTACTCTTAACTTGCCAATAAAGTCTAAATTTAACTCCCGCACAGCATCCCAGAATTTAGAGCGATAATAATAGCCATCAGCCACCACATAACGTACAGAATTTGGGAAGAAACAACGAGTATTCTTCAAATGTTGTGCAGAGTTATCAACTCTTGTGATGTCAGGATTTGAGCTTTGAGTATCCGGTTTTTTGCGAGATTTTTTTGACCATCTATTCTGGGGATTTTATGGCAGTTTTTTTCCGGGCTTTATTTGAGGGCGTGATGGAGTTTGTTGCACGCTTAAGCTATAAGATAAACGAGTCTCAATTTCGACAATAGAAATCACAGAAATTTCCAACCCCTGTTCGGATTTACCAGCTACACCATTATAAAAATAAGCTTTAACGTCAGTTGTTTTGCCACTTTTTCTTAAAAAATAACAATCAATAACAGCAATGACTGTGTGTTCAGGATTTAAAGCAAGTTCCGTGAAAATATTGATTAAATTGTGGAAACTTAAAGCTTTTGAGAAAGTGACGACGGTAGTTTTTTTCACTCAAACAACTATAACGACTGAGATTCGTGAAGTTGACCTTACCATAGACCAGCAAAATAGTTGAAAATAAAGTGATTAAAAACTTTTTTTGGGGTTGACTAATCCCTGGCATTTGTTGTAAGGTAGATTGAATAATGTTCCTAAAACAATCTGTTGAGCTTGTGTGTTTTTATAGCTTAACCTAAAAGAGCGCCTTTTTTTCTGTTCATTTTGGGTTCAGATTGCACTCACTTTTTTCGCTTCTCTGCTTTATTGCGTAAGCGTTGCTTGCCGAAGGCATCGCATCCTTCTTTAAAAACT
>NZ_JADEWT010000222.1 GCF_015207505.1 Tychonema sp. LEGE 06208
CAATACTTCGGACAGTTTTTAAGTAGCAAGAGTACCATAGGATAGGACTGACGAGAGGTTAGGGTGATTTAAAATCAAGTTAGGGTCTAAATCTAACTTGTTAATAAAGGTGTAAAGTAGATGCCTATTAAATTCTAAGCGTTTGTAAGAACAGATTGAAAACACAAAGGGAGCCGGAGATGAATGACGATTATAAGCTTCATATTTTGCCAAATTTAAAGCAATGAGACTGGAGTTAAAATGAAAATCAAGCCGTTGACTACCACGACATTGGCAGTCGGATAAACCTGTAAATTGTTTGCCATCACGAAAAATGAACTCAATCTGGAAACGGGCCTGATAATACTCAAGTATTTGCTCGGCTGGCAGAGCAATATCGGTGCTCAACAATAAAATATTTTTGATATTACCGTTAGGTTGAAGCTCTGAAATCACAGCTAAACGTATTTCACATTTTAAACAATAACTCCATACTACTAATGAATAAAGATTAACTTCCGGTCGAAGTTTTTTGACAAAAGTTAAATTCTTTAAATTATTGCAGTCAACCTTTCCATCATATTTGCGAGGGGCGCCTCGTGGATTTTTTTCACCTGTATAGAGGTAATTTAAGTTGGCATCAATCCTTAATTTGCTAATCAAATTTAAATCTGCATCCCGTACAGCATTCCAGAATTTTAAGCGACAATAATAACCATCAGCTACCAAGTAACGGACAGAATCTGGCAACAAAGAACGAGTTTTTTTTTAAATGTTGAGCATAGTCATCAACTCTTGTTATTTCAGGCGTTAAGCTTAATAAATTCTTTTTTTTGCCAAGTTTTTTTGAATTATTTTTGACTTGAGCAGTTAGGGGATTTTTCGGTAGTTCTGTGGTCGGACGCAAGGGCGTTTGTTGTACACTTAGGCTATAAGATAAATGAGTTTCAACTTCGACCACAGAAATTACAGAAATTTCTAATCCCTCTTCAGGTCTGCCAGCTACACCATTATAAAAACTAGCTTTGCCTTCAGTCTTTTTGCCACTTTTGGGGATAAAAGAACAATCGATAACGGCAATAAGTGTTCGCTGATGATCTAAGGATTTATTGAGAAATAATTTATTAAATGCGGGAAAATCAAAGCTTTTGAAAAAGTGGCGACGATTGGTTTTTTCACTCAAACAGCTATAACGACTCAGATTGGTAAAATTAACCTTGCCATAAACAAGCAATATGGTGGAAAATAAAATCACCATAAACTTCTTTTGAGCTTGACTAATACCTGGCATTTGTTGTAAAATAGATTCAAGAATATTCATGAGGCAGTTTTTTAAGTTCGTGTGTTTTTTGAGCTTAACCTAAAAATTGCCTTTTTTTTGATTTTTGATTCAGATTCCAATAACTTTTGTAGCTCGGCGAGCCTCGCGTCCCTCTTCCAAAACTGTCCGAAGTATTG
>NZ_JADEWT010000223.1 GCF_015207505.1 Tychonema sp. LEGE 06208
GTAATTGCTCAACTAGGGGAAAAAAGGGAGCCATCAATAGAGAGAGCTTGTTGAATAGATTGATAAGCCGTCAAGCCCTGACGCTTGCCAGTATTAACCACTGAACGAACGGCAGCAAACAAATCTCGCCCCCATGAAGAACGGAAGCCATTGGTGACACGACGAAATATCACGCTCATCCGAATCGCCTGTTCACTACTATTATTCGTGGGTGGAATTGTCGCATCTTCCAAAAATAGAAATAAATTGTCGCTCAGCCCACCATAACGTTTTCGTAAACGGAGACCATCGGGATGATGTGGTACTAAATCCAAAAGCTTGGTTAATCTTTCCTGTAAATTTTCTCGATATCGATTGAGTCTAGTATCGTCTATTTTTGATCGTCGCCGATGGATGATAAAAGCCCTTAATAATAACCTCTTCATCCCTGGGGCAAAAATCCTGTCCCCAGCGTCAATCGCATATTGGCAATCGCGCAGTTGATGAGCACTCGCATACTTGCCATTGTGGTGCTGGGTGATTTTTTTGAGCACTAAATAAGTCTGACACCCAAATATCGGGACGATGTTCTGCCAGAACTTCCTTCATTACCTCACTTCCTCGACTCGGGCGGATGACGTGTAAACAAACATCCTGATTCTGAAACACCCACTCCGACTGGTTTTGTCCGTTCACTCTCGCACTGGTTTCGTCTGAGCAAATTAATTTTGCCCGCCGCAACCGTTGCAATATTTGACTTACTTGCTCATCTAAACTGGTTTTGACTTGCACCAGCAAGTTAGCGATTGCTCCTTCGGATATCTTGAGTCCAAAGACTTCTCCAAATATGGACGACAGCCGTTCGTAGCTGATGGCATGAGTGTAACGCAGATATGTAACTAAGCTTTGAATCGAACTACCAAACGGTGAACCTGGTTCCATTCCTAATGGTACAGGTGCAACATACTCGGTTTGACAGCAGGCACACTGACCACCATAACGTTCACGGAGGGTGATGATGGGGCGAATTGGTGGAATTTCGATTTTTTCGTAGACGGATTGCAATTTTTGTGTGGCGGCGGTGACTTTTTCTCCACACTGGGGACAATTTTTGAGTTGGGCGATGATTGTTTGGTCGGGTTCAGGATGTAGCTCTCTTCCTCCTCCGACTCTTCCAACGCTTCTTTGTCTTTTAATCCCCTGAATTTTTGATGGCTTAATGTTGGGCTTAAATCCCTTTGATGGCGGAGTGCTGGAATTTTTGCTAGTTTTGGTGGGAGATCGGTCTGCTTTTGGTTGGTATGTGGCTAATGCTGCGCTGAGTTTTTGGATTTCTTGCCATAGCTCTACTATCAAGGCTTCTTTTGCCTCGTTCGATAGTTGCTTGATTGTCGGGGAGTTTTTCCATTCCTTTATCTAA
>NZ_JADEWT010000224.1 GCF_015207505.1 Tychonema sp. LEGE 06208
GGGGAGAAGTTTAAGGTGGGTAGGGGTGTTAAAGGTGCTTTCCAGGAGCCAAAGGTGCGATCGATCAGGGCGATCGCATCTTCGGTCGATATTCTGCCGGCTACAGAAATAACTACATTGTCGGGACGAAAATAGGTTTTGTGGAACTGTTCGAGATCGTTGCGGGTAAGCTTTGACATCGTAGCTTCCGTGCCCAAGGTAGAGAAAGCGTAGGGATGTTCTTTGTACATCGCCTGTCGCAATTGCTCGAAGGCGATCGCAAATGGCTGTTCTTGCTGCGATCGAATTGCTGATATGGCGATGCGGCGTTCGAGTTCGACTTCAGCTTCCGGGAAAGTGGGCGATCGCATCAATTCCGCCGCCAATTCCAAAATGTCTTGAAAATCGGCAGCAACCGTCTTCACACTGACTAAAAAATAATCTGTAGTCGAGTCTGTACCCAATCTCGCTCCCACCGATTCTACACGTTCGGCTATTTCCAGCGAAGAATGGCGATCGGTTCCCTTAGTCATTACCGCCGACAGCAAATGACACAATCCTGCTTGTTCGGGCTGTACGCAGCGACTACCGGCCCGCAGGAATATCCTAGCTGAAATAATATCTGCGGCTGGATTTTCTGCTGCTAAGACAACGATACCGTTATCTAAAATAGTGCGCTGGATTTCATTTTTCATCATTAATTTAGTTGATAATTGGGAATTTGGAATGTTTGACACTCCCCGGCTATCAGGCGCGAGGATTCTTGGATCATCCAGTTGATTTGCTCGTTGATGTCACCACCAGCGAGTAGAGATCAGTTTCCCAGCGTGAATTCCGGTGTGCCCCACCGTATTTAAATCGATTCCTGTATGAGCTTTTAAGCCTTTAGCTAGAATGTTTAACGCGGCATTGTGATCGCGATCTAATATCGTTCCGCAACCGCAAATATGCGTTCGGGTTGATAAATTTTTCTTAACAATGTCGCCACAGTTTGAACATTCCTGAGATGTGTATTGTGGTGGAACAGCGATAACTGTTTTGCTGTACACTTTTCCAAAATACTTCAGCCATTGAGCAAATTGTGACCACGCAGCATCACTAATCGACTTAGCGAGTTTATGGTTTTTAACCATATTACGCACTTGAAGGTCGACCTAGGCTACAAAATCGTTAGATTTCACTACGCACAACGCCGTCTTAATGGCGAAGTCTTTACGCTGCCGACTAACCTTTAGGTGCTTTCTTCCTAACTTGTCGATCGCCTTTTGCCGGCTTTGGGAGCCTTTCTTTTTCCGACAAACTCGCTTCTGCAATCTCTTCAAAGCTTTTTCGCTTTGGCGGAGATACCGAGGATTAGGAACTGTTTCGCCGTTGCTGTCAGTATAGAAGTGGTTTAATCCCACA
>NZ_JADEWT010000225.1 GCF_015207505.1 Tychonema sp. LEGE 06208
CTTTTATTCTCAAGACAACTTACCATCAGCCCCTCCTATTATTAAGGGAGTTGTTGTGCGACGGGGTGATGGACTAGGTACAAGATTAATGTCTATTTTGTCAGGTAGATATGTCTGTGAATACTTTGGTTGCAATATGTATGTATCTTGGATTAATATTTACAGCAAATATTACCCTTCAAATATCCTGAATGCCGAAAGCATCACAGAGGTTTTTGAGGGTGGGAAAATATTCAAAGATATTGACGTTCCTTTACTAAATGAAGAAGATTTTTTTAAATTGAAGACAAAACGATTGCTTGAAATTGAACAAGAACAGGGTTTGCGGATGAACGGATGTTTTTTTGTTTTAAGTAAAAAGCAAACTGAAAATATATCCCAATTTGAATTTATAAACTGGGAACTTCCTTGGCCAATAGTTCCTTATGGGACTACAATCAAAGAAGTTTCTTTCAGCGTAAAAGATTACTGGAAAAAAATAAACTGGCATCACTCAATCATTAATCAAATTCAAAAATTTCAAAAGCTGGTAAATTCTCAGCCTTATCTTGTAGTTCATATCCGTAGAGGAGATATTATTCAGATGCTTTTATCCGATGATATTCCCACTTTACATCAAGATATGGCGGCTATAGTAGGCAGATTCCTACCGATTAAGACGGCTGTTAAATTTGTCTTAGACTGTGCCTTCAAAGATGTTGTCGTGTGTTCTGAGTGTCATAACTCAACTCAAATCTTCGTAGATGAAGTCAAGCGAAACAACAATGAAATTAACTTGTATATAACGTCTGAGTTTACGGAGTCCTTTAGTATGACCCAGGCAGCAGCTTATGACCTGATTATTATGTCCGATTGTACTAAGGTATTGACATCCCTGGGTAGCACTTTTTCGAGTTGTGCAGAATTTGCTGGTAATACTCATCAAGCTAAAACTCGTCAAGATTGGGACAATACAGACTGGGAAAATATGGCAAATGAATTAATCGCATATCTGGATAATAATGATAATGAAATGACCAATGAAAGAAAAAGCTTGGTCTATCTTCACCTTAGCAAGTATGTTCAAAGTCCATATCTTTCTGACCACTATATAAGTTTGTCAAAAAAACATTCATACAATACTTTTATGAGCTTTTATACATAAGGAGTTTACTAAACATGGAGTAGGTCTGACTAAAATTTTTTATAATTCTTGACTTAGTTTTGTTTCATTTGCCTATTGACAAAACCTTTTTATTAATGTTACACTAATGCCCAGTAAAATAAGTATGAATAGCATGAATATTAGCCCCAATCCTAAGCTCAACTTAGCCTTAAATAAGCCCACGGCTCAAAGTTCTATTTATA
>NZ_JADEWT010000226.1 GCF_015207505.1 Tychonema sp. LEGE 06208
AGAGAACGCCACAGAATGATTGATCCTATAATAGTCAAAATATAATTTCAGTGTGCAGCCTATCTTATGTCTCTAAAATCTATCATGAAACTGACCGAACACGCCAAATCTCTTTACATCGAAACAGCTAAAAAACTCAAGGGGACAGACAGACGACAATTCATGGCATCGGTAGTCAAAGATTTAGGAATAGGTGGACAAACGTTAGTAGAACGGGAGTTAGGATGGAATAGACGGACCATCCGTAAAGGGATGAAAGAATTGAAAAGTGGTGAGCCAATTGTCGATGGTTTCAAGCGCAGTGGACGAAAGCGGGTTGAAACAAAATTACCCAACTTATTGAAAGATATTACATCGTTAGTAGACCCACACAGTCAAACTGATCCTAGCTTTAAGAGTACACGATTATATACGCGCATGACTGCCAATGAAGTCCGTCGTCAATTAATTAAACAATTTGGTTATAGTGATGAAGAACTACCGAGCGCCGAAACAATTAGAAGAAGATTGAATGATTTGGGTTATACCTTAAAACGAGTTTTGAAAACTAAACCAGTCAAAAAAATCCCCGAGACCTCAGCCATTTTTGAACAACTTGAACAAGTCAATACAGCAGCCGATAATAACCCAAATACTCTCCGAATTTCCATTGATGCCAAAGCTTCCGTCAAGATTGGAGAATTTGATAGAGGTGGTAAAAATCGGACGCCAACTATTGCAGTTGACCACGATTTTTCGACTCAATCAAGTGTGATTCCCTATGGTATTTTTCTGCCTGAGTACAATGAGCTATTTTTATTCTTCGTTACTTCTAAGTTGACGGCTGATTGTATAGTTGACTTACTTGAAAGTTGGTGGCAAACTGTTAAACACCGTTTTAGTCACATTCAAAAATTGGTCATCAATCAGGATAATGGACCGGAAAATCATTCTCGTCGTACTCAGTTTATGAAACGAATTTTAGATTTTTCCCAACAATCTCAACTGACGTTACAATTAGCTTATTATCCGCCCTATCATAGTAAATATAACCCAATAGAACGTTGTTTTGGTTGGTTAGAAAAGCATTGGAATGGTAGTTTACTTGACACTGTTGAGACTGTTGTAAATTTCGCCAAAACTCTCACATTTAAGGATAAAAATCCAGTGGTGACATTGGTAGAAACAATTTACTCCACAGGAGTTAAACTTTCGGAGTTAGCTATGGCAGAAATTGAAACCCAGATTCATCGTCTCCCCAATCTTCACAAATGGTTTGTAGAAATTTTCGCTAAACCCACATAGCTATTGGATCATTCTTTTTGTGGAGGTCTC
>NZ_JADEWT010000227.1 GCF_015207505.1 Tychonema sp. LEGE 06208
CTGACGGGGTGACAACCCCGTTAAAACCCATAGCTAACAAAGGTTTGACCGATTTATGGTAAAAAAAGATGGGGTCAATATCGTTAAACAACCCCATCTATAGAAAATGTTACCTCCATTTTACCAAATTTGTTTCCAGAAACAACTGAAACAAGCAGAATACTTAACCCTGAGTATTTTAATCTTTCTGCTTCAAATCAAGAAACAAGTTAGCATTGAATCCCTGGCAACATTAATGCCTTATCCAATTTTGTTTGAGAGCAGGCGACGAGGGATTCAAAGATTTTTGAAGCTACCTATTCTCAATGTTAAGAATCTGTGGTTTCCCCTGATTAAATACATTTTAAGAACTAAAGTTAACCAGCAAAAAGAGTTGAAAGTTGCCATTGATAGAACGCAGTGGCGGGACAAAAATATCTTTGTCATCAGCCTGATATTTCAGCGGAGAGCATTACCATTATACTGGCAAATCTTACCGAAAAAAGGATGTAGTAATATCCAAGATCAAAAAAGATTGATTGGTCCCATCCTGACTTTGTTAAAGAAATATAAATTTGTGATAATAGGAGACCGCGAATTTGGGAGTGTCAAACTGGGAAAATGGCTGTGCGATCAGAATGTAAGGTTTGTTTTAAGAATACAAAAGGGGCGATATATTGAACAAGCAGGTAAAGAATATAAGCGATTGAGTGAGTTGGGTTTGATGCCAGGTACTAGCTTTTATTTTAGGGATGTTAAAGTGACGAAGCAAACAGGATTTGGCAAGTTTGATATCGCAGGTTATTGGAAGCGTCGATATCAAGGTCATGTTGAAGATGAAGGTTGGTATCTCCTCACAAATGTAGGAACTTTAAAAAAAGCTGTGGCTACATTTAGATGTCGAAGTGGGATCGAAGCTATGTTCAAAGATTGCAAGACAGGAGGCTATAACCTCGAAAAAAGTCACGCTTGTGACGAGCGCTTAAAAACCTTGATTTTATTAATAGCTTTTGCCTATACTTGCGCTATTTTTCAAGGAGACAAAATTAAAAGAATGGGCATTCAAAAATATGTGGGTCGCCTCACAGAAAGTGGGCGAACTGTAGCTCGGCATAGTAGCTTTTGGATTGGATTATCGGGTCAATCCTGGGTATTAGGCATAGAATATTGTCAGGAAATAGTTGTTGAATTAATGAAAATAAGACCTAATAAATTGCCATTTTTTCAGAAGGGTATGAGAGCTATGTCCTTGATTGAGTCTATGTTTTAACGGGGTTGTCACCCCGTCAG
>NZ_JADEWT010000228.1 GCF_015207505.1 Tychonema sp. LEGE 06208
GTGAATTACCCACCGTCAAGCGGAGTACCGCTATGACGGGGGCTTCCAGATTCACAAGGAACCGCGTCCGACAAGACCGAAATCTTGCCACCACGACTTACATTCCCTCCACTGGCAGTAGCACTAATTCCTAATGCCAAAAACCGCAAGGCTTCATCTCTAATATTTTTTGCCGCATTCACGTCGCGATCATTTCTTGATTTACAACTAGGGCAATCCCAATGACGAACATCCAATGACATTTCAGATACTTTGTGCAGACAATTATTGCAAGTTTTGGAGCTAGGGAAGAATCGGTCAACCTCAACATAGATTTTGCCCTCTTTTTCAGCTTTATACTTGAGCATTGTTCCGAACATCCCCCACCCAGCATCGCTAATTGATTTAGCTATACAGTGATTGCGTACCATGCCTTTGACGTTTAAATTTTCTACGGCGATGACTTGGTTTTCGTTTACTATCTTGCGGGATAGTTTGTGTAGAAAATCTTCGCGAACACGCTTGATTCTTGAGTGGACTTTAGCCACTAATCTTCTAGCCTTGTGTCTAGTATTGCTCCCTTTTTGCTGACGACTGAGTTTCTGTTGTTTCCTTTTGAGGTTACGGCTGTGTCTTTTGAGATGCTGAGGATTGACATATTTACTGCCATCACTGGTTACACAGAAGTCAATCAAGCCTACATCTAAACCAATTGCCTTGCCTTTTTGTGTAGTCTCTACACTCGGAATACCATCATCAACCAAGATAGAAGCAAAATACTTCCCATCTGGGTTCTTAGATACGGTAACAGTCTTGACTGTGCCATCAAAAGTGCGATGTATTTTGCAATTCACTTCACCAATGATAGGTAGCTTGATAGACTTTTCACCTACCTTGACATTCTGAGGATAGCTGACGGATTGCCGTCCATGCTTTGATTTGAAGCTAGGAAAACCAGCTTTTTTCTCAAAGAAATTCTGGTATGCAACAGACAGATTTAGGGCAACAACCTGTAGAGATTGCGAGTAAGCACCTTTCTTCAGCCAAGGATATTCGCTCTTGAGCTGAGGTAGTAAACCTTGGATTGCGCCCCGACTCAGCCCTTTACCGGTAGCCTTGTATGTTTCCTGACAAAGATTTAGGCTGTAATTCCAGAACCATCTCGAACAGCCAAATGCACCAGCAAAATATTGCTGCTGTTCGGTTGTTGGATATAATCGGAACTTG
>NZ_JADEWT010000229.1 GCF_015207505.1 Tychonema sp. LEGE 06208
AAGTCAGGGCTATTTCATTCTGAATAGGGTTTTGAGGAATTCAAGGCCAAATCCTGCCTGACGTTGAGCTTGAGCCATATTAGTTTCCCCCTGCTCCCGATAGAGATTGAGGGCCAAATTACGGGCGAGGGCAAACAGGTTAGGCAGTGGCTGGACACGAATCCGGGAAGCATCCTCGCCTTGTGTGACATCCCGCACATAATGAACCTTATTTTCAACGTGCCAGTAATTGCGAATGCGTTGAGCAAATTGTTCGACGGTTTCGTTCAAGGAACTGATGTAATAGCGGGTCTGCTTTTTCTTAACGATCAGATGCTGTCATGAAGAGCAAATGCCGATAACTGGTGACGCGAATAATCGTCGTTAATCCCTCCCAGTCGGCCATGCCGGGTAAATCAGCTAATGTCTGCCACAGACTAACACTCCGTCGTTCCACTCGACCATGGGCTGTTTCAACGCTATGGCAATGGGATTCGGATTTAAATAGGGCTTTAATAGCCTTCAAAAAGTTGCCGTGATTGCCTTTAATAGCGGCTAAATAATGATTTTTTGAAGTGATGATTTGCTCACAAGTTTTTTTTGGGTATTGAGTGCATCAAAAGCAAAGACTACACCGCGTTCGGCTAATGCTTTGAGCACTGGCGGCAGCGCCTTGATTTCATTGCTTTTACAGTCCACAGGTTGAATCGGCAAAATCAGTCCTCGCTCCACCACATAGACCGTGACTAACTGAATAGCCGGATGAGATTCTGTCGTGCTTGCCGGCGTATCGAGGTTGTACGAACCACGCAACACTTTACCATCCATCGCAATCGTTTCCCCAGCCAACGGCTCGATCACAAAAAAGTCGGCTAAGCAATGGCTATAGGCTTCATAATCAATATTTAATAATACACGTCGAATCGTGCTGTAGGATGGCAATCGTGATTTGGCTGGACTAAATAACTCAAGTAATTCACGACGGTAGCCTTTGAGCCAATCACTGATTGATAAAAAGCCCCGACATCCGGCACTGATCGCCAATGTAAATAGTGCTATACATAGCGCTTGGTCATGTCGTCGCCCCGCACCACGTCGGGCATCGGGCAATCCAGAAAACGCCGCAACAATCGCTAAACTACTCATACTTAACAATCACATAACCAAGGACATCCCCAGCCTACAAGCAATCTCACGCTTTGTCCAGAATGAAATAGCCCTG
>NZ_JADEWT010000022.1 GCF_015207505.1 Tychonema sp. LEGE 06208
GAGACAGCCCTCACCCCCTCCCCTCAAACCGTAGCTAAAGCGCAAGATACCCAGCAATCAGTGATTTTGCTCGGCTACCTTGCACCCTCGGTAAAAAATCCCGACTACGCAGCAATTAAGTTGCTCAATACCTATTTGGGTAACGGTTTGTCGAGCCGGTTGTTTGTGGAATTGCGGGAAAAACGGGGCTTAGCTTACGACGTTTCCGCCCTCTACGCGACACGCCTAGACGCGGCTCAGTTTGTCGCCTACATCGGTACAGCACCGGAAAATACGGTGACAGCTTTTGAAGGATTGCGTACTGAGGTCGATCGGCTAGCCAACACCCAACTAAGCGAAGAAGAATTGCAAGATTGCAAGAATAAAATGCTCGGTCAATATGCTTTAGGAAAACAAACTAATTCGCAAATTGCCCAAGTTTTAGGCTGGTACGAAATTTTGGGATTGGGAATTAAATTTGACGAGCAATTTCAAGCAGAAATTGCGGCAGTTACGACAGCCCAAGCTCAGGAAGCTGCTAAGAAATACTTCATCGAACCGTATATTTCTCTGGTTGGCCCGGAGGCGGCGATCCAGGAATTGGGTGTGATGGCTGTTTGTTGAAAAATTTGTGAGTTTATACCAATTTCATAAAGTAGCGCTAGATATTACCCCCCAACTCCCCAAAGCATCGGGGGGGCTAAGACTTCATCAGCACATCTTTAGAAAAATGGTATTACTCGTTACCAGGCAGAGCCTGGTAACGCAGATCCGGAGGCGATCGTTCTATTGAATATTCGATCCAATATTCCAATATTCAACTTCCCAACCAGCAAAGCTTTTCAAAAATAAAATAAATTCTCAACCAGAATCTGGGAATTAGTTTATATCAAAAATATCTGCGTTTATCTGCGTTTTTATACCATCCAATAATTCATGTAATAATGTCATATTATATGGATGAACCGCATTCAAAATGATCCCGCGTGCGGAATATTGTTCTGTGCTGGAAAGCGGAATAAAGTCCGCCCTACAAACCGTTTTTATTATGGTAATCGCTCGCACGCGATCTAAGTTTACTGCACAAAAAAAAATGATTTTAATTCCAGTAATTCAAGTCAAATCTGGATGCAAGCCCCAATCATTTGACACCAGCATAGAAGCCGAATTGCTGATGTTTCAACGGTTGCAGCGGCTGACTCCCCAAGAAAAAGTAACTCCCGCCATCGACTTTAATCGAGCCGTGCGAAGGCTAGCAATATCGGGAATAGAAAGCCAGTACAAGGGTGAAATTCCTGTATTGAAAAGGCAGGAATTTATTAAAATGCCTTTGGGTTATGATGGGATAAAGACTTTATTTTATACTTATAATTGGGTGATTTCGTGATTCAAAATCCAATTTGGTTGGCGGAAAAAATAGCCAATATTCTGGAACCGTTAGGCATTTCCTATTTAGTTGGTGGCTCTGTGGCAAGTTCTTTGCTGGGAGAAAACAGAGCTACAAAAAATTTAGATTTGATAATTAATATTTTGCCACAGCAAGCGGCACAACTAATCTGCGCCATGTCCGACGATTTTTATATTAGCGAATCGGCGGTATTTGAAGCAGTTTTTAGATCTAAAAGTTTACCTCGCAAATCGTCTTTTAATGTGATTTATTTGCCTGCCATTGAAAAGGCTCATTTTTTTGTAATGAGTAATGACGATCCTTTTTCGGTTTCTGTGATGAACCGCCGCCAGTTGCACGTTACGAGTGCTGGATCGGAGCGAGGAATTTATATTTATTCAGCCGAAGATATCATTCTGCAAAAACTCTGTTTCTATAAACAGAATGGGGCTGTTTTTAAAAGGCAGTGGAAAGATGTATTGGGTGTTGTGAAGGTACAGGGCGATCGGCTAAATTTTAATTATTTAAACGAATGGGGGGAATGTCTAAAGGTTGTAGATTTGCTAGCACAAGCGTTGCAGCAATCTGGATTAGAGTAGTTACATTCTCCCAAGTTGTGTATTTAACTTTTTAAGTTGATTCGGCTGCGTCAGATTGGGTGATTTGCCGATCGCCCAAAATTATAAACTGATGAACTCTACTGATTTCTGGGACGATCGCCCGCAAGCATTAAAAGCCACAAAAAAATCAGCACGCTGCCATTGAACCTTTAGTGTGCGCGATCGGTCTAAATCACATACAGGCCCATGAGGTCTAATCTATATGTACTTTTTTAGAATATGTACCTTGTAAAAAACTTTCACATTAAAAAAGAGCTGACTCCCTGGCTGGGCGGGCTTCTCGCCACCGGATTGCTGGCAGGAGCAGGCTACACAGCTTACAGCCAATTCGCAGTCCAACAGCGTAGCGAAACCGGGCGCAAGGAAAAAACCGTTGCTGTAGAAAGGGTGAACCTGCCGATTACAATTTCGGCAAACGGCACGATTGTGCCGGAACGTTCCGTCAACGTCAGCCCCAAAACTTCAGGAATGCTCAAAAGTTTGCTTGTCAACGAAGGAGATAGCGTTGAAAAAGGGCAGATTCTCGCCTACATGGACGACTCCAACCTCCAAGGCCAACTTACCCAAACTCGCGGACAACTCGCAGCCGCCGAAGCAAACTTGCAAAAATTGCTCAACGGTAATCGAAGCCAAGATATTGCTGCGGCTAAGGCAGTTTTATCAGAACAACAGGCAAGTCTGGAAAAATTGCTCAACGGTAATCGCAGCCAAGATGTTGCTGTCGCTGAGGCGCAATTGGCTGAACAACAGGCAAATTTACAAAAATTGCTCAATGGCAATCGAACTCAGGAGATTGTCGTCGCCGAGGCACAATTAGCTGAACAACAGGCAAATTTACAAAAATTGCTTGAGGGAAATCGGCCTGAAGATATCGCCCAAGCAAGTGCCAAACTCAAAGATGCCGAATACGCTAAAAATCAAGCAGAGGAAGAGTTTCAGAGAAATCAAGAACTTTATACTGCTGGGGCGATTGCTTTGCAAGTTGTCAACAATTCCCGCACCGCGCGCGATCGAGCCGGCACGCAAGTCAGACAAGCCGAACAAGCTGTAGCTTTGCTGAAAGCGGGTGCTCGCCCCCAAGAAATCGCAGCAGCTAGGGCTGCAGTGGAGCAGAAACGGCAAGCTTTGGCCCTAGCGCGATCGGGAGCACGCCCCGAAGATATCGCTGGAGGGCGGGCTGCTGTGGAGCAAAAACGGCAAGCTTTGGCCTTGGTGCGATCGGGCGCGCGCCCCGAAGAAATCGCCCAAGCCCGCGCCGCCGTCGAGCAAAAACAGCAAGCTTTAGCGCTGCTAGAAGCCGGTTCTCGCCCCGAAGAAATCGACCAAGCCCGCGCCCAAGTTCTCTCCGCTAGAGGCAGCCTGCAAAGCGTTCAAGCCCTGATCGATGACACTGTGTTGCGGGCTCCTTTTAGCGGCACTGTCACCCGCAAGTACGCAGATCCGGGCGCTTTCGTGACTCCCACAACGGCGGGAAGTGCGGTTTCTTCGGCAACTTCTTCTTCGATTTTGTCCTTAGCTTCAAAAAATCAATTAATCGCAAACGTAGCAGAAACTAATATTGCTCAGATTCAGATCGGCCAAGCAGCGTCTATTCAAGCTGATGCTTTTGCGGGAAAGACTTTTGCCGGTAAAATCACTCAAATTTCGCCTCAGTCGATCGTCCAGCAAAATGTGACGAGTTTTGAGGTAAGAGCCGCAATTATTGATGACAAACAAATGCTGCGTTCTGGGATGAATGTCAACGTAGAGTTTAAAGCAGGCGAGCTCAAAAATGTTTTGGTAGTCCCCACTGCGGCAATTGTCCGCCAACAAAGGGCAACCGGGGTATTTGTTCCCGGTGGAAAAGATGGCAAACCTGCTTTTATGCCGATTAAAACTGGTATGACGGTGGATGACAAGACGGAAGTGCGATCGGGTTTGAAAGGAGATGAAAAAGTGCTGCTTAGTTTACCCTCCGGATTGCGGCCTAGATCCCAAAATCCATCGTCGGGCGGAATTCCGGGTTTGCAACCAGGTGGTAGAACGCGATTGCGTTAATAGTCAGTAGTCAGTAGTCAGTAGTCATTAGTCATTAGTCATTAGTCATTAGTCATTAGTCATTAGTCATTAGTCATTAGTCATTAGTCATTAGTCATTAGTCATTAGTCATTAGTCATTAGTTAGTGGTTAGTGGTTAACAATTATCGATTGCCAATTACCGATTACCAATTACCAATTACCAATTACCGATCACCAACACGTCAAAAAAATCACGGATATAGAAATAGCTGTTTTTTCCCGCCTCTTCCTGCTTTTTTATTCCCCGCTGCTTCTTCCTTCTTCCTTCAATCTCTCAATAATATCGTTTGCGCTTGCATCGGAATAATATAATCGAGTCAACAGTCAACAGTCAACAGTCAACAGTTAACAGTTAACAATCACCTGACGTACAACCGGAATTAATCTAACTAATTACCAATTCCCAACCACCTAATGAAATTAAAAACTCGCCCACCTATCAAAAAAATATCCAACGTTCAAATCGCCTTCATGGCGACAGAAGCGCTGTGGAATAACAAATTGCGTACCAGTTTAACCATGCTGGGTGTAATTATTGGGATATCTTCAGTAATTGCCATTACTTCGGTAGGACAAGGAGTCCAAAAATCAACAGAAGAACAGTTAAAATCTTTGGGTACAAATGTGTTGTTGGTGTTATCCGGTGCTTCGCGATCGGGCGGTGTCAGTCAGGGAAGCGGTTCTGCTACTACGCTGACTTGGGATGACGCAAAGGCGATCGGCAAACAAGCTCCCGCAGTCAAAGCAATTACCGCTTATTTGCAGCGCCAAGTGCAAATCGTTTACGGCGGACAAAATTCATTTACTGCTATCTTGGGAACAGATTTAAACTATCCAGATGTGAAGAACATTCAACCCCAACAAGGACGGTTTTTTACTGAGGATGAATTGAATGCTGCTGAGCCAGTAGTCGTCCTCGGTTCTAAGGTGCGGGACGAACTTTTTGGAGCCGGAGTTAATGCGTTATCATCCGATATTCGTATTCAGGGAAACCGCTACAAGGTGATTGGAGTGATGGAAACCAAGGGGTCTGTAGGGGGAACCGATCAGGACGATCGAGTGTATATTCCCCTCAAAAATATGTCTTCGCGGATTGTGGGGAGAAATTCTTTGGCCGGGATTGCCATCTCTGGTTTTTGGTTGGAAACTGCCGGCGAAGCGGATTTAGCGGATGCTCAATTCCAAGTTGAAAATATCCTGCGTTTGCGCCACAATATTTACCCGCCGCAAGCGGATGATTTTCGAGTTGTCAATCAAACTGAGATTGTTAATACTTTCAGCAATGTGATAGGTTTATTTACAGTTATGGTGGGATCGATCGCCGGAATTTCTTTGGTTGTTGGCGGCATCGGTATTGCTAATATTATGTTGGTGTCTGTTGTGGAGCGGACTAAGGAAATCGGGATTCGCAAAGCGGTTGGCGCTACTAATGCAGCAATTCTGATTCAATTTATGGCGGAATCTATTTTAGTGTCCACCGTGGGGGGAACGGCGGGTATTGGGTTGGGAATTGCGATCGCCTTTGGGGCCGCGACAGCGTTCAAATTTCCGTTTGTAGTGTCTGTATGGTCGATATCAGCAGGTTTTGGGCTATCTTTTACCGTCGGGCTACTAGCAGGAGTATTGCCGGCCAGGAATGCCGCTCGCTTAGATCCGATCGCAGCTTTACGCAATGATTGAACTGACTCATCCGCGTTTATCTGCGTGCATCTGCGGTTAAAGATTCCAAATCTGCCAGCAATGTTAGATTGAGACAATTTAAGATGCTAGATTTAATCGGGCGCTTTTCATCCCAAAATACCATCGATGAATAAAAGCTAATTGCAGCAGGTGAATTCAAAAGCTCAAAAGTTTTACGTGCGATTCCCTCGTCTTCAAAGCTGACAAAATAAACAGTATCATCAAATATTACAGGTTTATTAGCAATTGCACCAATTAATCTGAAATTCAATTTTTTATAAAGTCCGCAAATTGCAATCTTCCACAATTTAAAACTATAATCGCCAACTCCAAAAACAGAAAAGCGAGGATTCTGTTGATAAATCTTGCTTTTGCGATTGTCTAGATATGGTGCGTTATCTTCGAGATAACGCCAGGTTTTAGGAGCTATTTGTCTGATAGATTCGGTTGACTCGCCAATGAATTTTTGAGTTACTAAAATATAGCGATTTGTGGCATTAATTCGATTTTGAGCAACATCCGAGCCTTTAAGTAGCGGAAATAGATAAGTTTCCTCAAGTTCGACAGCTTCCCCAAAGCCATTGACAAAAAGATTATCAATTTTCCGAAACTCCATTACATTCGAGCAGTCATGCTTTACCCCCGATCGCCATTTCGTGCCTGACTTTACAATATATAAATTACTCAACTTGTTGAAAGAATCTATATCTTTAATTAGAAGATTATTTTGATATCCTATGCGGTGGTAATCTGAACTTTCTAAACTGCTAAATACATCGCAGAAGTAGTTCTGCGAGCTTGAGTCAAACTGGCAGACTAACAAACAGGCATCCACATTTGCATCAAAATACTTTTTAGCATCTATTTTGTAAGTTGCACAGCTAGCGAGATTAAGTTTTTCTGAATGAATGTAGTTCAATAACTTTCGAGCAACGGAAGTCTTGCAAAGCATTGCCAGAGTTGCGTCACGATTTTGCAACCAATGAATTGCTTTAATTAGCATCCATTCTGAGATATCAAAATTACTTTTACCTGTGAGTGCATCTAAGCCAGCGTGCTTTTGAAAATTACTTTTTTTAGGCAAATTTTCACTACCAATAGTTCCTTGGTGTGAGTTTGTCACCCAAGGAAAGTTACCAAGTACCAACACCTGATGATTAAATTGCTTGATTAATGATGTCCAGTCAAACTCAAAAAAATCTCCCTGCTTAACCTCACATCTTTCATCCTGTAACAATTGATGTTTGGTTCGTAATTCTGTTAAGTAAATTTGATTTATTTCAACGCCGATAATCTTGCTGGCGGATGGAAAGGAATTTGCAGCAGCTTGAATGAAATTACCTATGCCGCAAGTTGGCTCAATGATGATTTTGGGGTTAATATCAAGTTCTATCAATTTCCGACACACCATCTCGGCTAATTCCAGCGGTGTCTGAAAATCCCCATATTCTAGTTTTGTTTTGCGAACTGTGGAAATCATGAGTTAAATCTATAAACTGCGATAACGCCGTCTTGTTGTCCGGCACGCTCAATTACTCTGCCATACTGAAGTCGCCATTGTAACGCATTAGAAATGGTTAAAAAACCCTGTAGTGGCGGATTTATCATGATTTCGCCTACAATTTTATCTGCCTCTATTTCGTCAACTGGTAGATTTTTGTCAAGCAGAAAAGCCAGCAAATCATCTTTGTTGCCTTCGTTGTCTAAAATATTGCGAATTCCACGGGTCATTTGAAAATCTGCTGTTCTTTCGGCACTTACGTAAATTGTATGCAAAATATTCAGCGTTGCAGTTCGATTTGTACTGTTGTCTGTCTTTTCGTAAACAAAGATAATCAGTGAATATCCCAGCCCAAAAATCTTTTGTCTTGCAGATTTAAAAGGGCATGAGGATTGTGGTTGTCTAACGCTTGTTACCTTGACATCCACAAGTAGCCCGGGAAAATCGATGCCGCTTGCTGAATTTCCTTCTAAAAATTCATATCGCAGCTTGAGATACAGTTTGAACTTTTGTTCTAAATATGTCCCAATAGCCTTTCCGTCTGTGACTCCGTAAAGCAGAGGTTCTGGATGTTGAGACTCGGCGGCTGAAAATATTGCTGCCTCAGAACAAAGAATTTCTACGGTCAGAATCGTTATTTTGATGAACCACCAGATTATTTAATTTACTGACCCATTAAACGGTATCATTAAAGATCGCAGGTTTATTAGCTATTTCACTTATCAACCTGAACTCTGATTTTTTATCAAGCCCGCAAGTTATTCTCCCACTTATGCTGTAACCATTTCGGGTTTGATATCGGGTGATGCTGGCTCAAAGTACAACACCATGATTTGCTCTGGATGCAGCCCGACAGACTCATAAGTGCGTCCGTTGCGATCGCTAAATTCAACCTCAAACGCTGCACCATCAGCCAACAGTTCAACCACAGTCCCTACTTGTCCGCGCCACAGGTTGTATTCAGGAAGGTCAACTGTCAATGCAACGACATCTAGTAATTTAATTGTATTCTTTGCCACTCTTATTACCTCCACGCACGAAGCGAGGATAGCAGGTTGTTAATCTCGGAATCTCCGAATCATGCTCAATAATCCAGCCACTCCGATATAATCGGGTTAATTGCGAGCGAGGTTTGGGATGGAAGTTCGGTTGGCGCACATGGATGATTTGGATGAGGTGACGCGGTTGTTCGATCGCTATCGAATGTTTTACGCTCAGGTTTCGGATATTGATGCAGCCCGTCAGTTTATCCAAATGCGTTTCCAACAGGGTGACTCAACAATATTCATTGCGTTGGATGAACTTCGGGGTGTGGGTTTTACTCAGCTTTATCCGAGTTTTTCGTCAGCTTTAATGAAACGACTTTGGATTTTGAATGATTTGTTTGTTGAAGAAACGGCTCGCCGGCAAGGTGTTGGAGCACAATTAATGCAAGCGGCGGAAAGCTTTGCACGTCAAACGGGTGCCGTGGAAATTGCATTATCTACGCAGATAACCAATCAAAGTGCACAATCACTTTACGAATCTCGTGGGTATGTCAAAGATGAGGTGTTCTATAATTACTCACTCCCGTTGTAATTCATGTATATTGCTAAATCTGTGCGATCGACTATCATCAGCGCGATCGCTCAACCCATCCGTGTATCGGTGTCAAAATCCGTCGTGCTCTTCCAATTTTTCCCAACGAGGCAGAGCCTCTAGACATCGGTTCCCAGACCGATCCGGGGAACCAGTTAATTAAAAAATAGAGGGCGAGTATCACATAAAAATTGACGGCAAAAGTCAAATTTTATGCTCTAAACCCGCCCTCGCAAAACTCACTTAATAAGCGTCTTGCAATTCGTAGAAATCGGGGGAAATGTAATCTTTCCGCAGCGGCCAGCCTACCCAATCTTCGTTCATCAAAATCCGTTTCAGATTCGGATGTCCTTCGTAGACAATGCCGTACATATCGTAGGATTCCCGCTCTTGGAAATCTGCCGCTTTCCAAATCCAGTACACTGATGGTACTCTCGGATCTTCGCGGGGGATAAATACTTTGACGCGGACTTCTTCGGGATGGGAAGCATTATCTGTCAGCTTGGCTAAGTGATAGACGCTGACTAAATCTTCTCCAGGCCCTTGGTCGTAGGCGCACTGGCACTGCATATAATTGAAGCCGTAGGCATACAGTGCTGTTGACATCGGAATTAGGAATTCGCGATCGACCTTTAATATCTCCACGCCCAAATTATCGGCCGCTAAAGCTTCGTGTTCAAAGCCATTTTGAGTCAGCCACTGAGAAACCTTCCCAGCTTCAACAATCGAGGTTTCTGTCTCAGCCACGTTGTACCTCCTGTTTTTGTCCTGCAAGCAGGGCGGGCGGTACTGGCATTCCCATTGCTTCCGTCAATTCCTTCGGTGGGGCCATCCGGCCGGGAACTGACAAATATTTGCCATCCAAGATGTCATCTACTACTTTCATTTTGTGGGGTCTGGTGTAGTAGCGGTGGGTGGGCAGCAAGTTGCCGCGTTCCTGCATCGAATCGTTGGCGATTTTTTTCCGCAGTTTGATAATTGCGTCAATAATCGCTTCTGGACGGGGAGGACAGCCGGGTATGTACACATCTACGGGAATCAGTTTGTCAACGCCTCTGACTGCTGTGGGGGAGTCTACGCTGAACATTCCGCCCGTGATGGTGCAAGCGCCCATCGCGATGACATATTTGGGTTCGGGCATTTGTTCGTACAGCCGCACCAAAATGGGGGCGTACTTCATGGTAATTGTACCGGCGGTGATTAACAAGTCGGCTTGCCGCGGGCTCGATCGCGGTACTAAGCCGAATCTGTCGAAGTCGAAGCGCGAACCGATCAAAGCTGCAAACTCGATGAAGCAGCAAGCCGTACCGTAAAGCAGCGGCCAGAGGCTAGAAAGTCTCGCCCAGTTGTAGATGTCGTCAACCGTGGTTAGGATGACGTTCTCTGATAATTCGGATGTGACTTGCGGGCGCTCTGCCGGATTGACAATTAGCGATTTTTGTGATGTGTCTGAACTTAAGACCATTCTAAGGCTCCTTTGCGCCATGCATATACAAGAGCAATAACGAGGATCGTGATAAAAAACAAGGCTTCGATGAAAGCCAAGAGTCCTAGCTGGTTGAAAGCTACCGCCCAAGGATATAGGAAGACAGTTTCTACGTCGAAGATGACGAAGACCAGGGCGAACATATAATATCGGATGTTGAACTGAATCCAGGCTCCGCCGATGGGCTCGACGCCAGATTCGTAGGTAGTGCGTCGGTCGTAGGGACGACTTTTGGGGCGTAGTACCTTAGACGCCGTGAGGGCGAGGATAGGCACTAGGCTCGAAATTAGCAGGAAGCCTAAAAAATACTCGTAGCCGCTGAGTGCAAACACGGTGAATAATTACTGCCTCTGTGAAAGGGTTTGTAACTCTATCTTTACATTATATGGATTCTGCGTAGCTAGAATTACGAATTAGTTGAGATTAATCGTCCATCTTCTGCAATAATTATTAATGTATATTTTTAATAAAACCGGAATATCCAGGCTAAGCCAACAATTTTTTAACTGCCTGTGGAAGACGGGCGGCTGCCTGTGGACGCTAAGTAAGACCACGATCGACTTAAATGTCGAACATCCTTGTGGTGTCGCAACGTGGCATCGGCGGTTGAAACGGGAAATCTCGAAGACGAATAAGACCGTCCTAATCTGAGTTTTAGTTGGAAGCCCCAACTATCGCGAAGTTTGGCTGAGGTACTTCACGATTAGCTTACGTACCCTTTTTTTGGAGCTATGAGCGATCCAGCCACTGAGACTAAAACCCTCGATCGGCACGAGTGCCGCGCCTGCGGCTACGTCTACAACCCGAAAAAGGGCGATCCTAAAATTGATATTGCCCCTGGCACGGCTTTTGAAGATTTGCCTATGACTTGGGTGTGTCCTGTCTGTGCGGCGCGCAAACCGATGTTTCAAAACCTCGGTCAGCAGGAAGGGGTATCGGGATTTAAGGCAAATCAGCGCTACGGTGTCGGTGTCAACGGTATGACCGAAGGTCAGAAAAGTTTGCTGATTTTTGGCGGCTTGGTCGTTGGTTTCTTGTTTTTACTTAGTATGTATGGTTTGCAGTAGGACGATTGTGAGATTTTGGCAACGAATTGTAATGTTATTGGCGGCTGCGCTCATTTGTACGAGTTGCAGCACGATCGGTTCTGTGAGTTACAACCCCTGGCAGGTGATATCCTTGCCGACGGAAGCTAATTTGCAGGATGTTGCCTTTACCGGCAGCAATCCCGATCGCGGCTGGGTTGTCGGTTCGGAGGCAACTCTGTTTGAAACGACTGACGGCGGCACGAACTGGAAGCAGATCGGTCTGGATATTGACGAGCCGAGGTCGCGTTTTTCGTCGGTGAGCTTTTCCGGTTCCGAAGGCTGGATTGTCGGCCAGCCTTCGGTTTTGCTCCACACTACCGATGAAGGCAACTCTTGGACGCGGATTGCTTTGAGTTCTCAGTTACCGGGTTCTCCAAGTACGATCGCCGCCTTGGGCCCGAAGGCCGCCGAGATGACGACGGATGTGGGGGCAATTTACCGGACTTCTGACGGTGGCAAAAATTGGAAAGCTGTCGTTCAGGATTCCTTTGGGGTAGTTCGCAACATCAACCGTTTTGAAGACGGGCAATATGTGGCAGTTTCCTCCAAGGGCAATTTCTATTCCGTGTGGAAACCCGGACAAGAAGCTTGGGAACCTCACAACCGCAATAGTTCTCGCCGCTTGCAAAATATGGGCTTTACCAAGGACGGGCGTTTGTGGATGCTCGCCCGCGGCGGTCAAATTCAATTTAGCGATCCAGAAAGTGCCGAAGGTTGGGCAAAACCGTTTTTTCCCGATCGCAAGGCAAGTTGGGGTTTGCTAGACCTGGCTTACCGGACTGATAATGAAGTTTGGGTAGCCGGCGGCGGCGGCAATTTGCTGTGCAGCTTAGATGGCGGGAAAACTTGGCAAAAAGACCGCGAAGTTGAGGATGTTCCCGCTAATTTTTACAAAATTGTCTTCATGGGGCCCGATCGCGGATTTGTGCTCGGCGCTAAGGGCACTCTACTGAAATATCAAGGTTCAGCACAAGCTGCTTGATAGTAGAATAGTAATAGAGATTGTCTGTCGATTTGTTGTTGAAAGGAGGATTCTAAATGTCAGGTACAACTGGAGAGCGTCCGTTTGGGGACATTATTACAAGTATCCGTTATTGGGTAATTCACAGCATCACCATTCCGGCTTTGTTTATTGCTGGATGGTTGTTTGTGCAAACCGGTTTGGCTTACGATGCTTTTGGCACTCCTCGCCCCAACCAGTATTTCACAGAGCAGCGCCAAGAAATCCCGATTGTCTCGGATCGCTTTGAAGCTAAACAACAAGTAGATCAGTTCATTGCCAAGTAATTTAACAAGGAGTTGGAAAAATGACTAGCAGAACGCCAAACAATGAGCCGATTTCGTATCCGATTTTTACGGTACGCTGGTTGGCAGTTCATACTTTAGGTGTCCCAACAATTTTCTTTTTGGGCGCGATCGCAGCAATGCAATTTATTCAACCATAGGAGTTTACGATGCCTGAACGCATTCCTAATCCCAACGAACAACCCGTCGAGTTAAATCGGACTTCCCTTTATTTGGGTCTGTTGATGATTTTTTGTCTGGGTATTTTGTTCTCCAGTTATTTCTTTAACTAACTGGTGACGCTAGTTTGATGTCTGCAGTTCGATGAATTTGTTTTGCTGTGAATTAATGAGGTGATGGCTATGTTTAGTGAAAGTGGCAGAATTCCTTTGTGGCTGGTAGCTACTGTCGCAGGCCTAGGTGTTCTGAGCATTGTGAGCCTTTTCTTCTACGGCGCTTATGCCGGTTTGGGTTCTTCGATGTAAGGAGAATCTCGCGTATTTTACGCCTCAAACCCCCCTAAAAAAAGGGGGGTTTAATTATGCGAATTTGGTTGGTCAATCCGGGATAAATATTAGAAAAACTGTTGATTATTTGGCAAGTTTATGATCTTCAACTGCTTTTGGTCAATAAACCTGTAGGGACGGGTTAACCAATCACGCTCTCATATCAGATCCACACTACGAACCCACGAGAAAATCTCGCCCGAAACCGGGTTTCCTTCGAGAGATTTCGCCAGCAAACCGAGATTTTCGCAGAAACCAGGTTTCTGAACTCCTGGGGCAATCTCGCCCGAAATCCGGTTGATTTCGAGATAGATCCATAAAAACTGGATTTTTATCTCATCGGGCTTGCTTTGGGAATTAGCCAAAAGTTGCGAGTAGAATAGTGCAAGAGCCGATCGCTCGATCGTAGTCCATAGCGAAATATGACCCCACCGCAGCCGCCCCGCAAACCTCAAACCGTCTTGGGTGCGATCACCCAAGCAGTCCAGACTATTGCCAAGGTTAATTTTAACCAGCTAGCCCTGAAACCGAATGCCAAAGTACCCGAACTGTGGGTACAAGATGCGGGTGCAGCTAAAGCTGAGGTTTATCCGCTATTGGGCGATCGATATTTGTTAGGTCGATCGTCCAAATCATCAGATATTGTAGTTCGCAATCCCGTTGTCAGTCACGTCCACCTATCCCTGTCGCGGGATACTCGGCGGCGGACTCCTTTTGTCATCAAAGACGAAGACTCAACCAACGGCATTTACTCCGGCAAAAGGCGAGTTAAAAGTATGTCCCTGCGTCACGGAGACGTGTTCACCTTGGGCCCGCCGGAACTCGCCGCCGCCGTCAGAGTTCAGTACGTAGATCCCCCGCCTTGGTATTTGGAACTTGTGCGCTACAGCTTTTACGGAGTCAGCGGCATCACCGCTTTGATTGCGGTGTTGGTAGGTGTTGAATCGACCAAGTTTCAAGTGCGGCCTCTGCCGAGAAGCATCAACGGCCCCGTGATTGTTTACGCCCGCGACGGACAAACTCCCCTGCGCCCTCCTCAGAATAACGCTCACGTAGAATTAAAGGAATTGCAGGATTTTTCGCCTTATTTGTCCAAGGCGGTACTTGCTTCCGAAGACAGCCGCTACTATTGGCATTTGGGCGTAGATCCGATCGGGGTTTTGCGCGCACTGTTGACCAACGTGCGCGGCGGAGGAATTCGCGAAGGCGGCAGCACAGTGACGCAGCAGTTAGCGAGGAGTTTGTTTCGAGATTATGTGGGAACTCAAGATTCTGCCGGACGCAAATTGCGGGAAGCCGTAGTTGCGTTGAAACTGGAGAATTATTACAGCAAAGACGAATTGTTGCTGACTTATTTGAATCGCGTGTTTTTGGGAATTGACCTGTACGGTTTTGAGGATGCGTCTCGGTTTTATTTTGGCAAGTCGGCGAAGGATTTAAGTTTGTCGGAGGCGGCGACTTTGGCGGGTATTTTGCCCGCACCAAATAGTTTCAATCCGATTCAAAATTATCAGTTGGCTGTGCAGTATCGCGATCGGGTGATCGAACGGATGCGGGCACTGGGGACAATTTCTCAGGAAGAAGCCGATCGCGCGAGGCGATCGCGAATCGACATCAATCCCAAAGCCCGCCAATATCTGCAAAGTACGATCGCTCCTTATTTCTACAGTTATGTATTTGACGAATTGGAGTTTTTGCTGGGGGAGCAGTTAGCCAGAGAAGGTAATTTTATAGTAGAAACAGGCTTGAATCCCGGCCTGCAAAAAGTAGCCGAATCTTCCCTCAAGAATGCCGTAGAAAATGCCGGAGCCAGTGCAGGTTTTTCTCAAGGAGCCGTAGTAACTCTCAATACTGCCACCGGAGAAGTCTTAGCATTAGTTGGGGGCGTAAGTTACTTGCAAAGTCAGTTTAATCGAGCTACCCAAGCATTGAGACAGCCCGGTTCTACATTTAAGATTTTTGCCTATACAGCAGCCCTAGAACGCGGAATTCCCCCCACCAAAACCTATTCTTGCGAGCCGCTTTCCTGGGGCGGACAAACTTACAGCGGCTGCGAAAGAACCAGCGGCAGTGCTGATATGTATCGGGGCATAGCACAGTCGGAAAATGTAATTGCTTTGAGAGTAGCACAAGATGTCGGTTTAGACAATGTAGTGGGAATGGCCAGACGTTTGGGCATTACATCTCCACTGCGTTCTTCCCCCGGTTTGGTATTAGGTGAAAGTGAAGTTAACGTATTGCAATTAACGGGTGCATTCGGGGTTTTGGCGAACCGTGGTTTGGGAAACCGCCCCCACGTAATTAAGCGAATTATTGACAGCAGCGATTGCAAAGATCGAAATGATTTTAACAGTTGTCGGGTGATTTATGACTATCAAAAAGATAGCGTTGCCAACCGGCAGTTAGTTTCTGAAGCTGTAGCGGATACCATGACTGATATGCTGCAAGGTGTGGTGCGGGGAGGTACGGGGAGCAGTGCTGCTTTGGGGTTGGGAGAAGCTGGAAAAACAGGCACGACTAATGATAATAAAGATTTGTGGTTTGTCGGTTATATTCCAAGCCAGCAAATGGTGACGGGAGTTTGGTTGGGGAATGATGATAATTCTCCGACTGCCGGAGGTAGTGCAAATGCTGCTCAGTTGTGGGGGGAATATATGCGGCAAGTGGCGCGTTAAGTCATTAGTCATTGGTCATTAGTCATTAGTCATTAGTCATTAGTTAGTAGTCATTGGTCATTTCGGTGGCGCACCTGATACCAAATCGGGTGGATTACCATAACAAAAACGGTTCGTAGTGCGGACTTGCATACGCTTGGAGTTGGAGAATCTAAGGAATGAAAATTTAATAACTTAAGCGATTGCTCGTTACTTTCGCTCTGCCTGGTAATGCTTCTGGGGCGAGGAAGAGCCTCCTTTTATCTGGCAACTTACAGGAGAGAGGACTGTAGGAGGTGTTTAACTTATTAAGTTTTCGCTCCTAAGCGGACTAAAGTCCGTACTACGAACCAATTGTTGCAAAAGTTTTGAACATTGTATTAACTCAGGGATGCTTTTTTTAGGGCTTGGGTGGTTCGCCTCCAGATCGATCGCACATATTTTCGTTGGTCGATCGCGTGCAGTACAATAAAGGCCAGGAAAGTATAAACCATCCAGAAATGGATATTTCTTGCCAAATCTACAACCGCTGCATTTTGAGGAAAAATATCGGGCAACGTTGCAACCCAGAAAAAAGGCACATTCCCGCTTTTGTAAGAATTAGAGAGGAAAAATCCGCTCAGAGGAACCGCTACCATAAACAAATAAATTGCTGCGTGCAGTAGAAACGTGCGAATCCACTCACCTGTAAACTTGGGAAGGCGGCGCGTATACTTGCGCCACCAAACCCGCTGCAAAATGAAAATACGCCAAGTTAGCAATGCCATTGTCAGCGCCCCAATCGATTTGTGCAAGCTGTAAGCGTTGCCTTGCAATGGTGTATTGTCTGGCATTTTTACCATCAAAAGTCCCCCAGCCAGCAGCAGCAGATAACAGGTTGCCATCACCGCGTGCATTGACCACAATTGCTTGAAGGCTGAATTCGATCGAGGTTGGGGCTTTGTTTGCGGAACTAATTCGGAACTCATCAAATACCTCCTAGACGCACTTGCAATCTCAGAAACTGGGTTGATTCCTAGATTTCTCGTGAGGGGACAGCAAATATTTCCTAGAAACCGGGTTTCTAGCCCTCGATGCTCAAGTCCTGAGTTTGATAAACAGGGCGACATCCAGACAAAATAGAGTGCAAATTAACTACATTTCCGATGACGGCGATCGCAGGTGCTGAAAATCCAGTCGCCTCAACTTGCTCTACAATTGTACCCAAAGTTCCGATCAATTCTTCTTGTTCCGGCCGCGTTCCCCAGCGCACTAATGCTACGGGCGTTTCTGCGCTCAATTCGGCTGCTGTTAACTGGTCGATAATGTAAGGCAAATTGTGGATTCCCATGTATACTACAATGGTTTCGGAGCCGCGGGCGATCGCCTGCCAATTTACCTCCGGCCGATATTTTCCCGCTGATTCGTGGCCGGTGACAAAGGTGACTGACGAACTGTACGATCGGTGTGTCAGAGGAATTCCCGCATAAGCCGCAGCCGCAATCCCGGAAGTTACACCTGGTACAACTTCAACCGCAACTCCAGCTTTTACCAAATCTTCCATTTCTTCGCCGCCGCGCCCGAAAATAAAAGGATCGCCACCTTTAAGACGAACTACGATCGCATTATTTTGAGCTTTTTCTATCAATAGATCAGTTGTTTCGTCCTGCATTAACGAGTGGCGGCCTTTGCGTTTTCCAGCATCAATTCGTACTGCTTCGGGATTGATGGCTGCCAAAATTTGAGGGCTGACTAAAGCGTCGTAAATCACCACATCCGCACACTCTAACAAAGCCTTTCCCTTCAAGGTCATCAAACCCGGATCTCCTGGCCCGGCACCTACTAAATACACTTTACCTAAAGACATTTTTCTGTCTTCCTTTACCTCTTCCGTGCCTCTGCCGTTCATTTTTGAATTAAATTCCCAATTAAATCTGCTAATTCTGCACTTGCGCCTAGAGGGTTTGCCAGATGAAGTTCCGCCGCCGGAAATTGCTGCTTTAGCTGTGCGACATTTTTGGCGATCGCATCTGTAATTCCTCCATTAAATAAGAAGTATGGCACAATTCCTATTTGCTGCTGTCCACCACGAACCAAATTATCAATTTGTGCTTCCAAACTCGGCTGTACCGACCAATAAGCTGTCTCGGCACCGAGTTCCCTGGCAATTTTCTCCACCGTCGAGTTACCTGCGGGGCGGCGGCTGCCGTGAGATAGTAAAATCCATTTTGGCAATAGCAAATTGGGGAGAAAAGCCACATCTTGCATCTGATTTTTTAGCAAGCGTGTTAAGCCAGCTTCCTGGGAACCTAAATGCGGGCGCAATGCAATTTTTAGTTGGGAACCCAAAGTTTTTTGGGCAGTTTCTACCTCTGCGGGTATGTCTTCGGCGACGTGAACTCCCGGTAATAAAAATGCGGGCAGGATTTGCAATTGTGTCAGCCCCAGCGACAGGGTACGTTCGCCAAAACTGCAAATTTGTTCGTGCAGCGGTGCGGGCCCGAATTCTAAGGTGGCGGTTGCTACTGCGGGGAACGAGTTGGCTAATTTTTGAGAAAGCAGTTGACCGAGGTTTTCCAAAGCCCGTTGGGGTCTGGGGTCACGGCTGCCGTGAGAAACTAATAAATAGGTCGATCGCAATTTCAATAGGGATTTGATGTGAATGTTCGACAGAAAATTTATAATAATTATAACACCGTAGGGTGCACGACTTCAAAATTGCTCGACATTTCGTCGGCATCTCTCAAATCGCGCACCCTACATACACCAATAAGGTAAAACAATGCTTTGACGCGCACTTTTTAGCGCTCTAGGTGCGCGGCGCGCACCCTACACAACTCTCAAATTAACCTTTGGGAGCTGGATCTGCGATGTACTTAAAAGTAGGTTCAGAGTTCCAATTACCGCGTTCGTCCTTGCCATTTGTAGACAAATTAAAGTATAGATCCACAGTGGAATCTGGCTCAATATTACCGAAAAACGGATCGGTGAGTTTGCCCAACGATTCGAGAGCTTTCATGAACATTTGAGTGTGAGAAATTTCGCGAGTCAGCAGAAACTGCAGCGTTTGTTTCGATCCCGCATCCGGCGCGAGTTTAATCAATGCTTCGTAGGTTTGACGCGCTCCGGCTTCCGCACCGATATTAGCGCGCAAGTCGCGCACGACATCGCCACCTTCGTTGACATAAGCACCACTCCAAGCTTGACCTTGGCTGTCCAACAAGTGCGGGCCTACACCGCGCACGGCAAACAAAGTGCTTTTGTAAGCTTCTGTTTGGTCAACATTTTTAGTGTGCATTTCTATCATTTTGCCAACCATTTCTAAGTGGCTAAATTCTTCGATTGCAATATCTTGAAGCATATCCTTAATCCCTGCATCTTCACAGTGAAAAGACTGCACCCAGTATTGCAAAGCTGCTGTCAATTCTCCGGTGGCTCCGCCAAACTGTTCTAGGAGCAATTGAGCAAAGCGGGGGTTTGCTTCGTCTACTTTTACGGCAGACATTAGTTGTTTTTTGTGAAAAAACATGGATCGGTACCTCGGTTTGTTTCTGTTGTTAAAGTCGTCAAATTGCCGACTTTGGGTGTGTTCATCCTCAGAATCCATTGTGCGATAAGCGATCGCCCCCAACCTCGGTCGCTGGATACATATAGCGGAACAAATTTCTCTACTTTCAGGTAGAGTTTAAATTAAAAAATTTCATTACTTAGCAGCCATGAAAATTACTATTTAGCAGCATGATTATTGTCGCACTCGGTTGATTTTGGGCCGATCTCAAATCCTCTCTTCATCGGAATTGTAAATTCACTGTTGACTGTTGACTGTTGACTGTTGACTGTTGACTGTTGACTAAAGTTTTGCCAAATCCACCTTTCCCTCAAATTTGAATCGGGCGATATCGCTGTCTCAGCAACAGGCTAGAGCCGCAGTTTAAGCAAAGTTTTGCGGTGTTGGATTTTCGGGTTGTTGACATTCTGGATTGAGAGAGTAAGTCATATTGATTTTAGATTTTAGATTTTAGGTTGCACAGAAGACTTTTTTTAAGGAACCGCGAAGACGCAAAGGGCGCAAAGGAAGAGGGAAGAGGGAAGAGGGAAGAGGGAGGGTTGACAACTGATGCAGTTCGGGATGTGTGTCTATTTTAATGCGCTAAGGAAGCGGGATATTTGCCGATCGCCCAAACGAGAAATTGTGCTAAACTCTTGCTGTGCAAGGCATTTGAGGCACAATTGATCCGATCGGTTCGGGGACGCTGAAAAAAAAATCAAAATTTTTTTGCTTGACCTCTAGACTTTTTCGGGAAGATAGTGCTATAGTTAGAAAAGTTATGGCGAGTGTAGCCAAGTGGTTAAGGCAGTGGTTTGTGGTACCACCATTCGTGGGTTCAATTCCCATCATTCGCCCTTTTGATTCTATTGTACAGGTGCGATCGCCCGTTGGGTGCTTAGCTCAGATGGCGGTTGAAACCCCATCTATACAAACGATTTCCGTGCCAAGCGGACTCAAGAAGATAACGTGATTTTCGTTTCCCGGTCTTCAACCCGCACAGGCGGGTTTCGTTTGTATAGACGCGGTTTCTAACCGCCCGGTTTTCTACAAACCTATGTGCTAATCTTAAATCCAATCTAAATGCGAGGCAGAGCCAAAGCATCTGCGTTACCAGGCAGAACCTGGTAACGAGTTAAATCCTACAAACCGATGTGCTAATCTTAAATCCAATCTAAAATCTACAATCTATAATTTAAAATCAAAATATGCGATCTTTAGTAGCAGAAGATTGGGGATATAAATTTAGTGGCGATCGCACAATTAATAAATTTATTCGGGATATAGAAGGAGAAGCCGCTTTAGCGAAATATTACGATTGGGAATGCAGAGAACGCGCCCAACTTTTGATGTCGGAAATAGCCGGCACATCCCACAGTCTTTTCTACGTGCGCCGCCAAAAGATAAATGAGAGATTTTCTGAAGAAGAAATTTGGGAATTGATTCTTGCTACGGATGGAGATAATTTTGAATTGCCAGAATTGTTGCAAAAAGCCGATCGCACTTTGCGATTGTTAGCAACAGTACGCACAGAAGACGGAATCGGCGGCTTGAAATTGCTAGATGCTGGTTTGGTGGCGGTTCCCAGAGGCAGAAAAGATGGCTATGTTTTGCCGGTGCAGTTGCGACTTTTGCCGCAAACTCGCTCGCCAATTCCTGCAAAGTCGATCGCCCGCATTCAACAAATACCATTTTGGGACGACAGACACATACCGACTACCGAACAATTAAAAGTTTGGCACACTTTCTTAAATGTAGAAAAACGCATCGCCGAAGCGCGTCAATTTTGCGTACCTTTCCGCGCCCACAACTACGGTTCTGGCTTAAAAACCGTAACTTTTGAAATCGATCGCAATTCTGCAACTCTTGACGGCTACGATGAAAATCCCTTACAAATCGGCGACTTTCGCGAAAGGCTAAAACAAGCCAGAAATGAAGATATTATCTTATTTGATTCGCCGCCCGGAAGCAGAAGTTCGCGCGATGGCGAAACTTTGGGTAGCATTGCTGAAATTGAGTTTGAACGCGGTAAATTGCGGATTAAGTTAGATTTTGATTTGGGCGATCGCATGGCAGGTGGCAGATATCAACTGCCCAAACAAGGATTTTTGTATTTTGAAGCTGCAGGCGATATCAGTCAGATCGATCGCAAGAAAAAAGCTTTAAAAATGCTGACTGACGGCCGCGCTCAAAATCCGTATTTGAGCGAATTTTTATTCGACTCTTCCCAGGCGAGAATTCCCGATAAACTAATTAAATTGGATCGGGAAGATTTATTAAATCGCAATGCTAACGACGACCAACTCGCCGCCGTTGAAATGGTGCTTTCGGCGCGGGATTTAATTTTGATTCAAGGGCCGCCGGGAACTGGAAAAACGACGGTGATTGCGGAAATTTGCTATCAAATTGCTCGTCAGGGCGGGAAAACGTTAATTGCTTCCCAGGCAAATTTAGCCGTTGATAATGCTTTGAGTCGGTTGGTGCACAATCCGGCGATTCGGGCTTTGCGGAAGGGAAAAGCTCATAAGGTGCAGGAAGAAGGCCAGCCGTTTTTGGAGGAAAATGCGATCGGCACTTGGCTGCAAAATACGGCGATTGATTGCGAACAAAAGCTCTTGCAGCGCCAGACGAATATCACATTTTTGCGGCAGTTGCTGGCAGATTATGACCGATTTAATGCCTACTTTGCCACGGAAAAAGATTTTTTTAAGCAATTAAAGCACCTTCACGACGGCAAGGCAGATATTGAGGAAAAATTGACCGCGCAATCAGCAGCCTATGAACTAAGTTTAACGGCTAAAAGCGAGCTTGAATTTTTGGTTAATGGCTTAGCAAATCTGCTATCTACACCGGATATAAACTGGGAATCTTCGGAAGTTGCCGAGTTTATGCCGAAACTAAAACCTTATTCTGAAGGTAATGTTTTAGTAGAAAATTTTATGGCAAATGTGCGAATTTGTGTTAATCATGCTATTCAAATTGGCTTGGATCGCCCTATGTGCGGCGCGTTTGGGATTGCGGTTTGGTTGCGGGAAACTGTAGCAGCGCAAATGTCGGAATTTAAGGCGGCGGGCGATCGCGCTGATGAGGTTTGTCACGCTATGTCAGCGGTTGCGGAGTCTTTGCGGGTGTCGCGGCAGTTGTCGGAGGCGGTGAATCAGCTACAGTTGGGCGACAAGCAAAATCAGACGCACCGCCACAATCTCGAACAGAAAATCAAGAATTTGGAACTGCGAAAAACGGAAATTTCCGCCGTTGTCGTCAGCGTTGCAGAGTGGATTGAGACAGCAGATGCAACACTTTATAAGGTTGTGCAATCTTGCTGCGAAACTAATGCGATGCTGACTGATGAAATGGTAGAATTGCCTGCGGGATTGCTGAAAATTGCGCGATCGCTCAAATTGCCGATCGTCCCTCCTAAGAGTAAAGTGAATTTACCCGATTTGGAAAGACTGCAAAACGCAATTTCCCATGAAGCCAGCGCGGGTTTTAAGGACATTCAGGGGCAGCAATTCCGGTTTAGCGAGTTTTTGCACCTAAATTTGAGTCAAACGCCGCTCGTGCTCGCTGCGGGCGATCGGGCGCAATGGCAGCAACTAGCCAAAGACTTCGCCAGCTACGCCCAAATCAGCCCCAGCCAGCGCAAATTTATCGTAGAAAAAGCGAATAATTTATTCAGTAAAATTCAACAACTTTACAGTGAATCCTTTCAGCCCAATCAAATCCAGACAACTTGCGATCGCCTAGTCAAAGAATTGCTACACAGCATCCTCGCCAACGCCCGCCAGTGCATAATTCCCCTCAAAACCGAAACCGAACAACAACTGATCAAACAGCAACAATTATTAGATAAAATCGGTCAAACATTGAATCAGCAGCAAATATCTGCCGCCCAAAATCAGGTAGAAATAGCGCAGCAAGATGCGAATTTAAAAATTAGCGAAGTTACTAATTTGTTGCAAGCAATTGTCGCCCAGCCAAATGTACCTGAAAGATTGCGGAGTTTAGCCGAACAATATCTCGCGCAAAAGTCTAATATTTGGGAGCAACCGCAGCATTTTGTCAAGCAAATTGATGCTTGGAAGTTGAGCGCGATCCAGCTTGAAAAATCCATTGCTGACTTAGATCCTTTCGGGATTTTGGAAAATATTAAAAGCCGTCTTGACGAGCAATTATTACCGCTGCAAACAACCAGCGCCGGTTTGCAGCAGCAACTCGCACAACTTCAAGCAGAATTAAACGACATTACGGCTAAACTGCAACAGCAGCAACCAACAGCCGAATTAATAATTGAGAGAAATTGGTGGGAGTCAGCATGGCAAAGTTTCCCGGAAAAATACAAACCAGAAATTCCCAATGTCGAATTATTTGCCGTGGATTTTTTACGCAAAATTAAGCGTATTTTCAATAATTTTCAGAGGGAATTAGAACGAGAAGAAACAGCATTAAATCGTTCTCAAATTTTTGTTACAGATTGGATCGAAAAACTTCGCCATCCATCGGAAAAAGACCGCAACGATTTAAAGCAAATTTATATTGACAATGCTAATGTCATCGGCATTACCTGTGTGCAAGCTGCGAGTTTTGATTTTAGCAAAAACTTTCCCAGCTTTGATGCAGTCATAGTTGACGAAGTTAGCAAATGCACTCCGCCAGAGTTATTAATCCCAGCTTTGAAGGGTAGAAAATTAGTATTGGTGGGCGATCACAGGCAATTGCCGCCGATGTTCGATCGAAGTACGATCGATGATATCGCCGAAGATATCGGTTGCACTGGAGATGAACTTAGCTTTATCAAAGAATCGCTGTTTAAAGTATTGTTTGAAAATGCCAGCGACGGGATCAAGAAAATGCTGACAACTCAATACCGAATGCACCCGCAAATCATGGGCGCAATCAATCAGTTTTACCAACAAAAACTTAACTGCGGGATTTTGGAAGCCGATACGAGACGCGCGCACAATCTCGCAGGTAAAATTATTCAAGAAAACCATCACCTCCTGTGGGTGAAAACGCCTGTGGGACAAGGGTTTGAGGAGGAAAAACAGGGTACTTCGCGGCTGAATGTCAAGGAGATTGATGCGATCGAGCTTTTGTGCGAACAGATGGAAACCGCTTGGCGGCCTAAAATATTAGAGGGTGAACCGCCGAAGGAAATCGGAATCATTACTTTTTACGGCGCACAATTGAACGCCATTAAAGATAGAATAGAAGCCGAAAAGTTTCCTTCTTTGAGCATCCGCACTGGTACGGTTGACATATTTCAAGGCATGGAAAGACCTGTAATTATTGTCAGCACGGTGTGCAATAATGTTAGGGGCGATATTGGATTTGCTAAGGAACCGGAACGGGTGAATGTGGCATTTTCCCGCGCCCAGGAATTGCTGGTAGTTGTCGGCTGTCACGATTTATTTACCCAACAAACAGGTACTGTGGGAAAAATGTATCAGGAAGTTTCAAAAACGGTGCGTCACTGGGGAGGTTTTGTAGATGTTTCTAGCGTCCTCAGCTAAATCAATTGACTCGAATTTAAGTTCGCTAGCTGCACAAATCGAGCAACAAAATCCTGGTTTGTCGGTGTTGGCGGCGCGTCAATTGAGGTTTGCTATCCGCCAAACTCCGCTGGAGGTGACTGTTAGCGAACCGCGCGAGTTTAACGTGTTGGAGGAGTTTATTTTGCGGGCTGGTGTTGAGTTCGATCCTGCGCCGACTTTGCAGGAATTGGCGGATTTGTTGGGGTTGGATTTGGTTTTTGTGAAGACTGCGGCGGCGAATTTGGTTGGTTTGGAGGTTTTGGAGGTGGCGGATAATGGTAAAATTGCGTTAGCGAAGCCCTCGAAGAGGATCGCCCCGCAAGGTCAAGATTTTTGCGAAAAAGGTACGGTTAGTCGATCGCACGTTCAATCAATTTACGCGATTTCCGATCCTTTAAATCAAACTCTCACCTTCAAATTCGATGCTGTAGCCGCAGAATCCAGCGATTTACCAGATTTAGCAGAATTAGTATCGCTGGAACATCAAATTACCGACTTTGCCGATTTAAGCATAGCAGAAATCCAGCCGTTAATCGAAGCATCCGGTTTAGGAATTCACATCCCCGAAAACGGCAAAATTGTCTCTAAGTGCGATGTCATCGGCGACGATTTAGATATTTTACAAACAGTATCAATTTTTGTGTTGCTGGATGGAATAGAAAATAAAACTACCATTCAAGCCCGACAGGGAAAGCAAATATTAGAAACAGCATCAAACTTTCTCAACCAACTCGAATCTCAGCAGAAATTGCTGAATGAATTGTGCAAATCAACGGAAGAAATTGCACAGCCTGAGTCAGAAACGATCCCGGTTAAAAAAACTCGCAAAAAGTCATCTACAGCCGCAGGAAGAAAGAAGAAACCCTAAAAGTTGCGAGTCCCCAAGAAAAGAGCGGACTCGCATTCTACACGCGCAATCCGTTTTTGTTATAGTAATCTACCGAACACGATTTAACTAATTCCTAAATTTCAGTATTTTCTATCCTGTAGGTGCGTCATATCAATTCCGGTTCACTCCTCATGATGTCAACAGTCAACAGTCAACAGTTAACAGTCAACAGTGAATTTACTATTCCGATAAAGAGAGGATTTGATATCAGTCTTAAGATTGCTAAACTGACGCACCCTACGATATTTCTACTGAGCCTTAACGCATTTCAGCATCCGCAAAGTAGCCGCCGCCCCGTAATTCCGCTTTGCAGAATCATCGGGAGCAAACCGATTCCCAATTTCGTTAAGAGGAGAAGCTACACCACAATAACCAGACATTTGATTGATAATCGCAGCAGCCCAATGATTCTGAGTATCTGAAAAAGTTTTAGGCTGCTGTTTAGCCAATAAATTCGGCTGCATTCCCCGCGCCAACAAACCAAATTCTGCAGATCTTCGCATCACCGCCATCAATTCAGCGCGAGTCACAGGCTGCGTAGGTTTAAAAGTTCCATCTGTGTAACCGCTGACTATCTTATTGTCTCGCGCAAATTGAATTTTTCCCGCACTCCAGCGTGAGTTATCAACATCGCTGTAGGGACGGGAAGCAACTATGCTGGGAAATGCGATATTAGCACCTTGTATTCCTTTCAAGGATTCCAATACTAAAGATACTAATTGCTCTCTGGTGACAGCAAGTTGGGGCCGAAAGGTATTATCTTGAGCAAAGCCCGCTACAAATCCCAGCGCGACAGCTTCTTTAATTTCGGAAGCGTAGATATCAGTTGCAATATCTCCGAATGTAGAAGATCCAGTATTTCCGCCAGTATTTCCGCCAGTATTTCCGCCAGTGTTTCCTCCGGTATTTCCTCCGGTATTTCCGCCAGTATTTCCACCAGTATTTCCGCCGTTATTTCCTCCGGTATTGCCAGTTTCTCCCGGCGCGTTTTGACTGGTTGTGAAATAAAAATGACCTAATACTTTGCCTTGATAAGCTCTTTTACTAAATCGCCAGCCCGGATCGAGAGTGATTTTCATAAAGCCGTTAACATCACCGTTTGTCCGGCCGATAATTATCGGTTTAACGTTGGGATCTAGGGAAGTTCCCATGAGTACAACATTGCCGTCAATGCTTTCCAAACTTAGGCTGTATTTTAATGCTAAATCGGTGCCGCCCATGCGAATAGAAAAGCCGTTGCTGTCTGTGGCGCGGCCGCAAATGCCGGTGAAATCAAAATTAACTAATAAGGGATCGATTCTGACGGGATTAGAGCCGTTTTCGCTCCAGCATTGCCGTTTGTCTGTTACTTGTTCTACAATTAGCAATTGATAGCCACCGAAGGGGCGGGGTTGGGCGATCGCAACTACTCGCTCTTGGTTGATTTCGGTTTCGTCAAAAGTAAATGCTTTGACTGGGGCGATCGCGCCTAGTGTTAAAATTGCTGAACCTGCCAGTGCGGCTGCTGTTCGTAGCAGTAAATGTTTCATAGTTTTTCCCTCTTTACTCCTTGTGTTGATGAGACATACCTAGAAGATTAAAAGGTCGCGGTCTTCTGACAACAAGATAGAATTTTACCATCTGTTGTTCCGTTGATGCGCCGTGAGTCGGAGAAATATAATAAAATTCAATACCGTGCAAATTAAATCTGAGCCAACCTAGCCTCCCAACTATGGGGGGAGAAGAGTATTTTATTTCGTCAGCCTTTTTTAGAGGATGTGATGTCAAATCCTCTCTTCATCGGAATAGTAAATTCAGGCGTTAACAGTTAACAGTTAACATCATGTAGGAGTGCAACCGGAATTGATATGAGGGGATATCCTATACAAAAAAGGTGCGTTACACGCTGGTTAACGCACCTTAAAATAAATATTAAATAAAGGCCTTTTATGCCTACCGGAACATACTGCTAACAGAACTATCTTCGTGAATCCGCCAAATAGTTTCGCCCAGCAAATTCGCTACCGAAAGTACGGTTAACTGTTCAAAACGGTGTTCTTCAGGTACAGGAATTGTATTCGTAACAATTACCTCTTCCAAGACTCCGCTAGACAAACGCTCGATCGCCGGATGCGAAAATACTGCATGAGTAGCACAAGCATAAACCTGCCTCGCACCCTCGCGGCGCAACAATCTGGCACCCTCACAAATCGTGCCGGCAGTATCGATCATGTCGTCCACCAACACAGCAGTTTTGCCACTGACATCACCGATCAGGTTCATCACTTCTGCCACATTGTGAGCTTGTCGGCGCTTGTCAATAATTGCCAGGGGAGCATCGCCAAGCTTTTTAGCAAAGGCTCTGGCTCTGGCGACTCCGCCAACATCCGGCGAAACCACAACAATATCCGACAACTGTTTCCTCGCCAGATAATCCAAAAGCACGGGCGAACCGTAAACGTGATCGAAAGGAATGTCAAAATAACCTTGAATCTGAGCCGAGTGCAAATCCATTGCCAAAATGCGACCAGCCCCTGCTTCAGTAATCAAATTAGCCACTAATTTTGCAGTAATCGACTCTCTGCCGGCTGTTTTGCGGTCTGCCCTAGCATAGCCGTAGTAGGGAATCACAGCAGTAACTTGTCTTGCAGAAGCGCGGTGACAAGCATCGATCATGATTAATAATTCCATGAGGCGATCGTTTACCGGACAGCAAGTTGGCTGAATCAAGTAAACATCGCAACCCCGAATCGATTCTTGAATTTGAACGTAGAGTTCGCCATCCGCGAACCGCTTGCGAACCATCGGCCCCAAATCGATCCCCAGATAGCGAGCCACTTCTTGGGCGAGGGGAATATTAGCGGAACCGGAAAACAGCCGCAGACGGTCGTTGCCAGAAATCGGCGACTCGGGAAGCGGAAGTGGTAAAGTAGCAGAACGGATCACAGCAGGCCTCTTGCAGGACGTTTATTCCACCGCTATCTTACCATCTTAAACTCGAAATATTAAGTCATTATTTTGATAGATTCAACTTTCGGAGCGATCGCAAGTGTTAATTTAGACGAACTGAATAGGAGTTGCAGAATTACGTCCGAGAAACCGCGTTTCTACCAAGTTCTGTAGTGCCAGAAGTCCCAGAAGTGCGATCGCCCGCCGGCCCCCTGCGTCTCAAAATTCTGGCGACAGTCAATGTCTGGGCCCTGACTGAAAGTTGCGATCGCCCAAAATTCGGTCAAAGGCCGAAAGCATCCGGCTTCAAAGTGATAAAAATGCGACCGACAGACAATAAACTTGAAAAATACTGTAAAAAAAGTTAAGAATCGGAAGCATACTCCTGATTTTTGATATTGGGCAAAGCAAGGTAGAAATCGATGAGCTTAAGAGAACGGATTGACGCAGAAATCAAAGCAGCCATGAAGTCCAAGGACAAAGTTCGCTTGGAAACAGTGCGCGGCATCAAAAAATTTATTCTCGAAAAAGAAGTCAGCTTGCGTCCTTCCGGGCAAGAGACGCTGACAGAAGCTCAAGAATTGGAAATTTTGATGCAAATAGCCAAACAGCGCCGGGATTCGATCGAACAATACCGCAAAGGCGGCCGCGAAGACTTAGCGGCACAAGAAGAGGCGGAGTTGGTAATTGTGGAAGAGTATTTGCCGCCGCAGATGTCAGACGAAGAGGTGAGTCAAGTGGTTGACGAAGTGATTGCCTCGGTGGGCGCTACTTCTGCAAAAGAGATGGGCAAGGTGATGGGCAAGGCAATGCAGCAGCTTAAAGGCAAAGCAGACGGTAACAGAATTCAAGACATGGTGAAAGCAAAGCTTAGTCAGTAGTCAGTTGGCAGTTGGCAGTTGGCAGTAGTCAGTAGTCAGTAGTCAGTAGTCAGTAGTCAGTAGTCAGTAGTCAGTAGTCCTTAGTCAGTTGGTAGGGGGGGTGGATGGTGCGTGCCCGCCCTCTTTGCTCGTTACTTTCGCTCTGCCTGGTAATGCTTCTGGGGCGAGGAAGAGCCTCCTTTGATCTGGCAACTTACAAGAGAGAGGACTGTAAGAGGTGTTTAAGTTATTAAGTTTTCGATCCTTAGTTCAGCAGTCAGCAGTCAGAACGAAGAATGTAGGGGATTATCCCGCTGCGTTAAGCGAAGCTATCCCCTAGGGAATCGCCCCTACTTAAATTTGCTGGTTTCTCAAAGTTGCGTAAAAAAATGTAAAATGCTAACTTTGGTCGGGACTGGGAACTACAGACAGTGAAGTATGTTCGAGAGCATTAAAGACCTAGCATTACTAGGTCTGCGAGCGATCGCCTATTTTTTAACAATTTCTACTTAAACTTATGCAGCCACCTATTGCTATTGGAACTCTCCTACAAAACCGCTACCGCTTGGTGAGTATTTTAGGTCAAGGGGGATTTGGCCGCACTTATTTAGTAGAAGACGAGGGGCGGTTTAAAGAACGCTGCGCCCTAAAGGAATTGATTCCGGTGCAAAGCGGGCCTTACGTTTTGGAAAAATCGAAGGAATTGTTTCAAAGAGAGGCGGCAATACTTTACCAAATTTCGCACCCGCAAATTCCCCAGTTTCGGGCAATATTTGAAGAGAATCAACGTTTGTTTTTAGTGCAGGATTACGTGGAAGGGATGACTTACCGCGAACTGTTGCTCGATCGCACTTCTGCAGGCGGCAGATTCAGCGAAGCCGAAGTCTTGATATTTATCCGGCAAATGCTACCGGTACTGGCTCACATCCACGCCCGCGGCATCATCCACCGCGACATCTCCCCTGAAAATATCATCCGCCGGGAAAACGACCAGTTGCCGGTGCTGATTGACTTTGGAGTGGTGAAAGAACTCGCCACCAAAGTCCAGTCTCCTGAAGGAACAGCCCACGCGACAACAGTCGGTAAAATCGGCTACGCGCCGATGGAACAGTTGCAAAGCGGGCGCGCAACTGCCAGCAGCGACCTGTATGCTTTAGCTGTAACGGCGATCGTCCTGCTGACGGGCAAAGAACCGCAGGAATTGCTCGATCAAAGAACCCTGCAGTGGAATTGGCAGCAGCAAGTGCAGGTGAGCGCGGGCTTGGCGGCGGTACTGAATCGGATGTTAAATCGCTCTCCGGGCGATCGATATCAATCTGTCAGCGAAGTAGCCAAAGCACTCGACGGAAAAACCAACCCTCAGCCTAACCAGCAAACTTTACCGCCAGCGCCTGCTGTAGTCCCGTCAAACGCTTCGCTAATCGCCACGGTGGCCGTGGGCCGGCCGCCCGATCCCGATCCGATCGCCCCTAGTTCTTACCCGCAAAACCAACCTGACCCCCTAATTCAGCCCGCTGGCGGCTCTGTTTGGGACAATCCCGTTGCTGCGATCGGATTGCTAGCAGGCTTAGTAATCTTGACAGGCTTCGGTTCCTGGGCCTTAGTAGGCTCATTTCTCAAAAAACCGACACCCAAACCCACTCCGACACCACCACAAGTCATAACTCCGACACCGATCCTAAATCCGATACCAAGCCCAGAACCGTTACCAACCCCAACCCCAAAACCTTTACCAACCCCAAGCCCGGAACCTTTACCAACCCCAAGCCCAGAACCTTTACCAGAACCGAGTCCAGAACCTTTACCGGAACCGAGCCCAGAACCTTTACCGGAACCGAGCCCGGAACCTTTACCGGAACCAAGCCCGGAACCTTTACCAGAACCAAGCCCCGCGCCGACTCCGACACCCAAACCGACACCAGCACCGACTCCGACACCCAAACCAACTCCGACACCCAAACCGACACCAGCCCCGTCACCCAAACCGACTCCGACACCAAAACCGACACCAGCCCCGACACCCGTACCAACTCCCGCGCCGTCGCCGGAACCCGCACCCACTCCCGCGCCGTCGCCGGAACCCGCACCCACTCCCGCGCCGTCGCCGGAACCCGCACCCACTCCCGCACCAACTCCCGCACCGTCGCCGGAACCCGCACCAACTCCTGCCCCCTCGCCGGAACTCTAAACTTTTGGCAAGACAATGTAGAGTGAAGTTGAGGCCAATTACTTGTTAGCTATTTGCCAATGAACTCGTTGCTGATTGCTGGAACTGATACCGACGCGGGCAAAACTGTTTTGACCAGCGCTCTGGCTGCTTATTGGCAAATGTATTTCCCGCAGCGCAGTTTGGGAATTATGAAGCTGCTGCAAACGGGTACGGGCGATCGCGAACTCTACACCCGTTTGTTTCGCCTCGACCAATCCCCCGAAGAACTCAATCCGCTGCACTTTGATGCACCTCTAGCACCGCCGGTGGCTGCAGAACGGGAAGGGAGACCGATCGAACTCGAAAAAGTCTGGACGGCGCTGCAAAGCCTCTCTGAGCGCAAGGATTTTGTGTTGGTGGAAGCTTTGGGAGGGCTGGGTTCGCCTGTAACGCGGGAACTGACGGTGGCCGATATTGCCAGGGATTGGCGGCTGAGGGGAGTTTTGGTGGTACCTGTGAGGCTGGGGGCGATCGGGCAAGCTGTGGCAAATGTTGCTCTCGCCAGACACGCGGGTTTTAAGCTCAGAGGAATTGTGCTTAATTGCGTTAAAGCTTGTTCTGCACAAGAAATTGCCGACTTGACACCAATAGATTTGATCCAGTCGCTGACTCAAATGCCCGTGCTGGGTATTTTGCCTCATTTAGATGACCCAAATGACCTGACAAAATTAGCGAGAGCAGCTTCAGAATTAGATTTAGAGCGATTACTTCCGGGGGTTAATTTAGTTCCTCAGACTTCTAAATAACCCTATTCAAAACACCTCTCTTTCTCTGCGTACTCTGCGGCCTCTGCGGTGAAAAATTAAGATTTTATTTTAACCGCAGAGAGCGCAGAGAGCACAGAGTAAGAGAAGAATGAGGTTCACAAATTGCTATAAGGAGAATGAAAAATGGTTTCTACTTTACCGAATTTAACTGATAATGACCTGACAAAATTAGCGAGAGCAGCTTCAGAATTAGATTTAGAGCGATTACTTCCGGGGGTTAATTTAGTTCCTCAGACTTCTAAATAACCCTATTCAAAACACCTCTCTTTCTCTGCGTACTCTGCGGCCTCTGCGGTGAAAAATTAAGATTTTATTTTAACCGCAGAGAGCGCAGAGAGCACAGAGTAAGAGAAGAATGAGGTTCACAAATTGCTATAAGGAGAATGAAAAATGGTTTCTACTTTACCGAATTTAACTGATGTCGATTTATCTCAATTGCGGCTGGAGATTAGAAACTTGCAGCCTCAGTTAGTCGAATGGCGGCGGCGTTTGCACGAAAAGCCGGAGTTGAGTTTTGATGAAAATTTAACGGCCCAGTTTGTCTCGCAAAAGTTGCAGGAATGGGGAATTGAGCATCAAACTAATATTGCTAACACTGGCGTTGTCGCCACTATCGACAGCGGCAAACCGGGGCGGGTTTTGGCAATTCGGGCTGATATGGATGCTTTGCCGATTCAAGAGGAAAATGAGGTGGATTATCGATCGCAGCATGATGGTATTATGCACGCTTGCGGCCACGACGGTCATATTGCGATCGCCCTCGGTACAGTTTGTTATCTCGCCAAGCACAAACACAGCTTTTCGGGTCAAGTAAAATTTATCTTTCAGCCCGCCGAAGAAGGCCCGGGGGGCGCAAAACCGATGATTGAAGCGGGAGTTTTGCAAAATCCTGATGTTGATGCGATCGTCGGCTTGCATTTGTGGAACAATCTACCATTAGGCACTGTAGGCGTTCGCAGCGGGGCGCTGATGGCTGCTGTCGAAGTTTTTGACTGCAGGATTTTTGGCAAGGGTGGGCACGGGGGAATGCCGCATCAGACAGTAGATGCGATCGTAGTTACAGCCCAAATTGTCAGCGCCTTACAGGCAATTGTCGCGCGGAACATTGACCCGATCGACTCAGCCGTAGTAACAGTCGGCAAATTCCACGCAGGTGACACCCACAACGTCATCGCCGACACCGCCCAAATCGGCGGTACAGTGCGCTATTTCAATCCCACATATCAAGGTTATTTTGCTCAACGAATCGAGCAAATAATTGCCGGAATTTGTCAGAGTCACGGCGCAAATTACCAACTCGATTATTGCCCGCTTTACCCGCCAGTTATCAACGATGCGAGCATGACTCAATTGGTACGCAGCGCCGCCGAATCAGTTGTAGAAACTCCTGCAGGAATAGTGCCGGAATGTCAAACAATGGGCGGCGAGGATATGTCATTCTTTTTGCAAGAAGTCCCCGGTTGCTATTTCTTTTTGGGCGCGGCAAATCCCGAAAAAAACTTGGCTTACCCGCACCATCACCCGCGCTTTGATTTTGATGAAACTGCCTTGGGGATGGGTGTAGAAATGTTTGTGAGGTGCGTAGAAAAGTTTTGCAATTAGCTTTTTTCATAGGTTCGTAGTCAGGATGTTAGTCCTCTGATTAATGCGGACTCGCATTCCTCACTACGAACCGGGTTATCTCGTTTGAAAGATATTCTGCACCATTTTTTTATCCACACTCGCCGCCGCCTTGTCCAATTCTGCAATCTCGCCGGAGTCTAATTCCCAGCCCAAAGCACCAATATTATCCCTCGCCTGTGCGGCAGATTTAGCGCCGGGAATGGGAATAGTTTCTTTGCAGATGCACCAGTTGATTGCTACCTGCGAAACAGTCTTGTTTCTGAATGCCGCTATTTCTCGCAAACATCCCAAAAGCGATCGCATTCCCGGAAGTAGCTGCTTGCACGCCAAACCTCGAATACCTTTCGGAAGAGAGCCATTTTTCGAGTATTTACCCGTCAGCAACCCCAAGGCTAAAGGACTGTAAGCAATTAATTTTATCCCCAATTCATCGCAAACATCTTTCAATCCGAGTTCTGTCACCGGATAGGTAGAAAGTAGCGAATATTGCACTTGTAAAGTAACAATTGGAATTTGGCGGGAGCTAAATCTTTGATGCACCCATTTCAGCCGTTTCGGCCCGTAATTAGACAAACCTACACCCTTGACCAATCCTTGCTCGTAAAGGTCGCCTAAACCATCCAAAAGAGCCCCCTCTTGCCAAGGAGCGTAGTTAGCTGTAGACCAGTGCATTTGCACCAAATCTACATTTTTTCCGAGCCGCGAAGCCGAGGCTTTACCAGCGGATATCATGGATTGTCGCGTCAGCCTCCAAGGATAAGCTGCTAGTTTTGTCGCAATACAAATATTGTCTTTATTTGCACCTTGATATTGTTGAGAAAACTGCCCCAAAAGCTGTTCGCTGCGTCCGTTTAATTTTCCTGTTCCGTAAGAATCGCCGGTATCGAACAAGGTGACACCGCTGCTGACGCAAAGATTGAATGCAGCTTGCAATTCCTCGTCCATACTTTCATCGTAACCCCAGAGTAATCTATTACCCCAGGCCCAAGTGCCGCAGCCCATTTTTGGCAGTAAAATTTTTTGGTTAGTTTGCATTCTTATTGATGGTTGTTATATTAACTCTGCTCTGAAATCTTGCACTTCTGTCAAAGAGTGAATTTTATTGTGGGCCTTTAACTAATGACCAATGACTAATGACCAATGACCAATGACTGTTAGTTGTTAGCTGTTAGCTGTTAGTTGTTATTTGTTAGTTGTTATTGGGGATTGAGAATTGGGCGGAGCGAAGCGGAGGGATTGGGAATTCGTAGCCAGTAACCAATAACCAATAACCAATAACTAATAACTAATAACAAATTCCCAACAACTAATGACTAATGACCAATGACCAATGACTGTTGACTGTTGACTGTTGACTGTTAGCTGTTAGCTGTTAGTTGTTAGTGGTTATTTGTTAGTTGTTATTGGGGATTGAGAATTGGGCGGAGCGAAGCGGAGGGATTGGGAATTCGTAGCCAGTAACCAATAACCAATAACCAATAACCAATAACCAATAACCAATAACTAATAACCAATAACCAATTCCCAACAACTAATGACTAATGACCAATGACCAATGACTGTTGACTGTTGACTGTTGACTGTTAGCTGTTAGCTGTTAGTTGTTATTTGTTAGTTGTTATTGGGAAGTGAGAATTGGGCGGAGCGAAGCGGAGGGATTGGGAATTCGTAGCCAGTAACCAATAACCAATAACCAATAACCAATAACCAACAACCAATAACCAATAACCAATAACCAACAACCAATGACTAATGACTAATGACTAATGACTAATGACTCTTTACTTTTGTGATGTGGTTGGTGAGGGCGAAGGTGCGGAGTCTTTTATAGGTTGCTGGGGCTTAGCTTTCGGGTCTGGTTTGGGTGGCGGCGGCGGTGGGAAAGTTGCGGCGCGTCTGGGTATTTGTAGCGCTGTTCGGAATGCAGCAAATGGGAAGAATTCACTAAATTGAGAAAATCTATCGCCAATTGGTTCCGGTGCATCTTCCCACAAGCTTTCGTAGTAGAAGAAAGCCGCACCTAAGCCGTATTGTTGGACGGCGCGCACCTGGGATTGAATTTGCTGAATCGCTACTGGGCGATTTCTCAAACCTGTCATAATCCCAACTCCGGTGGGAATCTTTTGGTGTGCTTCTTGCATTTCTGGACGGCTAATCTTGTCCACAAATGATTGTAGATTTGGACTGTAAACTTGCACGATTAGTTCGTCGGCAATATCGAAACGCACCCAATTCAGCCAATCTTGCAGGTGATGCTTGTAAGCAAATTCGTAGTAATTGGGAGAAATTGAGAATATAGCGTTGGGTTTTACTGCTTTTACTGCTTGATTTAGCTGCGACATAAAAGCGGTGATTTTATTGGCTCGCCATTTCACCCATGCTGGATCTTCAAAATCTTTGGGCGGTGCTTTTTTGGTTTCTTTGGTATACAAAGCAATGGTGTATTCATCGTAGCCAAATTCTGATGGCAAACTCATGTGGTCGTCAAATTGAATGCCGTCGGCGTTATATTGGGTGGTGATTTCTAGTACGAGTTCGGTAATGAATTCCTGCACTTCTGGATGAAATGGATTAAGCCAAACTACTTCGCCACCTGCGCTGTTTGATGTTTGGCTGCCGTCTTGTTTTTGTGTCAGCCAATCGGGATTGTTTAATGCTAATTCTGAGGTGGGAGGTGTCATAAAACCAAACTCAAACCAAGGAATTACTAGCAGGCCTTGGCGGTGGGCTTGGGCAATTAAATCTGCGAGCATATCCTGTCCGTCTAACCCTCTGTAAACAAATGGTTGAATGTCTCTTTGCTGGGCGACTGGGCTGGGATACATTGCATAGCCAGAGTTCCAGGCTACGGGATATATTGTGTTGAAATTTAACCGCTTTAATTTAGCGATCGCATCTCCTAGTTTGTGGCTATCTCTGAGGATGTCTTTGTCGTTTGTCGTCATCCAAACTCCGCGAATTTCTTGGCGGGGTTGTTGGGCGATCGCCGGAGTTAAGTTATTAACCAGCAATACTATAATGAATGATATCGCAAATAGCAGCGGGAAAATTGTTTTAATCGATCGCTGCCAACTGCGAGGAATGATGCGTAATGTCATAGTTGTGAATGGTTAATTAGCTATAAAACACACCCCGGCATAATTTGGTGATGAAGTTTGCTCGTTCTACAGTCTACAGCAATTTGTGCTGAATGTACGATCGCCGCGCCGGTCAAATATAATCTGCGATCCAGAGGGTAAGTCAGAGCATTTTGTCAAAGTGCTGGGCTAGAATTAGTTACGCGCTGCAAATTCTCCTGACCGGACAGTGCGGTCTGCGGGAGTGCGAGTGCTGTACAATATTTGTGGTGAAAAATCTCGATCGAACATATCTAATTTGTGAAACATTTAGTCTTAATTGGTGGCGGCCACAGTCATGCTATTGTATTAAAAATGTTCGGCATCAAACCGCTGCCAGGAGTGCGTTTGACTTTGATTAGCGATGTCTTGTACGCGCCTTATTCGGGGATGCTGCCGGGGCACGTTGCTGGGTTTTACGATTATGATGAATGTCACATCGATTTGCGATCGCTCGCGGAATTTGCCAAATGTCAAATATTGGTCGATCGGGCGATCGCCATCGACTTTAGCAAAAATTTAGTTATTTGTCAAACTCGCCCTCCAGTTAATTTTGACGTGCTTTCTGTAGATATCGGCAGCACTCCCGCGACTCTATCGGTGCCTGGTGCCGCAGAATATGCCATTCCAGCTAAACCGGTACCGGAGTTTTTAGCTAGCTGGAATCAGTTAATTTCCGAAAGACAAAACCATCCCCAAAAACCGCTGCGGATCGCCATTGTCGGCGGCGGTGCCGGTGGCGTAGAATTAGCATTGAATATGCAATCTCATCTTGCGAAGGGAGAAGGGTTCGGCAGCGGATTTTGTAACGGATTTAACGGATGGATTTTTAACAACACAACAGGAAAGTTTAAGCAGGAAGAGGGATTAGAAATTCACTTGTTTCACAGCGGGGCTGAATTGATGCAGGGACATAACTATAGAGTACGTCATCGCCTCAAAGAAATTCTGATTAGTCGTGGCATTAAAGTACATTTAATGGAAAAAGTCCGTGCTATAGAAAACCAAGAAATGATTGAAATAGCATCCAATGCCCCATGCCCAATTCCCAATTCCCAGTGCCCAATGCCCAATGCCATCTGTTGTGAATCGGGTTTGAAAGTTGAGTGCGAGATCATTTTTTGGGTGACACAAGCATCGGCAGCCAATTGGATAAAAGAATCCGGTTTGGCCACCGACTCAAAAGGCTTTATGCAAGTCAACGATTGCCTCCAATCAGTCTCTCACCCCAACGTATTTGGGGCTGGAGACATCTGCGCGATGGTGAATTATCCCCGTCCCAAAGCAGGCGTGTTTGCCGTGCGTCAGGGCAAACCGCTGTTTGAAAACTTGCAGCATTTTTTATCACAAAAACCGCTGAAACCGTTTGCACCGCAGTCACAATATTTAGCCTTAATTGGTACAGGGAATAAAAGGGCGATCGCCTCTCGCGGATCGTTCATGTGGGAATCACCGTTATTGTGGTACTGGAAAGATTGGATCGATCGCCAATTTATGCAAAAATTCAGCAATCTGCCCAAAACCCGCAACACCAAATAGCAATACATTCAGCTATTCTCCCATCTTTCTCAGCGCCCTCTGCGCCCTCTGCGGTAAACAAAAAAAGTCTTATTCAAAAACCCTTAAGCTTGCTATAGTAAGATCGGAAGCAAGAAAAACTAACTATGTTCAGAAAAATTGGATTTTGGCTGCTGTGGATTGCATTCAGCACCTACGCCTTTGTATTCGCACCGCCGGATAGCCCAGAAACGATCGCACTAATTACAAATCTTGCCACAGGCCAAATAGCAGGCATCAACCCTTTAATTGTAGCCTTGTTCAACATCATGGGAGTCTGGCCGCTCATCTACAGTTGCGTCTTATTTGCTGACGGCAGGGGGCAGAAAATACCTGCATGGTTGTTTGCTACTTTATCCTTTGGAGTCGGCGCATTTGCCTTGCTGCCTTATTTAGCCCTGCGCGAACCTAATCCAGAATTTACAGGCACTAAAAATATATTTTTAAAAGTATTAGATTCCCGTTTGACTGGAATTTTCCTAACATTAGGCGCTGCTGCGTTAGTTGCCTTTGGCTTGACAAAAGGCGATTGGTCTGATTTTTTTCAACATTGGCAAACCAGCCGCTTTATCCATGTAATGAGTTTAGATTTTTGTATGCTTTCCCTGCTATTTCCTGCCTTATTAGCCGACGACATGGCGCGCCGAGGAATGCAGAACTCTACAGCATTTTGGGCAGTAACATTAGTGCCGCTATTCGGACCCCTGGCTTATCTGTGTACGCGCAAGTCGTTGCCAGAAAATGGTGCGGAAACTGTTACAAATTAGACAGCAGTACAGGGGATTTTTAGTGTAATCTAGAAATCAATCACAATAAATCAGACAAGAAACAGGCAAGATGCCTGTTTCACAATAAGTACGTTTTTGTGGGATGAACTTCTAACCAGCCCGTGAAAGACTGATTACAAATAGTGCAAAATCTGAGTATCAATCTAATTAATTATCTCTAACTCTCTAGCAAATGAAGAAACATCCGATCGTTGGTATCACAACTTACAACCGCAGCCTAGCAGGAGAATATTGCTTAAATGGATCGTATATTGATGCAGTGCAAGCGGCTGGCGGCATTCCGATTTTGTTGCCACCCAATCAATTAGATGCAGCTAGTATTTTTGATGCAGTAGACGGTTTGATTTTTTCGGGGGGCGGAGATATTAACCCCGAAATTTATGGCGGTTTGTGCGATCGCACAGTTTACTCAGTTAACGCAGAACGCGACAATTTTGAATTAAACTTAGCTAAGCTAGCTTTGAAGTCTGACATACCTGTGTTGGGGATTTGTCGCGGAATGCAAATGCTGAACGTAGCCAGCGGCGGCAGTTTGGTGATTCATGTACCGGATGCTTACGGAGAGGAGGTTCGTCACGGCACCGGAATTCCCCCACGTGCGATCGAGCATACCATTGAAATTGAACCCAACAGTCGCCTCGCAAAAATTATGGGAAAAACTTCAACAACCGTTGTTTCCTGGCATCATCAAGCAGTGCGGAAGGTAACATCAGATTGGCGAATTGTAGCCGATGCACCTGACACTTTGGTAGAAGCAATGGAACACTGCTATCACCCTTGGATGATAGCAATTCAGTGGCATCCAGAAATGTCGCCAAAATGTTCGGTAAACTCTGGAATTTTTAAGGCATTCGTAGAAGCAGCCGCTTCAAAATTCATGAATTCCACCAAGTCTGTATCAAATGCAATTCATACATTTTGATAGTCACTTATTCTTGATAGTCAGTATCAATTTCAATATCCAGGGTATCTTCATCTATTCTGACATACAGAACATTCGGGCGACAGCAAACCTGACAATCTTCGATATAAGATTGCTCCCTACCAGCGCTGATATCAACAAAAGTTGTACTCGGTTCGCCGCAGAAAGCACAGTAATATTCAGCCGTTGTTTGCATTTTTTTCGCACTCTCTTTTTGTGACTTCGTGGCGGTAGCGAAACATATCTGTTAACCGCATTTCCACCCACCAACCTAACAGCAAATCGACAATCGGGCCGCCCGGAATCGAAAATGCGATCGCATCTGTCAATCGAGTCTGGCCATTTTCTGTGGTAAACTCGTGTCGGTGAGTCCAACGCGCCATCGGCCCCTCAGTTTGTTCGTCAACAAATAAGCGATATTGTTCGCACTCAGTGTGAGTCGCCACCCATTTTACCGGAATCGGCCCCAATAACAGCCGAAATTCTGATACCGCACCCACATCAAGTCCCCCCTCGCGGCGAATAATTTTCACCGGTTGCCAAGGCGGAGTCAAAAGTTGCAGAATATCCGGTCTTTCGTGAAAGTTCCAGACAGTTTCAACGGCAGAATTAATTAGGGATGAATATCGAAAATTAGGCATTTGTTGAATTGAGCTAAACAGTTAATTCGGATCTAATTTCAGCATTTGCAGTATGATCCTCTGTATCTGTACAAACAGCAACAGTTAGTTTCAACCCCAAAGCATTCAGCCAAGTTCCCAGATTATAAATCGCATCATTTCCTTGCTGCGACAGCAATTCATCCAGTCTTTTTAAGTGCCATTCATATTGTTCAGGAGTCATTTTTGGTTGACCCAGAGCTTCTGCTACATCGCCCAGAGCAAGTTTCAGCAATTCAGGTTCCGGGTCGATTTCCTCTATAGTCGCCGTTATATAGGCGGCTGACAATGCCGGGTTTTGTCTCAGAGATTCAATCAAAAACGGATGATCTGGGATACTTTTAGCCATTGTTTTAAATCCTGTTGTAATCTGTCCAGTATTCTTTTGCTTGGAGGATATCTCGGTTTTGAGTGCTTTTATCTCCACCGCAGAGGAGAAGCACAATTGTTGTTCCAACTTGCCCAAAATAGATTCGGAAACCAGGGCCATACTCTATTCTGAGTTCGCAAACTCCTTCTCCAACTGAACGATAGTCTCCCAAATTACCAGTAACAACCCGATTTAGCCTAGATCGAATCTTGGCTTGAGTGTTTGTATCTTTGAAGGAATCAAACCACTCAGCGAAAGGTACTCTGCCATCTGAGGTGACATAACGCTGAATTTCCTTGGGTTGGACTTCTGGCATAATTGTATTATAGTACGTCGCTCCTTATTTTATCTTGTTAAGTTAGCTTTCAATCTACTTACTTGCAAAGATGCGATCCTCTTCGTTGGCGTAGCCCCCGTAGGGGCGGGCTTCGCTAACGCACTTTCGCATCCGCTATTTCTTAACTCGTCAACTGCAAATCCTTCGTCCTAAAATGACTCATCGCCTCAGCCAAATGCTTCTTCAAAGTCGCCTCCGGTAGCGGCCCTTTTAAATGACTCCAAGGCAAAACCTGGTCCAATTCCCACTCTTTAAAAACATAAAAATCCATCTCCGGCAACTGTCCCCGCAACTCCTTAAAAGCCCGCCGATAACTGCCCAAAGTATCGCCGTAATGCCGCACTAATTCTAACAGCTTAGACAAACGCCGATCGCCCTTCGACAACAAACCCTGAATCACCGACCAGTTATAGCTTTCAGGTCTAAATTCTAAACCTAACTTCCGCAATTCTTTATCTAAAAACTTCAGCCTCTTCTCCGCATCTTTATTCACTCCAAACCACTGAAAAGGAGTGTGAGATTTCGGGACAAAAGTGCTGCATCCAAAAGTCAACCGCAAACCAGGAACCGCTTTTTTAATCGCCCGCATCATCGCCACCGTCTCCTCCAAATCCTCCATTTCTTCGCCGGGAATTCCCGCCATACCGTAAAGTTTAATACCCTTTAAACCGCCAGCTTTAGCATTGATTGCAGCTTGGATAATTTCATCGTTAGTGAGTTTTTTATTAACAATTTTGCGGAGGCGATCGCTCCCGCTTTCCACCGCAATTGTCACAGATTTACTATCTCTGTTTGTCAAGATTTCTGCCAACCTAACTGTCACCGTATTCGTGCGTACCGAAGAAAGACTCAGCCGCACGCCGTCGTATTTTGGATGATTCAAATGTTCCAGCAACTGTTCAAATTCCGGGTGTTGAGTCACAGAAGCACCCAACAAACCCAAACGATTAGTCACAGCTAAACCGCGATCGATCGCCGGAATTAACGAATCCTCCAAACTCGCAGTTCTAAACGGCAAAGTCAGATAACTTGCCAAACAAAAACGGCACATTTCTGGACAACTCCGAACCACTTCCACCATATAAATATTTTCCCAAGCAGCCTTTTCTGTCACCACAGTAGAAGCAGATAAAGTATTGCCGCGGTACGTCTGTTTTTCAACCATACTGGGAATTCCCGAATCGACAGGCTGAATCGATTTAATACCCTCAGTGGCATCCAGATAAGTTACTTCGTACAAACTGGGGACGTAAACTCCCGGAACTTGGGCTAAATAGCGCAATTTAGTTTTTCTGTCGGCGGTACGGACTTCTTTACAAGCATCAATAAAATTGTCAATGAGATGTTCGCCATCTCCCAGCAAAATCACATCAAAAAAATCTGCAAAAGGTTCTGGATTCGCCGTAAAAACGGGGCCGCCACCGAATACTATCGGATGATTGTCAGTTCGTTTAGATGCCCAAATCGGAATATCTAGAGATTCTAATAAATTGAGAATATTTACATAGTCAAGTTCCCAAGAAAGCGAAAATCCCAGTAATTCTGGATCTCGGGGAAGTTGTTCGCGGATATCAGTAAATAAACGGCTGACTTCAATATCCGATCGCACAGCCAAAGTAGCCCACACTATCTGATAGCCGAGACTGGTGATGCCAACGGTGTACTCGTTGGGAAATGCAAAAATAGTCGGAATAGCATCAGCATCGGGGGTTGCTGGGGCAAACAGCAGCCGTTCTTGGGCAAATGGGTTAGGAGTCATGGGCAAGTTTAACTTTAACAATAGGTTTGTTACTATCTTATTTTAAGTTATTTTCAAAGTTATTGTATGGTGTATAATTTCTGAATAGACTTGCATTGCACTCAGTCAATTTCAATTATTGAATGGAAATTATCTGCGTTGCATCTGCCTTCACTCAGCGGTTGCCCGATCGAGATTTTATGCAGATAAAGTATAAATATTTTAAAAAAAATAATCGACCAGCGCAGCCTAGGATTAGTTAGCAGTTACATCTGTTACATCCGCTTTTACTAATCCGTTTCCGAACTTGGTGTTTCAAAGTTACTCTGAAATAGAATTACTCGCGTCTCGGTTTTTCGGCGGCGGTGGGCCGTGAAAAGTCGCAATCAGCAAACAGATAATCCCAGCATTAATAAACACATCTGCCAGATTAAACACCGGGAACCGAATTATCCGAAAATCCAGAAAATCTATAACGTGGCCCAAAACAAATCGATCGATCCCGTTACCCAGCGCGCCCCCCAAAATCAAACCGTAGCCAGCTTGTTCCCAGCGGTTAATTCGCGGCCCGAACCAAGCCAACACCATCAATCCCACACTCACCCCCAAAGACAGCCAGCGCAACCAACTCGCCCCGCCATTGCTAAACAAACTAAAAGCCGCACCAGTATTAACAACATAAGTGAAGTGAAATATCCCTGGTAACAGCGGCTGAGTCTGCGGAGGAATTGTCAAGTCAAAATTTTGCACTACCCAAAACTTGCTTAGGTGGTCTAAAACTAAACTGATAATAGCAGCAACCCAGAACAAGGGATTTCTTTTAAAACGCATGGATTGGGGAATTAAATATAGGGCATCGGATATTTATCAGCCGCAGCGAGATGATTCTCCCGTTGTGCAATGACAGTATAACCCAATATCGATTGAATAATTGACACCACGGATAAATCGGGAGGCTTTGTACTCTGGCCACTTTCGGCCATAACATCCAATCACTAATGACTAATGACTAATGACTAATGACTAATCAATAAAACATCAAGCGGCGCAAAGTAAATGATAGCAATGCGATCGCACAAACCACCGCCAATTGTCCCGGCAGGGGATAAACCGAATAGGTCAGAATTTCATTTAATAAAGGTACTTTTTTGCCAGGAATCAGCAAGTAACTAAAAATTAGATAAATTAAGCCGATCGCGTGAACTGTAAATAAACCGCACAAACAGCTAAAAGCCATAGATTCCAGTCGCGAAGCCACCTTAAAAGCGACCCAGCCGCACACCCAAGCACCAGGCACAAAACCCAGCAAATACCCAAAACTCGCTTCTTTAAGATAGCCGATGCCGCCGCCTCGGTCGAAAATCGGCCACAAAGTTAATCCTAATACCAAATAGGCAATTTGCGAGAGAGCAGCAGCATTTTTGCCGCCCATGCAGCCTACTAGCAACACGGCTCCAATTTGATAAGTCACGCCTAAAGAGTACGCCTGCAGTCCGCGATCGTCCCACAACCCGATCGGCATTGTCACAGATGCAGGCAAAAAATTGCCTCCAATCGTTAGGAGCAAACCAATAAAAGCCCAGATTAATTCAAGAGGAGCAGGCATTATAGCAGATGTTGAAGGAAGAAGTCATTAGTCATCAGTCATTAGTCATTGGTCATTGGTCATTGGTCATTGGTCATTGGTCATTGGTCATCACGAAGAAGGAAGTACGTCCGCTTCTTTTGTAGCGGATTTAACGGATGTAACGGATGTAAGTCCGTCGGCAGAAGGAAGGTAAGGAAGAAGAAGTCAAGAGGAAGTTACAATCGACTGTTTATGTTTGTGCAATGCCAGAACGTCGTAACCGTCAGGGCGGTTGCTATATCGGTTCTCTAAAAAGTGAGGTATGCTTTTAGGCCCGATGCTTTTAGGCCCGATGCTTTTAGGCCCTATGCTTTTAGGCCCTATGCTTTTAGGCCCTATGCCCAATACCCGATGCCGGATAGTACCTCATCTTTTTGAGACTCGGCTATATATCATCAGCATTGATCCGATGCAGGCTGGAGTGCCCGCAACTTTTAAGTTCTCAATACTAGCACTACTGTCAAAACAACCACCATTGTAGGGTTTTCTGGTTCTCAAACCTGGATGTTGCGATACTTTAATCGTGGGAATTTTTCGCGATCCTCTCGAATGCAAGCTTTGAGCTCAAGACCAGGGATTGCTAACCCGATCGGGCGATCGCACCCTTGTTTCCCCACCAATTGATCTTTCACCCATCTTATAAAATTACACTTGCCAAGCTCATCAATGAATTAAATTAATGTTAATTCATATTAAGTTGCGATCGAAAGTAAAGATTCTTAACCTAACCTTTACTTTCGCGCGATATGCTATGGCCGGACATCCGTATAACGATCGCAGATTTTGTATACCTATGATTTTTCGTCTGAACCTGATTAATCCAAATCGTGCGACAACAGCAATTTCCGCTGTGGCGATCGCCCTCAGCTTAGCAGCTTGTGGCGGCAGCACAACCAGCAGCAGCCCCAGCCCCGGCGACACCGCAGCATCCCCCGTTGCAGCCACAGGCACAGCCGCAAACAACAAACTCACCCTATCCTCAGACGTAGCCATAACCGCAGCAGGCGCATCCTTCCCCGCCCCCCTATATCAGCGCTGGTTTCAAGACTTCAACAAAATCCACCCCAAAGTACAAATTAACTATCAATCAGTAGGCAGCGGCGCCGGAGTCGAACAATTTACCAAAGGCACAGTAGACTTTGGGGCCAGCGACACCGGCATGAAAGACGACGAAATCGCCAAAGTTCCAGCAGACAAAGGCGTACTTTTGCTACCCATGACAGCCGGCAGCATCGTCATCGGCTACAACCTGCCAGAAGTAACCGAACTCAAACTGCCCAGAGACGTTTACACAGAAATCTTCCTCGGTAAAATTACCAAGTGGAACGACCCCAAAATAGCAGCAGCCAATCCCGGTGTAACATTGCCAGACCAAAACATCACCGTCGTCCACCGTTCCGACGGTAGCGGCACCACCGCCATCTTCACCAAACACCTCAGCGCCATCAGCCCCGACTGGAAAACAGCAGTAGGCGAGGGCAAAACAGTACAGTGGCCCGTAGGCGTAGGTGCAAAAGGCAACGAAGGCGTCACCAGCCAACTCCTGCAAACAGCAGGCAGCATCGGCTACATCGAATATGGCTACGCCAAAAACAACAACGTCAAATTTGCATCTTTGCAAAACAAAGCAGGCACATTTGTAGTACCTACAGACGACTCAGCTTCTCAAGCTTTAGCAACTGCGCCCCTGCCGGAAAACCTGCGAGCATTTATCGAAGACCCCGAAGGTGCTCAATCCTATCCAATTGTCACCTACACTTGGATGCTCGTTCCCAAAAAAGTTGCAGACCCCAACAAAGCCAAAGTTATCGAGGCAATGGTGGAATACGGCTTAACCGAAGGTCAAAAAGTTAGTGCAGAATTGGGTTACGTTCCTCTACCCCAAAACGTCAGAGAAAAAGTTGCTTTGGCAGCCGACGGCATCAGCCCCGACTACAAGATTGAGATTGGTAAATAGTTATTGAAGGAAGAAGTCAAGCGTGAAGTCGGAAGTTCGGCAACGAGCAATGTACGGGATGTAACGGATGTAACGGATGTAACGGATGTAAGTCCGTCGGAAGAAGGAAGAAGGAAGAAGGCTATAACGGCTTCGCTCAGGGTGAAAAGAAGGAAGACGGAAGAGGGAAGAAGGAAGAAGGAAAAGAGATATTTCTCTAGAGGTGGGTTGGAGCGGAAATATTTTTGGACAAGTCAGGAAATTAATCAACCGGCCCTTCTTTTAGATAATAATCAGTGCATCACTTATCAACATCCTCTCTTCTCTTCTCTTCCTCCTTGTGGAACAGGTGTCCCGCCTCTGTATTTTGATTCCTTCTAGCGCCTGTGCATTTCTCCAGTTGGTTCTAGTTTTTTGGCAAAAATGCAATTTTTCCTTACTATTTTTTTGGATTTTTGTATATGGTTTCAGATAGTAACATCGCTCAATCAGAGAAGCGTTCCCGCTCTCGGATAGAAAAATCCTTAGACCAAGGCTTTATCTGGCTGACTCGGATTTTGGGAATCGGAGTTGGCGTAATTTTGCTGGTCATCGCGCTAACCGTTGCTTTCAGAGCTTTACCAGCGATTCAACAGTACGGTTTGGGCTTTCTGTTTAGCAGTGATTGGAATCCGGTTAAAGAAGAGTACGGTGCGCTGCCGATGATTTACGGGACGATCGCCAGTTCTGCGATCGCGCTCCTAATTGCAGTACCATTAGGAGTAGGGACTGCCATCTTTTTGAGCGAAGACTTTTTGCCGCTGCCAGTGCGTACAGCTTTAGTTTTTTTAGTAGAACTTTTAGCCGCCATTCCCAGCGTAGTCTATGGTTTGTGGGGCATTGCTGTATTGATCCCCATTATTACCAACATCGGAAAGTTTCTCAACGGTAACTTCGGATGGCTGCCAATTTTTAGCACAGCGCCAGTGGGGCCGGGAATGTTACCCGCCGGAGTAATTTTGGGGATTATGACTTTGCCCATTATTACTGCTATCTCGCGCGACTGTTTAGCAAGCCTCCCCCCCGAATTGCGACAAGCATCTCTGGGTTTGGGAGCAACTCGCTGGACAACAATCTTTAGAGTCCTCGTACCAGCAGCTTTTTCCGGCATTGTCGGCGGAATTATGCTAGGCCTCGGCAGGGCGATGGGAGAAACGATGGCCGCAACGCTGTTAATTGGAAATTCCAATCAGTTAAGTGCTTCTGTGCTAGCTCCTGCAAATACTATTGCTTCTCTGATGGCAAATCAATTTGCCGAAGCTTCTGGATTGCAAGTGGCCGCTCTGATGTACGCGGGGCTAATTCTGTTTATTATGACACTGATTGTCAATATTTTGGCAGAGTGGATTGTTTCTCAAGTAAGAGCGAAGTACAACTAGAAGTTTGGCACAATTTCCTACATAGTTTTAGTTTATGTCAAAGAGCGTCTCCGATGAGAATCCTTTTGGATCGAAAACAGGCAGTTTGAAGAAGGTTAAAAACAGCCCGCAAGCGCTGTTTGGTATGGCGATGACTGTACTGGCTGGAGCTTGTCTGGCTGTCACTCTGCTGCCTTTGTTTGCAGTGCTTTCCTACGTAGCCGTACAAGGTTTTAATCGCCTAAATTTAGACTTGTTTACGAAGCTGCCGCCCGCACCGGGACTGTCGGGAGGCGGTATCGCCAATGCCATTCTCGGTACATTAATGACCGTAGGAATTGCTTCTCTAATTGCTGTTCCTTTTGGCGTGTTGGCCGCCGTTTATTTGTCGGAGTTCAGCAGCGGCAAAATCACTCGCTGGGTGCGCTTTGCTACTAATGTCCTCAGCGGCGTTCCTTCGATTATTGCCGGGGTATTTGCCTACGGTTTGTTCGTGGTAAATATGGGAGGTTTTTCGGCAATTGCAGGGGGCGCGGCGCTGGCTGTGTTGATGTTACCGACAATTGTGCGAACTACTGACGAAGCCCTACAAATCGTCCCGCAAGATATTAGATGGGCGTCGGTGGGTGTGGGTGCTTCTAATTATCAAACAGTGTTGCAGGTAGTTTTGCCTGCGGCAATTCCGGCTATTTTAACTGGTGTGACGCTGGCAATTGCCCGCGCTGCTGGAGAAACTGCTCCTTTGATTTTCACGGCGCTGAATTCGCCTTTTTGGCCGACAGGATTTGATAAGCCAACTCCGAGTCTTGCGGTTTTGGTTTATAACTTTGCAACGGTTCCGTTTAAGGCACAGAAAGAGTTGGCTTGGGCTGCATCTTTAATTTTGGTGTTGATGGTTTTGCTGACGAGTATTCTGTCTCGCTGGGCTACTCGCCAAAAGGTTTATTAGTCATTAGTCATTGGTCATTAGTCATTGGTCATTAGTCATTGGCAGTTGGCAGTTGGTATGAAAGTATTAGCTAATAACAACTGACAACTAACAACTAACAACTGACAACTGACAACTGACAACTGACAACTAACAACTAACAACTAACAACTAACAACTAACAACTAACAACTGACAACTAACAACTGACAAGATTCGCTGGTTCTGAAAAAATTAAGAGGATAGTTATTTGTATGATGATGGATTTGGACAAGCAGACGGAAACTGTTTTACGGACTGAAAATATCAATATTTTTTACGGCGGTTTTCACGCGGTGAAAAATGTTTCGCTAGAAATTCCTAAAAATCGGATTACTGCTTTGATCGGGCCTTCTGGCTGCGGCAAAAGTACAATTCTCCGATGTTTTAACCGCCTCAACGATTTAGTTAACGGTTTTCGTTTAGAGGGTAGAATTCATTACCAAGGTCAAAATCTTTACGATCCTGATATTGATGCTGTGGAGGTGCGCCGCAAGATTGGGATGGTGTTTCAAAAGCCGAATCCTTTCCCGAAGTCAATTTATGACAATATTGCTTACGGTGCGAGGGTGAATAATTATAAGGGAGATATGGATGAGCTGGTGGAAAAGTCGCTCCAACAAGCTTATTTGTGGGATGAGGTTAAGGATAAGTTAAAGCAAAGCGGTTTTTCTCTTTCGGGCGGTCAGCAGCAGCGTTTGTGTATTGCTAGGGCGATCGCAATTAATCCTGATGTAGTATTGATGGATGAACCTTGCGCTTCTCTTGACCCGATTTCGACGATTAAGGTTGAGGAGTTGATGCGGGAACTCAAGGAGAAGTATACCATCGTAATTGTGACTCACAATATGCAGCAGGCTTCTCGGGTTTCTGACCTTACTGCTTTTTTCAATGCTAAACTTTCTGACGATGGGAAGCGGTTTGGCTATCTTGTGGAGTGTGACAAAACTGAGGTGATTTTCCAAAGTCCGAAGGAAGAGTCTACTTTGGATTATGTCAGCGGCCGTTTTGGTTGATTTCCCGACAGGTTGAAATTTGTTTGCAGTTGCAATCTTCGCGCTAAGAGGCTCAAATACAAACCTACAGCAGATTCCCGGTTTATGAAACACACCCCAGATATATATCCTCGGTAGGGACACGGCATTGCCGTGTCCCTACCAACCTGGAATACGCTGTAAAATCTCAAATTGCATGACTCCTTTGCGATCCAAAAATTAAAGTTTGTCGTTGGGTTCTGGCGCGTCAGAACCCAACAACAAACCTAAAATTGTCGGGCTAGATCGACCAATTCTTCAAACAGCGGATTCCCAAAACTCATTAACTCAAACGCCGGATTTTCGGCAAACACATCCGGGTGAAATGCGATGTCATAAATACGATTTTTATAAGTTAGTTTAAAAGTTCGATCGCCCGTTTCTCCAAAAGTTGCTGCAAAAGTCGCGCCCATCTGCTTTAAAATCGCAGAATTGACAAACAAATTTTCGATGGTTTCAGGAAACAGAGAAGTCGGCGGCAGAGGTTGACGGATTTCCTGCAAGTCTGATTCTACATCCATCGCGACCATTTCATCGAGGGCGGGACCGGGAGGCGGCGCGTCTAAAATGCGATCGAACTCTCCCAACAAAACACCCTCTTCTTCGGGATCTGCACTCATCACAGCCTGTTCGATGAAAGTGGGAACTGTTGCGAGAATCGGTTGCAAATTACCGACAACGGTTTGAAAAGCATCGATGCGATCGCGCAATTTCTTGTAAACCTTCGCCTCTACCGTCCCGTCATAGTAAAAATTGTGTATTCTGACAGTATCATAAATCTGCCCGATGCGATCGAGCCTGCCGATCCGCTGTTCGACGCGCATCGGATTCCAAGGCATATCGTAGTTGATTAAAACACCGCAGGTTTGCAAGTTTAGCCCTTCGGAAGCCGACTCGGTACAAAGTAAAATTTTGATAATTCCTTCTCGGAATTTGGCTTTGATTTGTTCCTTGGGAAAAGTTCGCCATTCACCGTTTTGATACAATTCTCCGCCGCGCCCGGAATAGCAAGCAATCTGAGCACCATATAATTGTTGTAAAGCGCTGCGGAGATAGTCCATTGTGTCAGTATATTGCGTAAAGACGATCGCACTTTCCCTCTCAGTCAATTCCTGACGCAAGATTGTGATAAAATGCGAAAGCTTGCTATCTTCGCCAGTATTCTCAAATTGATACAGTAAATCTTCTAAATATTTAATCTCTTCAGGATCTGCCGGTTCAAAATAAGATTCCATCCCTTCCAAAATTACATCATCCGCATCATCTAAATCGCTGAAATCATCCTCAGTAATGCTGATTCCTTCGAGGCGGCGCTGTAAGGATTCGCGAATCGCATAAAACGAACTTGTCAGCCGTTTGCGGTAAAGAGTCATCAAAAATCCTAACGCTTTGCGGTTGTCTTTTTGCGCTAAATTGTAAAAATGGCGGACGTAATTGCTGACGGCGAGATAAAGCGGCACTTCGCGGTTATTTTCTAAAGTTATTGCATTGTCTCTGACGGCGCGGCGGGGAATATCCCGATCCAACAATCCCCGCTGATAGTATTGGCGCAAGGTGTCGCGGGTGTGGCGGAACATCAAATCTTTCAGGGGAGTATTCACTGTCAAATATTGACGGGAAGTGGCGAGGAAATCTTGGTCTTCAATAACTTGTTTCAGGTTGATTCGCTGATTTTTTTCCCAGACATCTCTCAGTTTATAATATAGTAATTTATCGCCCTTCTGTAAATATTCCTGCAATCGCAAACAGGGCGAACCCCCTTGCTGGAAGTAACCGACAGACATCTGCTGCCAAAAATTCAAGGTTTGGCGTAGCTTGCGGGGCGGGACGCCATCGGGCTTTGCGGACAATGTGCTAAAATAATTGCAGAAATTCTCACCATAAGACCAATGTCCGCGCAAGCCGAGAAGGTGCAATAAATCGAAAACCTCGATCGCATCAATCTGCATCGGCGTGGCGGATAATAATAAAAGCGATCGGCTTTTTTCCTTTAACTGCTGCATTAACTGTAACAGCCGGTTCGGCGTTTCCTTGCGGTTTTGCGGACTTTGACGGCGGGCGTGATGCGCTTCGTCGAGTACAACTAAATCCCACGGTTGCGCCTCTAGCAGTTGTTTTGCCCGATCGCTCCGACGGACTAAATGAGATGATGCTAAAATCAGATTTTGGGAATTCCAAGGATTTGTTATTGGTTGTTGGTTATTGGTTATTGGGGAATTACCTGCGGGGATAAATTCACCTTTCGTATAACTCCAAAAGTGCAAATTAAATTTTTCCCGCAACTCTTCATGCCATTGCGGTTGAATGCTAGCGGGTGCTAAAATTAACACACGTTTGACTTTTTGGCTAACCAGCAAGTAACGGAGAATCAACCCAGTTTCGATAGTTTTTCCCAAACCAACTTCATCCGCAATTAAGAAACTTTTCGGGAAATTTGCCGCAACTCTACGCAATATCTTAATCTGATGCGGCCAAGGTTTAATCGGAATAGATTTCAAACAATAATCGAGACAAGTTGGTGAAGCATACAAATTGAAAAGCGGTTCAAACTTAGCATAATCTTGAGATAACTCAAAATCCCCAATAACTCCCCCTAAATCCCGACTCCCAACATCCGTTACATCCGCTAAATCCGCTACAAAATCCGCTGCCGAACCCTCCTCATCCGCTACATCCGTTACAAAATCCGTTGCCGAACTTTCTTCCCGACTCCACACAGGCTTACTACTAGGCGCGTAGCTTAGCAACTTATTTTTCACCGCTTCCGGCACTTCAAAAACGCGCACGTTTGGCGATAAATTGTTCCACAACTGTTCAAACCGAAAAATCTCTTCAGAAACTCGTTCGGCATCTCTGCCGCCTTCCCAGGCACAATAAACGTGGAAAGATTCAACATTACTTTCCCAACCGCTGAGAGATTCGTTATTGGAACCGCTAAAAGCTAATTGTGCGCCCTTGCTGTCGGTAAAAATGCCAACTTTTTCGTGAAACATATGCTGGCGATCGAGTAAACTTTCAGTATCTACTGGTAAACCGTCAGACTTGAGGGGAACGGCAATTTTAATATCGAGATAACTGTTTTGAATCAGCCAACTGAGGATTTCAAAATGTTTGAGTTGCGCGAAGGTTTTGGGCGGCTGCAAATCGGTATCGAGGCGGATGGTAACAGCATCTCGGAGGGCGTAACCTTGTTGGATAGCTTGCAAATCCTGCGGGCTAAACTGACAGCCCATGATTAACCGCATCCGCCCGCAATTGTGCAGCATTGCGCCCAATCCCTGCGCGACTTTACTGAGGATGGCGCTGTTGAAAAAGCCGGATTTGCGATCGTACTGTAGGGCACATTCTAGGGCGGGAATGTAGAAATCGGCGATCGGGTTATTTTCGTTGCTAGAATAGCTAATCCGCCAGGGATAATCTGTTAAATTCATGTTATTAGTTATTGGTTATTGGTTATTGGTTATTTGTTATTGGTTATTTGTTATTGGTTATTTGTTATTGGTTATTTGTTATTTGTTATTTGCCACAAGATTCGATCCCCCTAAATCCCCCTTAGATCGGGGGACTTTGAATGGAATTAAACTCTTGTCCCCCCCGACTATCCGGGGGGTTAGGGGGGATCTCTTTCTCGAAACTTATTCTGGTATTTGTTGTGGCGGAATCTCCTCAGCAGAAAGTGTCACGACTTTTCCATCTTGCCAAATACTAATTGATTGTCCGAGTCTGCGGTGTTTCTCGATCGCCTGTGCGATCGCCTTTTTAACACCAGCATCGATGCGATCGGACAATTTTTGATTTTGTTGAGTCATCGGATTAATCCTCCTGAGTAATTGTATTCCAAATCTGGGACTGATAAATTATCGGATTAGAATTTAAAGGGCATTCTGCAATCAATTCAGGAATCGGATTAGAATTATCGTAACTAACCCACATATCACTTAAAGGTAAATACAATTCTAATAAATTTTTCCTCCCTCTTTCATAGCGGCGGCGAATCACATCTTCAGGAATATTATGCCCCCCACTTTCTACCCGCCGCCGCACCCGATAAACCGCTAATTCCGGGCTTTGCAACCAAAAATAAATTAAATTAACAGTATAACCTTTTAGTTTACACTTCCGCAAAAACCGGACATAATTGCGAGAAGCGAGAGTTGTCTAAAAAGCAAAATCAGCACCGGCATTTGATAGCGAGTCCAACCGTTGCAGCATCAATCGCCCCGCTTGCATCGCCACAGATTCGGGATTGAAAGGTGAAAGCCCAACAGCTATTTCATCAGCATTGACATACTCAAACACATTGAGAAAATGCGGCAACAACTGCATCGCCGCAGTTGTCTTTCCCGAACCGTTGCAACCTCCGATAACATAAACATCCGGCATAATTGTTATTAGTAATTTGTTATTGGTTATTTGTTATAACCATTTATAACACGGCAACGGAGGACACGGCAGTGCCGTTTCCCTACCTCAAAACCATTTATAACACGGCAACGGAGGACACGGCAGTGCCGTTTCCCTACCGCAAAAAAATCAATCTTCCTCGATTATAAACGTAATAATCGCCCGATTAATTGTAGGGACACGGCACTGCCGTGTCCTCAAAAAAACTGCCGTGTCCTCAAAAAAACTGCCGTGTCCTCAAAAAAACTGCCGTGTCCTCAAAAAAACTGCCGTGTCCTCAAAAAAACTGACCACCCGCGCGTAAATCCTCTTAAAACAAACTCAATTGTCCCTCAAACGGAATATCCAATTGTTGATAAACAACCTTCGCCTTAATCTCATCCATCACCAACCACAAATCCAACAAAGCCTTCTCCTCCGGTATCCGCTTCTTCTCATCCCCAATCCGGGGAATAACTTTCAGCGCCACCTCAATCGCCCGCATGAAATTATCATTATCCGTCAAATTAGCTTTCTTCATAAACTCGCGCACAATTTGAATATTTCCATCCTCCTGATACAGCGCAATAATTGCGTGCAATCCATCCACTAAATATGTCAGCGAAAAATCTTGCGGATTCACCGAAAAAGCACCTTTTTTCAGCCGCTGTTTCGGAGTCAAAAGCTTGCAAGTGCCGCTAACCGAGTCAATCAATTTGTATTTTTTGGCTAAATCAACGACATCGAAACCGCCCACGGCGAGGGCGAGTTGTCGCGCTTCATCGAAGGGGAATTCGACGGCGCGGAAGGCATCCCAGGCCAGGAAATACCACTGAGTCAGCGCGTCAAAACCCGCTGTATCGGTTTGTACGAGTTTGCGGAAGCGATAGTTTGCAATGGCTTTTCTGGCTTCAGCAAATGCAACTTCCGGGCGCACTTCTTCGCCGCTGCTGTTGAGGATGGGATAGGAACGGCTGAACACGTTTAAAGCCGGGCCAAAGGCGCTTAAATAAAGGTCGATTCCTTTGATGTCGTTGGCTTCAAATTCCGGGGCGCGCTGTTCGACGAGATTGGCGACTTCCGGGCGCAAATCGTCCCACCAAGCTTGGGCGGCGTTGGTGTCGCGCTTGCGGCAAACTAAAAGGACTGTACTGGAAACTGAGTTTTTCTTGGCTTGGTGGAGGTTTTGGGGGTTTTCGGTACTGACGGCCCAGGATGCGGTAATCTCGAAACCGGCATCGATAAGGGATTTTGTGAGTACGTCCCACGCGCCGGATTCTTTGTGGTTGAATTGGACTGTCATCGCGCCGTCATCGCGCAAAACTCGGTAATATTCGCTAAAAGCTAGGGCCATTTTTGCTTCGTAATCTTGTTTGGCGAGTTCGTCGGGGGATGCGCCCATGTTGCGGAAGCGCGACGGATTCGCCACGGCTTCTCTATCTTTGTCGGTGAGTTCTGAGTAGAATAAATCGGGGAATATATCGCCTAACGTGCGCTTCATCCAGACATAGAAAAAGTCGGAAAGTTCGGCATATTGGATGGTGGCATAGTAGGGCGGGTCGGTGATAATTGCATTGACAGATTTGTCGGGAATGTGGTAGAGGCTATCGGCGGATGCGGCATAAATTTTGATGGTTTTAGGGTCGTATTGTTCGATTCCTGGGAGGCCTGTTGAGTGGGGTTTTGTGCCGAATAATTTACAAAGTTCTGAATAATCCGATGCAGCCGTTTCAGCACACCATTTCCATAGTTGTGATGTTCCTGTTGTTTCTGGATAATTCCACATTAAGTTTAAGGCGTGTTGACTGGAACAGCCTTCAACATTAGTTCGGCTTGAATGCCATCTTGCTAAACGACAATGTTTATCAACGCATCTATCTAATACTAATCCTAAATAAGTTGCGATAGCCTCTACTTTCTCCAATTCATACTCAGCCTGTAGCAGCGCCTTAGCTTCGTTGATAATTTCTACATAAGTGACAAGCGTTAAAAGCTGTCGAGGGTTGAAAACTTTATCCCATCTATCTATACCTTGACGCAGAAAAGAGCTTCTTTCTGCAAACTGATGACCGTAAGGAATATTTACATTGGGAAAAATTCCCAAATCTTCCCAATGAGTTAAATTTTTATCTAAAAAGTCTTGAACTTTTTCCAAAATATTCAAATCTATTGCTTGAGGTAATCTAAACTCTAAGCTACCTTCGCCACGTCGATAAGCAACCGCATAGATTTGATGCCCCATTCCAATAGTTCGACTTTGCTCATAAGTAAATTCATTGTCAATAACATGATCGCAATTGGGGCATTTAGCTACACCTCTACCCATTGTTGCTGTATCACTAGGATCGTACTCACCCGCATCGGTTTGAATCGTCGTATCCTTGCCTTTCTTCCCCTTCACCAACTCAAAATCAACCCGTTTCTGTTCTCGATTGGGAATGGGTTTCACCGCACACCATTGACCTTTTTTTGCACCACCAGGCGATCTATCTAACCACCAATTCGGGCTCAAAGGCACAACCGACTGACAACTCGGACAAACCACCGTATGCGCCCACAAATAATTCTGCACAGTTTCCCCCGGTAAAGATGGGAAAAATTCAGTTAATCTTTTCTCGGCTTCATCCCCCACCCACTGCACCCATTTATCAATATCCTCCTGCAAATCCGGGCCAAATTTCAGCGGATATTCCATAGCCGCCTTCATCGTCACCACCGCCACGGGATTGAGATCCGACGCCAACACATTCAACCCGTACCGCGCCGCCTCAAAGGGAATGCTTCCCCCACCCGCAAACGCATCTAAAATTGTCGGCGTGCGATTCCCCCACACTTTCTCGCAATAATCGTGAACCTTTTTAATTCGCACCGAAGACGGGGGAGTTTTGTAGAGTTTAATTTCCTTCCCCGGTTCCAATCCCAGCAAATATTCAAACTCTTCTAAAGAAATCTCTGCGGGTAAAATCGACGCCAACACCGAAGCGCGAGAAAAGGATAAAGGTTTGCGGGAATACCAGCGGTGCAATCCTTTAAATGGATTGCCGCCGTGTTCGTAATTAACCTGCTCGTTTAGCAGGTTTACGGGCATAATTTTCTCGATGAATAGGTGAGGGCGCATGATTTTTTTGGTTATTTGTTATTGGTTATTTGTTATTGGTTGTTGGTTGTTGGTTATTTGTGACGTGCCACAATATTCGATCCCCCTAAATCCCCCTTAATAAGGGGGACTTTGAACAATTCTCGATCCCCCTAAATCCCCCTTAATAAGGAGGACTTTGACTTGAACTCTTGTTCCCCCCTTATTAAGGGGGAGTAGGGGGCAAGCTAAGGGGGGATCTCCGGGTTGTTGCTTCTAGCCCGCCTCTAAAGGGATTGCAAACTGCAATTTGCATTGGTATTATCCAAAAAAATCTCGCTCAACCTTCAAATACCTCGGTCTTTTCAATGATAAACCATTCGTGGTACAATACTGCTAAGAAAAACTCTTCTCCTTTCGGGCGATCGCACACAGCCATATATCCCGATACAAACATATCATCGTCAAAAGTTGTATCCTTAAGAAACAGAGTCAGCGAGTTGCCATCCGCACTCCAAATTGCCCGCAAAATCGTGATATTTTGGTGACGGGATGCTTCAACGGGCAATAACACCCACCGCCCCTCAATTTCGATAAATTCCGGTTCGCGGTATCTAAACTCAGACTCCCATTTAAACGGCCCTTCATGCTTCTCAATAATCCGATCCCACCGCACTGTTTTAATCTTGGCTAAAGTTTCATTAGACAAATCAGCTACTTTCATCAGATTAATCTCCCAATAAAATTCGCAAAGCTTTCAAAGCATTTGAACGATTGCCATTAGCAATTTTACCAAACCAATAATGTGCCTCTTCATTACTCATCGCCATAATCCCTTCTGCAATATTAGCAATTCGTTCAGTTTTCGATAGCGGTTGCAGCGATTGAAATAAAATCGCCAAACTAACGCCGGATTCTTCTGATAAAATATAAGGCGTTTGTCGCTGCTGAGATAAAGTTTTTGGATCGTAATTATTCGCTTTGAGAGTGGCATAAATTTTTTGTCTCGCCAAAACCAGAGCATTTCCTTTGAGTCGCCCCAATTTTTTAGCCGCCGGACGCTTTTTCTCTCCCGCTTTCTTGTAGGCGCATTGGTAGAGTTCCAATGCAAAATTATTGTTGTCAAGGCAAACAACTTTTAACTGAAACTCCTGCATCAGTACGTCACCCTTGCCCTTAAATTTAAACGCTCTACCGGATTGCGATCGAGGGTTTGTTTTATACTGTTAATATCCGAGGCATTTGCTGGCAAAGCTGGCTTGAATTCTAAGGTGATTTTCAAACTAACAGTTGCTTGCGCGTCGGGACTGTTCAACAAACTGTTGATAGTCGAGAAAAAGCTCTGAAATCCCCGCATCTGTCCTTGATATTCCAGCCGCACAAATTGGTCGCCGGTTTGAATGGTTGCGGTTTGGTCGATTTGCGGTTGCCAGCGCTGCAATAGGGCAATTGCTGTTCCCAATTTGCGATAATCCATGACTCGATCCACAGACAATTCTAGCATTTCGATGGCTTGTATTTTGTTGTCGCTGATGCGATCGCCCAATCCGGCAAATACCGCATTCACCGTGCCGTCGAATTCGATAGTCGGCGGTTTCGCCTCCCACAAAGTCCCCTGTAGCCCTTCCACCACATAAGGAGAATTGTCACTATATCGAACGCTAGGAACTTGAGGATTTAGATTGACATTGGTTGATTTTTCTGCTGTCTCACCGTTACCGTAATCGGCCACCACCCGAAAAATAGTGTTATTCACAATGGTGATTTCACACTCATCGGAAGGGAAGAAATTTCCCGGCACTAAACTATCATTTTGATACAAACTAACACTCAGTGCTCCTTTGGCTTTCCACCTCACCCGCACCGATTTTGCCGCCTCGGTACCGGGCATCAATTGAGCGCTGAGTTCCACTGATTTCGGCGCTGGAGGTTCGAGAATGCCGCGCCTGTACAGTAGGGCGCGATCGCTAAATTCGATCGTCTCCGGCAACACCAACACGCTATCATCGGTTTTGATAAACAGTCTCTCCCCAACTTTCAGATCCCAATTGCCCATTTTCAACCCTTCGCGAATCGTCTCCCGCAGCATCGAAACTTCCGCATCGAGGAGAATATTCAAACTCAAATCCTTAGCAAAAGCATCGCGCAGCGCCTTTGTCGTCCAACTATCCAACCCCGCAGGCCAAACTTTTTGCAAGATAAAAGCCGGGGCGAAAGGTTTAGCTTCTGCGGCGCGAATTTTGCCGCAATCTTTGAGGGCTTTGAGAATTACATCTTGCTGGTTGTTTTTGCCTTTCACCGTACTCGCATCCTGGGCGGAAAGAGTGTAGTGCATCAATCCTTTCGGTGCTTTTACCGGGTCGTTTGCAGCATAAAATAAATGGCGGTAAGCATTAGTTAAAGATATTCTCACAGCTATATCTTTCGCGCCTTCTCTTTCCTTGAGTTGCTTCTGCTGGCTTCCCGATAAATCTTCCATGCGGTTCTGACTTTTGAGAATATTTTGAATTGCTTTGTATTCTCTAGCATTGTCGATGGCCGTTTCTACTTCTAGCCGATTTGCTACTAAAAATAACAGCCGATTGCGGTAGGTGCGAAACTTCCCCGACTCGCCGCTGTTGTTAAAAATTCTCTCGATTAATTCCGGGGCTGCATCGGTAGAGGAATCCACCGTTTCATCGTCAAAGTCGATGGCGCACAGCGCCACATCCTCCGGGTTGTCGTCTACATTTCCGGGAGTTTCGACATTAGAAACTAAAGTAAAGAATTTCTTGGCAAAAATGCTATCCCGGCGAGTTCGCAAATCTGCTTTGGCTAATTCCCTCGTGACTTGTTCTTTCTCTTCGGTAATAATTTTGTTAATCGAAGGTTCTTCTTTAAACCGCGCCAAGGATGTGATCGGATCGAAGTCTAAATACCAGGCTACCTTAGTTAATGTTTCTAAAACGCGATCGACAAAACCGCTGTCAACCCCTGGAGTCAGCAGCGACAAATTCAACTCCGCCAGCCGAATACCCGAAGAATTTCCCTGAGTCAAAGAATGCAGAAAAATTGTTCGCCCTACCCAAGTAGAAAACGGCGGTTTTCCGGCTGCTATCCATTCCGCATCTTGCAATTGTGCGTAAGCCGGCCTACCGTCGGGATTGTAGATATCAGCGCCGAGGCACGGGCGCATGGGCGATCGTTGCAACCGAGAGGTAAGATCGTTAGTAATTTCCTTATCCATCCCCACCGGAATGTGATGCGTGTGAATCATGGGCACCCAACCATTGCGATTTTCCCACAAATGCCGCACGACTTGCGCGAAAAGCCGTAAAGCCCCCCGCGTCTTCTGGAATTCAGGAATCGAAGCAATTTTTTTAGTCAGCAGATTGAACAATTCCGGGTGAAACGGATAACTTTGGACGATCGCCTTTGAGTATGACGCATCTTTGCACCCGTCGGGTAAATTAGCGCGGCAATTGCGATAAGCCGCCAAATATTCCGATGCCGCTTTTTGCGCCGCTTCTTCGCTAACTGTCGCAAACACGCGCTGTTTGACGATGTTGTAAATTTCGATATCTGTAGAAGGGCTTAACACCCTTTCTTGTCGGGCGGAAGCGCGCATCGTTTCTTGCAATTCTGCGGTTTCTTCCGCAAAGGTATCTGCGGTCGAGGCGAGGGAATAAACCAATATTAAATTATCGCACGCTGCCGCCAAATCCATCAAGGAAAATAGGAAAGCTACCACTTGTTCGGCTAAATCGCTGCGGCCAATTTGTTTGGCTTTTGCCGATCGCAAATACCGGGCAATTTCATCTAAAATAATTACCGTCGGCTGTCCCCCCGCCAACCTTTCTAACACCGAAGTACCGGGACTGACACCGCTTTTATCGCTACCTTGCAGTAATTGATAGCCTTGTATCCCGCCAATTTGGTAGGCAATTTCGCCCCAAAGCGTGTAGGTTGTCAAGCCGCTGTCGGCATGATAAACTCCTTGTTCCGGGTCTAAATCTCGACCGTCGATGGCTGCAACTTGAATCGGGCGATCGGGAATAGTATTAATATCTGTAAAGCGTTCCAATCCAGAAATTTCTCGCCCCTGCTTGCAGATATGCCAAAGTGCAATTTCATCGTGAGTTTTGCCGCCCCCAAAACTGGTTTCCAAACGAATTACCGCCGCCCCGCTGCTTTGCTTCGTCAAGCGGCTGAAAACTTCGCGGATCAAAGTTTTGATACCGTCAGTTGCGAAGGTGTTGGCAAAGAATTTATTGGCATCTTGATAAACTTGAGGTGCATTTCCTTCGACTACCAGCCGCAATTTTGCTGCAAATAAATCTAGAGACAAGTCTCCCGATAAAATTTCCTCTCTGGGCGCGCAGGTATCAAAGATTAATGGCAGCATTGATTATTTTGAAAAGTGAGGGAGACGCACAGAATAATATTTTACCAAAATCCGCGCCTCAATTGGTTCATTGCATTAATTGATTTGTTGATACGCGGCTCAATCCCTATTCTTCTTGCTTCTTGCTTAGGCTATATAGCGGTTCTCAATAAAGTGAGGTATGGCCCATGCCCCATGCCCCAT
>NZ_JADEWT010000230.1 GCF_015207505.1 Tychonema sp. LEGE 06208
CTAGGGCGTCGGTTCAGTATTAGGAGTTGACAAAAAAAGGAATTTATGAAATTAGCCAGTGCATGAGTTCGACTCTATGCCTGGTGTAATTGGTCGAACCTTATCCATTCGAGCAATGACATGAAGATTATGAACAACAGCGACTCGCCGTAGATCGAAGAGATTTTTCCGCAGTCCAATATAGCGAGCACGGTTCCCCTGCCAATGGCCAATATGAGCCAGAGAGTGTTCAACTGTAGTACGTTTTCTCAAGTCTTGGCGACCAATAGCAGTGGATTGACGCGCTCGCAACTCTTGCATTAAGGCTTCATCAGGATGAATTGATACAGTCCGTCCTCTTTTACTATTCGTGCAACCAGACCTCAGAGGACAAATTGCACATTCATTCTGAGGAAAATGAACAATTTTTCCTGGTTCAAATGGGATACTTACCTGATTGGGACAGCTAATTAAATGCGTATCCCAGTCAAGGAAAAAAGAATTTTTATCAAACCGTCCAGAATTTTTGACAGGCCACGCCTTGCAAAATATCTGTAATTTATCATCCCGTTGTGTCACCCAATGACTGGATAAATAAGCCCGGTCAATATGTAACTCAGCTAGGTGAATATTTTGAAATTTCAAGTCACGTTCGGTAGTCAACTGTAGCAGCGGATTCTGGAGTATTGGCGCGAGTCAACGCCACCGCACAAACTACACCACTTTCTAAATCTTTGAGGATGTGGCGTTTATATCCATCTATTTTTTTAGACCGGCTTTTACGCCCATGTCGCAGATCTGGGTCTTCAATAGAAATGCGACGATCTTTTGCCACGCCTTTACTTAAACTTGGAACGCCTTGAGAGTCAAAAGTTACATTTTGAGATTCAATCACTCGGGCAACATCCAGAGTCTCTTGGACTACTTCAAACTCATTACAATCAGACTGTCTTTGCATCCATTCTTCTACAGATTTTAAGCTATTTAGGAGAATTAAGAGTCCATTTTGGCGCTCTACTGGATTATCCCAGTTTAAATCTAAGGCCGCTTTTAAGCTGGAACTATTAAGGATGGGTGCACCTGCTTCCAGGGCAATTTCTGCTGGCTCCCGCCCCTGCACAGCAGCTATCATGCTTACTGCTTTCCGCAAAGCATGACCCAATAGATTATATGTAT
>NZ_JADEWT010000231.1 GCF_015207505.1 Tychonema sp. LEGE 06208
GCAAACTCCCAAAGTGTTAGCTGCTTCATTTGGTTTCACGTACTTTGCCATATTAGTATTATGGCTCACCATGTACGCATTGTCCAGTCTTGTCCAATAAATTAATGATTAGAGGCATACCGATCGCTCCCCAGAAGGACTTCTTTGGTACCCTGAGCGATCGCACAAAAGGCAGGGATAGAGACACTATGAACGCATTCCGAAGGCGACGAGGAGCGGTTGAAGTGTACTCCTTTGAGCGGCTCAATCGTCCCATCATGACGAATCGCCTGTGCAATCCGCTCAGTTAGTTCGTCTCGGTTGGCTTGCGCTCTGTCTGCCTCGCGCGTTGTCTGGGGGGTGTTCATAAAATGGATATCGGGCTTTTCACTCGTTTTGGCAGCGTTCATTTCTAAGTTTGCAGGATTGTACAACAATCTTAGACGATCGTTCTATTGCTTGTCCTTGAGGATTCTTAGAATGAAGCTAAAGCAATGAAAAACCATTTCGGCTTCTTGTAAGCATTCTGGACTTTTCTTCAAGAGAAAACGCAGGTTTGATTTGGCAAGAAACCTGCTGAGTGACAACCAAAATGCCATCAAAGCTAACCTTGCTTCTTAAAAAATCCATCCCTATTGATAGAGAAGCGATAAGTGCTCAATTTCTACGATGGGGACAGCCACCGAAATGGCATCAAGTGAAGGAATTAAGAAATGGACATTAAACGAAGTGGGTCACAGCCTTCGGCCAAAGGACCGGCTGAGTATTTTACCGGCACTGTCCGCATTGACCCCCTGTTCGAGGCGCACGATCGAGCACGCACACTTGGTGCCAGTGTCACGTTCGAGCCTAGTGCTCGGACACCATGGCACACCCACCCGTTGGGACAGACCCCGATCGTGACGGCTGGCTGCGGTCTCGCACAGCGCTGGGGCGGCTCGATCGAGCAAATTCGACCATGGGACGCGATCGGGTTCGGGCCGGACCAGAAGCATTGGCACGGTGCCACGGCCACCACGGCAATGACTTATAGTCATTTCAAATAAAAAAGAGACACTATTGAGCGCAGTAGGCACAGATAAGTTCATCTAAAGATGTGCCAGCAGGAGCATACATTCTGGCTCGCTTTAAGGCACTAAAATCGTGTTCAATATC
>NZ_JADEWT010000232.1 GCF_015207505.1 Tychonema sp. LEGE 06208
TAGTCATTAGTCATTAGTCATTAGTCATTAGTCATTAGTCATTAGTCATTAGTCATTAGTCATTAGTCATTAGTCATTAGTCATTAGTCATTAGTCATTAGTCATTAGTCATTAGTCATTAGTCATTCGTTGGTTGTTGGTTGTTGGTTGTTGGTTGTTGGCTGTTAAGAGGGCGGGCCCGCACCATCCACCGCCCCTACTGACTGTTGACTGTTATTAGTTACCAATGCCCAACGCCCAATGCCCAATTCCCTGTTTGGCCAATGCCCAATTCCCTGTTTGGCCAATGCCCTATTCCCGATGCCCAATTCCCTATTCCCGATGCCCAATTCCCTATTCCCTCTGGCTGACTCCGCAAATCGCCGCTAACAGCAACCAGCTTATTGTATTGACTCGGAAATCAAACAGCGTCACGTCTACCGTGTTAAACAGCGTACAGGCGGCGAAGGCTAATAAATAACTGAAGAAAATTAGGCGATCGTCCCCTCTTTCTTCTTGACAAAATAGCCGATTTGTGATACTAAAGTTAGAGTTTTGATTGAGCAATAAAGCATTTTCCCCTACTTCCTCTGTTGCTATTTGCTCTTGTTGGATGTCCGCCGCAGAAACAGGCCAATTCATCAACAACAAAACACCTCTAGCCAAAACCCAGCCAACTAAACCCAAAAATAAAAGCGTTGCCGGTATTCCCGTTTCCGCAGTCAGCATCAATATCAAACTGTGAGGATGACCAAGCCATTCGTGCATTTGAGCTTCGTAGAGAGGAGTAAAATTTCGCAGTCCCCAACCAGTCCAAGGACGCTGCTGAGTCATCGACCAAGCAAACTCCCACTGAGTAGTTCTCAAAGTACCAGTAGGCCGATTTGGAAACATCTCATCGGTAAGTCTCGCCCAGAAAAAAGCCGGGATAATTCTTCGTAAATATTGTCGCAGCGGTTCCGGGCCAAACGCCGACAAAAACACTGCACCAACCCCACTAAATACCGCAGCTAATATTTTTTTATAACCCGCATAAAATGCAAAGCTCAAAACTGCTAAAACAGCCAATCCCCACGCATTTCGAGAATTAGTAAAAATCAAAGCAACAGCATTTCCCAGCACAGCCAAACTTAGAAATAGGAATTGGGCATGGG
>NZ_JADEWT010000233.1 GCF_015207505.1 Tychonema sp. LEGE 06208
TTTTTGATTCAGAATCTGGTCTTTTCTCTATTCGAGGCAGCAAACACTTACATTCGCTATTCGCGAATATAGAATGAAGTAAAGTGAGCGATCGCCAAAAGAGATGTTAAAACCCCAAGATAGGGCTTGCTGAATAAGTTAGGGAAAATCACGATCACAATTGATGGGTGATTCAAGTTCGGCGAAGCATAAGTTTTGGTTTTTGTAATTGACCAAAATATAATTTTTGACAATCATTGAAGCGTAACCAGACCTTATTTTGGGAAATCGGCAGAAAAACACACAAAAAACCCGTCTTAACCAGGTAGAAAGGTTCATTACTAAAAAAGTAATAGCAATAGCTGTACCAGAAGTATTATCAAGTTTTGCCATCACGCGATTCAAGCTGAATCTTCGTTTACCTTGTCCGAACTTGCCCTCAATAGAGTTACGAATTCTCTCATCTTCCCAGGCTTGTTTCTTTGTTTCCTTACTCACAATTGCTGGTGGTCTTCCTAACGGAGGCCCACTAATTCTAATTCCTCTTTCTTTACACCAAGCTCGGTTTTCCCTTGTTCGATAAATGCGATCTGCATGGACTGATTCTGGATAGTATCCTGTGTAAATTTTAAATGCTTCTACTTGGGCTTTTAAGTCTCCTGATTCGTTAAAATTATCCCAGCTTATTCGCTCTAAAAACACATACCCCTCAAAGCAAGTCGCTGACAGTTTAGCTCCAAAATCTACTCGTTTTCCTGCTTTACCTCTAATAACGGGACGGGGTAGTCCTGCATAGCAAGGAAAATGTGTTATAATTTTATTCTTTTAACCTATCTTAAATTTTAGCTTATGAACTGTCCCAAGTGTAACTCTGAATACATATTGAAAAATGGTCGCACTCGCTCTCAGAAGCAAAACTTTAAATGTCGAGATTGTGGAAGACAATTCGTCATGACTCCCAGACATCAACCGATTTCATCAGCAACAAAAGAGTTGATAGATAGACTTTTATTAGAAAAGATATCTCTGGCTGGGATTGTGAGGGCGACAGGGGTTTCGGAACGGTGGTTGCAATACTATGTTAATAAAAAGTTAGGAGCTGTAAAGAGAGAAGT
>NZ_JADEWT010000023.1 GCF_015207505.1 Tychonema sp. LEGE 06208
CCGCGTTAACCTACATTAGAACTCTTGCAAAAATAGAGTGCACCCCACCCCAACCCTCCCCGAACTCGCGGGGAGGGAGTAAGAAATTCACAAATGATGCGAGGATTGCTATAGCAGACCCCAAAGAAGCGTCAAGAATCATAGTTCGACTACGCTCACTAACCACCCCACATGAAAGGGCGGTGAGTATGTCAACGCACTCGCACATAAAATTCGTATTCATATCCCCGGAAATTTGAGTCGAGTTGAAATGTGTAATTGGCAGTAACAGGGATTTTTCCAGTCCACTCTGTTTCATTGCCTGTATAATTATCTCCCGTCAAAGCTTTGCCATTAGAAGTCAGAATTAGTGGAAAAACACCTCTCCGATTCTTAACAGTCATTGTTTGATTCTTGGCGGCGCGAATCTGGTAAGAGTGACTGCCACCGCCGATAATTCGACCTTTAACAATGGCTTCATTTCCCCCAGGCAGAAAATTAATTTGCTGGTTCACATTCACACAACTGCTTTCGGTGCGATTTTTGGCAATCCAACCGGGTGGTTCGGTAATTCGCAGCCAACCGTTTTGTTCTTCGGCGACTGAAACAAAGGTATTATTTTTGAGTTTTCCTACTATTTTGCTGCCGTTGACTTGCGGGTGCGATCGCACATTTAGCGGTGGATTCGGATCGCTGACTACAGCCTGAGTAATTTTACACCCGGAATTGGGAGGTGTGACAACTACTGGCTCAACTTTTTGCGGAGAAACTGCGACGATTTGCGGTGGTTCAAGTGCGGGGCTTTGGGCTGGTTGAGATGGAGATGGGGGAGATGCCGCAGCCTGGGTTTCGGCTTGCAGGGGTTCTGGTTGCAGAGATTGGGGGTTGTTTGCCGGCAGCGCTGCAATGGGGTTTCTGGTTGCTGCTGGCGATTCTGCAACGGGATGAGGGGATTGTTTCATCGCGCCAGACTGTATAGTTGCAGCAGCGACTCCCACCGCTGTTGCAAGTCCTGCTAAGCTGACTGTGATGATTTGACTGTTGGTAAATGACATAATTGACCTCTCTGTATTTATACTAATAATTTTTGTTTCGGAGTTGGGGCGATCGCCAGTTTATTTATAGTGGAAATACTTAGTGCGAGCCGCTGAGTCAGGATTTTTATCTACCATTTCAGATGGATAATTGTCGCAATAATTTCCGTCAATATATACTGGATGCCTTTACTGATGGTAATCTTGCTTGTCATTTGCGCGCAAATCTGGCAAGGTAAGTGTTCAGCACGAGGTGTATAAAATGTCAAGATTGATTCCTCTGAGATTACAACCGCCCCGCGATCGATTGTTGGAGGAGGTGAAGCAGGAAGTTGTCGCCGCGATCGCGCAGTCTTTGCACGCTGCTGTGCTGGCTAACTTCAGCCCAGATTCGCAGCCTCTGGGTGCTAGCCGCTGTTGGGATGTGGAAGTCAAAGCCGGCAACCGTCCGAGTTTTCGCCTTCCTCCCAAAGCTAGCATTTCTAAAGTGTTCGATCGCAGCGGTGGCAAATTGGTCATTTTGGGAGCGACGGGTTCCGGCAAAACCACGACCCTGCTAGAATTGGCTCTGGTGTTAGTTTCCCGCGCCCAAAAAGATGCTAGTTTGCCTCTACCAGTGTTGTTTGAACTCGGATCGTGGAAAGCCGAATCCGGGGCGATCGCCGATTGGTTAATTGCTCAACTTCAGTACAAATACGGCATCTCTCCCGCTACGGGCAAAAAATGGATCGCCGAACAAAAATTGTTGCCTCTCCTCGACGGCTTGGACGAAGTAGAAAGCCAGCGCCAAAACTTGTGCATTCAAGCAATCAATCAGTTTCTTGAAAGCGAAATTAAACCAAAACATTTAGTAGCTTGCAGCAGTTTTGAAGTATACAAAAACTGCCAAACTAGATTCAAACTCCAAGCAGCAGTTTTGCTAAAACCTCTGACAGAAATTCAAATTAAAAATTATCTGCAAGCAGCCAGAAGCCGCGAACTTTGGTACAGCATCGAGAAGGAACCAGAATTGTTGAAACTGGCAAAAGTTCCCTTATTATTGAGCATGATGGCTCTGGCTTATGACGATATTTTAATCGAAGCTTGGAAGCGCATAAGTTCAGCAGAAGAACAGCGCAAATATCTGTTAACTGCCTATATTCGCCACCAAATTAGCCGCGAAGTCAAGCAGTATCCGAGAAACAAGGAATTGCGGCCCGAACAAATTCGCCACTGGCTGGGATGGTTGGCCAGAAGGATGGAACAGCAAGGACTTCAAGAATTTTACCTCGATCGCATACCGTCTAGCTGGCTGCAAACAGGCGAGGAACGGCGCAAGTATCAGTTTGGAGTTAAGTTGCTTGGCGGGCTGATTTGGGTGATTTTGGGATTAATTTTCACCCTAGTCTCCGGGTCTATTTGGGGATTAATTGCGGGTGCTGTTGTGGCGGTAATTAGTGCTTTCTTACCGGGAATTCCGGGGATTGAAAGTTTTATTTTGCACCTTGTACTGTGGTCTAGCGGTCATATTCCTTGGGATTACCAGCGTTTTTTGGATGCTGCGGGCGATCGGCTGTTGCTGCAAAAAACGGGCGATCGGCGCTATCGATTTATTCACGATTTGTTGCAAAAACATTTTGCTGAAATCTAAATCCAGGAGCTTGACAAAATCCCCTACTTGTGATAAAAAATGGTAGATTTTTAGGTAGGAATTGGCAAATTGTTGAAGACAGCTATTAGATCAGAAAAATAATATAATAAATGTAACTGCGGAGGTCATCTAAATACCCAATAACCAAATATTCGCCAAGCGAAAGGAAACTCAATGACTGTAAAATTCATTCTGAGCGAATACGTTGACAAAGCAATGGACGAGGCGAGCTATGACAAACTTGAAGATAATAGTTTTGTCGGTAAAATTACTGTTTGTAAAGGAGTCATCGCCTTTGGTTCAACTTTAAAGGAGTGTCAAAATGAGTTACGATCGACTTTGGAAGACTGGATTTTGCTGGGGTTAAAATTGCGACACCGTTTGCCAGAAAACTGGGCGATTGAAACCGCTTCTACACAAACACTCACGCGCCGACGCGGGTTGAAGAGTACCTAGTAAAAATGCGTTACTTTCTTCATTCCGCGGAGGCGGAATTCGTTTTTATAGACGCGGTTTCAACCGCCGTCTTATCTTATTGGATTCTAAGACAATTTTGGTGGTATTTTTGCCATCTGAAATAGCTGTTCCGCAGTAAATTCTAATCCCTCAAAAAGTGGATCTTTTAACAGTGTATCTCCCAGATAAGTCTGCGGTGCTGCATCGGGATAAAAAACTGTAATACTTCTAGCCTTACTATCTACTACCCAAACCCGCAACACCTTAGCATCTAAATAATTTCTCGCTTTAGCTGCTAACTGACCGAAAGTTTGTTCGGGTGAAATAATTTCTATGACTAATTCTGGGACAACAGGACAGGCTTCATCTTGATTCCAGTCAGGAGATAAGCGTTCGTAAGAAACATATAAAAGGTCTGGGACTGGAACCCAGTCTCGCCCCAGCCTGGTTAATTTTACCGCCCATTCTACACCAATTTCTCCCCGTTCTTCACCCCACTGTTCGAGAATTTTGATGAGGCTTCTGGTGAGGCGAGAATGAAATTTTTTGGGTGACATCTTCGGTACTGCTTGATTGTCAATAAGTTCGTAGGTAATATCGCCTTCTCCTTCGGGGAGAGCGAAAAACTCTTCCACAGTTAGTTCAGTTTTTGTCTGGAGCATGGTATTTTTCTGCTATGGGCAGGCAAGTTAGTAGTATTTTAACTTAAATATTGATTGACATAATACAAATGTTATGATATATGTTGGCAAAATCTCCAGTCTTAACTGTCAAATGTACGATCGCATCCTCATCCGCACCCCAAAAGGTTAAGATTCTAATCTGACCTCCTGCAATCATTGCTTCACCTCCTATGGCAGAAACCTTATTGTTCAACGCCCTCCGCGAGGCGTTAGACGAAGAAATGGCCCGCGACTCCTCCGTATTCGTACTCGGCGAAGACGTAGGCCAATACGGTGGTTCCTATAAAGTCACCAAAGACCTCTACGAGAAATACGGCGAACTCCGAGTGCTCGACACCCCGATCGCCGAAAATAGCTTTACAGGCATGGCAGTAGGCGCGGCAATGACCGGATTGCGGCCGGTCATCGAAGGCATGAACATGGGCTTTTTGCTGCTGGCGTTCAACCAAATATCCAACAACGCCGGAATGCTGCGCTACACCTCCGGCGGCAACTTCAAAATGCCGATGGTGATTCGGGGCCCCGGCGGCGTGGGCCGGCAACTCGGCGCGGAACACTCCCAGCGTCTAGAAGCATATTTCCAAGCAGTACCGGGTTTGAAAATAGTCGCCTGTTCGACTCCCTACAACGCCAAAGGACTCTTAAAATCAGCCATCCGCGACGATAACCCCGTTCTGTTCTTCGAGCACGTCCTGCTGTACAACCTCAAGGAAAATTTGCCAGAAACAGAATATTTAGTGCCGTTAGACAAAGCGGAAATTGTGCGATCGGGCAAAGATGTCACCATCTTGACATATTCCAGAATGCGGCACCACGTCCTGCAAGCCCTGCCCGCACTGCTAAAAGAAGGTTACGATCCCGAAGTAATCGACCTAATTTCTCTCAAACCCCTGGATATGGAGACAATTGGCGAATCCATTCGCAAAACCCACAAAGTAATTATTGTGGAAGAATGTATGAAAACCGGAGGCATCGGTGCCGAACTAATTGCTTCGATTAGCGATCGATTTTTTGACGAACTCGACGCACCAGTTTTGCGCCTGTCTTCGCAAGATATTCCCACACCTTACAACGGTAATTTGGAAAGACTGACAATTGTCCAGCCAAACCAAATTGTCGAAGCCGTCCAAAAAATGGTAGCTTTGCGAGTATAAATAGTTATTGGTAATTTGTAATTTGTTGTTGGTTATTTGTTATTTGAAAACCGAAAAAAACTCGGGACGAACCAATAACCAATAACCAATAACCAATAACCAATAACCAATAACCAATAACCAATAATTAAATATGCAAAAACAACGTTCAGTATTAGCCCTAATTTTTGTTTTGATCGTGGCAGCCATTACTGTAATAGTAACAATTCCGACGCGGCTGGGATTAGACTTGCAAGGAGGGTCGCAACTCACAATTCAGGTAAAAACTACCCCCACAATTCCCAAAATTGACCCGGGAATGTTAGAAGCAGTGCGACGGATTGTCGAAAACCGCGTCAACGGTTTGGGCGTTTCCGAAGCATTAGTGCAAACAGTAGGAGAAGACCAAATTCTCGTACAGTTACCCGGAGTAAATGACCCGCAGCAAGCAGAACGAGTTTTGGGTGGCACCGCCAAGCTAGACTTTCGGGAACAACTGCCGGGAACAGAAGCGCAATTAGGCATTGAAAGGCAGTTGCAGCAAGAATTGCTGGCAAAGCAAAAAGAATTGAGAAACAGCAAAAATGAGGCGGCAATTAAAGAAAATCAGGCTGCTTTGAAAAGAAGCAATGAGGCGATCGCCAAACTCTACAAAAGTAGCGGACTCGGCGGCGAAAACCTCAAAGATGCTCAAGCTCAACCCACTGGTAACGAGTGGAATGTCGCTCTCCGTTTCGATACTAAAGGAGGCGAATTATTTGGGGAACTCACTAAAAATTTAGCAGGAACCGGACGGACTCTCGGCATTTTTCTAGACGAAAGAATGATCAGTTCTCCTGTCGTAGGTGTTGAATTTGCCCAAACAGGAATTACTGGCGGCAATGCCGTAATTCAAGGTCGGTTTACAGCGCAAGAAGCGAATGATTTAGGAGTGCAATTGCGGGGCGGTGCTTTACCTGTGCCGGTGGAAATTGTCGAAAACCGCACCATCGGTGCCAGCTTGGGACGAGATAGCATTCAAAGCAGTATTAATGCGGGTATCGGCGGCTTAATTTTAGTCTTGATGTTCATGGTTGCCTACTATCGACTACCAGGCGTAATTGCCAATATTGCTCTGTTAATTTATGCTTTGTTAACTTGGGCCGCTTTTGTGCTGTTGGGGGTGACATTAACCCTGCCTGGAATTGCTGGTTTTGTACTCAGCATCGGGATGGCGGTAGATGCTAACGTGCTGATTTTTGAGCGCACCCGCGAAGAGTTGCGGGCGGGGAAGACGCTTTATCGATCGGTCGAATCCGGTTTTTACCGCGCTTTTTCCAGCATTTTAGACGGTAACGTAACTACGCTGATTGCTTGTGCTGCTTTGTTCTGGTTGGGCGCTGGTTTAGTCAAAGGGTTTGCTGTAACGCTGGCCTTGGGCGTGGTAGTGAGTATGTTTACTGCTATTACTTGCAGCCGCACTCTAATGTTGGTAGTGTTGGGCTTTCCGGGATTGCGCAAACCCGAGTGGTTTTGTCCCAATTTGCAAAAAGCTGCTAATAGTTAACTGTTAACTGTTGGCAGGAAAGCAGGAAAGCAGTTGACAGGAAAGCAGGAAAGCAGTTGACAGTTGACAGTTGACTTCTTCCTTCTTCCTTCTTCCGACGGACATCGGACTTACATCCGTTACATCCGTTACATCCCGTACATTGCTCGTTGCCGAACTTCTTTCTTCCTTCCTCCTTCTTCCGACGGACATCGGACTTACATCCGTTACATCCGTTACATTGCTCGTTGCCGAACTTCCTTCTTCCCTCTTCCTTCTGACTTCAAATTATGCAATTCAGTGTTATCAAACAGCGATCGCTCTGGTGGAGTATTTCCGCCGCGATCATCCTTGCAGGTATAGTATCGATGGCGATTTCTTGGACTCGTCCCGACATCCGCGCACCCCTGCGCCCCAGTTTGGACTTTATCGGCGGCACTCGCCTGCAATTTGAACTCGACTGCACGAAACCGGAAAATTGTAAACCCATCGATCTCGCTGCTGTCCGCCAAGTCCTCGATACCCAAGGTTTAGCTGGTAGCAGCATTCAAGTTATCGGCAAAGAACAGCGCGGTTTGTCGCTGCGCACGAAAACTTTGAATGTCGAACAGCGGACTAAGTTGCAAGCAGCTTTGAGCGAGAAAATCGGCGCTTTTGCTCCTCAATCTATTCAAATTGATACGGTTGGGCCCACCCTCGGCAAACAGTTGTTTAGTTCTGGTTTGCTGGCTATATTCCTTTCCTTTGCTGGCATTACTGTTTATCTAACGTTCCGATTTCAGTTAGATTATGCCTTTTTTGCTTTCGTTGCTCTCTTTCACGACGTATTTATTACTGTCGGCATTTTCTCAATATTGGGTTTAGTTCTGGGAGTGGAAGTTGACAGTTTATTTGTGGTCGCTGTCTTGACAATTATCGGTTTTTCTGTTAACGATACAGTAGTAATTTACGATCGCGTGCGGGAAGTAATTAAGCTAAATCCCGGACTGTCGATCGATCAAATTGTCGATGATGCGGTCATGCAAACCCTGGGAAGGTCAATCAACACCACCCTGACAACCCTGCTGACATTGTTTTCAATATTTTTGTTTGGGGGCGAAACCCTCAAATACTTTGCTTTAGCTTTGATTGTCGGTTTTATTGCGGGTGCGTATTCGAGTATTTTCATTGCCAGCACGCTGCTAGCTTGGTGGCGCACTCGCACGGGCAACTCCATCCCCCTCCCCGCAGAAGGAATCAACCCATCAGAAGAAGTTTAGTTAACTGTTAACTGTTGACTGTTGACTGTTGACTGTTGACTAATAACTAATAACTAATGACTAATGAAAGCGATACAAATTTTCAAAGAGAAGTCCAAAGGCTTCACAAACTAACAGTTTACGGCCGCTGGTTAACTGTGATATTGCTATGGATTAGCGTCGGTTCTTTCAGCATTTGGAGTTTGCGTCGCGAAATCGGTTTGTGGTTAGAACACTTCACTTGGGCTGCGGTGTACTACGGTTTATACTTTCACCGCTGGCCGACTCTCGGCCTCGGTTTGTGCTTAGGAATGACTTTAGCAGTGATAACTTGGCAAACTCGCAATGCGTTGCGAGGATTGCCCCTGCAGGAAAAACAGGGTTTAGAAAAACAAGTGCGCCGCATCCGCCAACAGGGGCCGAGTCATATTTTGTGGAAGTGGGTTTGCAAAAATTCGCAGTAGGCGGCGGGCTTGATTTTTTAGTCTCAAGCAAGAGAAACGAAAGTTTGACAAGAAGCGGTTTAAACTGCCGAATCCCTAACTTTTATTGCTTCTTCCGACGGACATCGGACTGATGACGTTGGACAGAAAGCTCGGGGGAACAGCACCAATGACTAATAACTAATGACTAACAACTAACAACTAACAATTAACAACTAACAAATGAGGGCGGCCACGCACCATCCACCGCCCCTACCAACTAACAACTAACAAATAACAATTAACAATTAACAACTAAGAGGGCGGGCACCCAACTAACAACTAACAACTAACAACTAACAACTAACAACTAATGACTAATGACTAATGACTAATGACTAACAACTAACAACTAATGACTAATGACTAATGACTTCTTCTGTATCAAGCAAAGCGAGGCAAAATCTGTGCTGGCGAAGACTGTAGAAGCGGAATCTCGATCGCAAATTCGGTTCCTTTTCCCGGTTCCGAAACGCACTTCAATTCGCCGCCGTGTTGGTTGACAACAACTTCATAGCTAATCGATAGTCCCAAACCAGTTCCTTTACCGACCGGCTTCGTAGTAAAGAAAGGGTCAAACAACCGCTTCCGAACAGCTTCTGTCATTCCCGGGCCGTTGTCAAAAATTCTAATTATTACCTTTTTTTCCTCGGTTAATTCCGTGCATATCCGAATAGTAGGAGTTAGGTAAGTAGAGTTATTAATTGAGGATGTAGTGTTTGTTTTGTAATGACTTGGCTCGCATACTTGCGAAGAGTGATGGCTTTTTTTTTCAAAATTTTCGTGTTTGTTACACTCAACTATAGCGTAAATAGCATTAACTAAAATATTCATAAATACCTGATTTAGCTGTCCGGGATAGCACTGCACCAGCGGCAAATCGCTGTATTCTTTATGAATGGCGATCGCCTCCTGGCCCGGTTTGCCTTTAAGCTGGCTTTGCAAAAGCATAATCGTGTTGTTGATACCGTCGTGAATGTTGACCAGCTTCATTTCGGCCTCGTCTAACCGGCAAAAATTCCGCAGCGACAAAACGATATCGCGCACTCTTTCTGCACCTTGCTGCATGGAATTTAATACTTTCGGCAAATCTTCCAGCAAATAATCGAGTTCGATTTTTGCTGATTCCGCTTCAATGGCTGGGATGGATTCGGAACTGTGCTGCTGGTAGAGATAAAGCATCCGTATTAAACATTCAGTATACTCTTTCGCGTGGTGTACATTGCTGTATATAAAGCCGATCGGATTGTTGATTTCGTGAGCTACTCCTGCTACCAACTGCCCCAAAGAAGACATTTTTTCTGTTTGAATTAGTTGAGTTTGAGTGCGCTGAAGTTCCAGCAGAGCAAGTTCGAGCTGTTGGGCTTGATGCCTTAATTGTGCTTGGGATTCGCGCATCGCTACGGTTGCTAACTCGTGAATTTGCAACTGAGAAAGCAGCAATTCGTGCACGTCTAAAAGTTTGTAATTTTCCGGCTCTACCTGCACTACAATGGGTTCGTGGATTAGTTGTGGCGATCGCTCCAAAGACTGCCGCACTGCCGTCATAATTGAGGTTTCGCGATCGAGAACCAACATATCAGTTTTAGTAAAGCGGTAGAGTATCAACAAAGGCTGTTGAGAAAATAACTCCAAACTGTAGGGGCGGCTCATATGTTCAAAAAAACGCCGGCGCGAAATCATCCCTATAAACTTTCCTTGCTGAGTGATGATAATGCCGGGAAGTAAAGGGTTTGCTTGAAAAATTTGAGAAACTTCGTCACCCACACAGTCAGACTCTAGAAGAAAATCGTACAGAGTTAATTCTTGTAGAGTCGATCGCAAACCAAGCGGCGATTTAAGGGGACTCAACCCGTCAGTTTCATACACTGCTCCCTCCTTTGGTAATTGGCAGTTGTGGTTGGCTGCTGGAGTATTGCGTACTATTTGCACTGCATTTTATACTCTTTTTATAGTTGGGCAATCAACTCTACTCGGCTCGATCGCATATAGTTAATTCAGCAAGATTTTTTTTTTGCTTAAATCGCCCTAATTTCACCCGAAACGATATTGCAGGTTAGATTAATTTAACAGCAGACACCCCTTTGAAACCTGACTGTAGCAATTCTAAATCAATTTAAATAAGTGTTTCCCAGGAAGAGCCAGAGAACTGATGTCACTCGCTGCATTGCCTCGGGACGCAATTGGGTAGGCTTTTCCTCGCTCCAGAAGCGTTACTTTCGCTCGAACTGGTAACGAGTAGTCCTACAAATCCTGCAAGGATTACTATATTTAGTAAATTTCATCTATCCAAGATTCGACTAACCAGAATATAGCAGTTATAACTACCTTTAATTTTTCATATAGTTAAAGGTAGTTCAGATTGATAGACATCCGCGACCCGATCCCGAAAATTGCCTATTACCCCTTACTGAAAATTATATGACAATCAGACAAGAGTAGCGACAAATCGAGAGCCGATCGCCCGCCGTGACAATTCAAGTAAAACCCGTTGCGGAGAATTGCCAAGAAATATCAACAGTCATTTGGTTTCGCACAAATGCCGATCGCTCTCAACACCGGGATTGTATCGCAGGTAGTCTTCCAGCCAGCCACAGCCGACTGCGACCAATTTGTCAAGTTCCACAGATTCTACTTTAGCAGGCTCAAGAGTCCAAAGCTTCACCGACGCACCTTTGCCGGCAGATGCTAAAGTTGTGCGATCGCCACGAAAACTCACACTCCATACATCCGCTCGATTTCCCTGAAAAATCTGCAGCAAAGTACCATCTCGCCGCCAAACTCTCACATTACCGTCCGTGCTGCCCCCTGCGATCGACTTGCTGTCGGCGCTCCAAGCAACAGATCCCCAACCTGCGGTAGAATCGGCTATAGTTTGGAGCAACTTGCCATCGGTGTTCCAGAGTTTCACAGTCCAATCGTGACTCGCCGAAGCAATCATCTCGCCGTCGGGAGAAAAATTGCAGCCCCAAACTTCAACTCCAGGTCCCAAAAGAGTTTTCTTAACTCGAAACTCTGTTTTCCCGCTGCGTTTCCAAAGTTTCACAGTTCGATCCTGACTGGTGGAAACCAAAAGATTGCCGTCGGGACTGAACCTGACTGATGTTACCGGTCTAGTATGTCCTGTTAAAGTCTGCAGCAAAACGCCGCCTGCACTCCAAATCTTAACAGTGCGATCGGAACTTGCACTAGCAATTAGCTGAGAATCAGGACTAAAACTCGCACTCCAAACTAAATCTTCACGTCCTTTCAAAATTTGCTGCAAAGTTCCGTATCTGCGCCAAATTCTGACAGTTTTATCAAAACTTGTAGAAGCAATTAACTGACTGTCTGGACTGAAAACCACCTCAGTAATTGACTTGCTGTGTCCCGGCAAACTCAAAATTAACTTACCGTTCGGCTGAAAAACTTTCACCATAAAATTGTCACTCGCACTCGCAATCAACTTGCCATCCTGGCTGAAATCAACCCTGTGTCCGTTAAAAAAATGATTGCGTTCTCGGACTGCAGTGAACGTTGGGTGCAGTATATTAACCGTATCTGTTTTTAGCGCTGGAGAAACTTCTATTTACGGCAATTTTTTGGCGCTGCTGACGGCTGCGATTAAAGCTCCTAGCTGGAGAAGTTGAGGGAGAAGTTGAGGGAGAGAATGCTGTCAATTTCGTCGATAAAAATGACGCTCGGACGATCGCTCGCAGGAAGCAATACTTGTTCGATAAATTCATTTAATCGGAGGACTGGCGGCAAATGTTCTCGCTCGCGCCACCAATTCCTGACATTCATTTTTATTTTTAAGCTGTGGGCGAGAGTAGCTGTAAAGCCCGCATACCACTGGAGGGGAGTTATTTAGGCGGTGCCAATTCCCGTGATGTCAACAAGTGAGCAGGCGGTATTTTCGGCTTGCAAGCGGCGTGCTGTTTGCACCCGCAAACTCGATTTTCCCATTTGCCGCCCGGTGAGCGCGTAGCAAAATTCGCCTGCTTTTAATGCGTCGTAAAGTTCGCGATCTGCCGCTCTGGTGACGTAGGTAGGAGCATTCGCCGGCCAACTTCCGCCAACTTGATATTCAAATTCTGTAGCTGTCAAATCGGACAAGGCCAATAAAGGGGAAGCAGAAGCAATTAATTGTATTTTACCTAACTTTTCCTCAAGTTCAACTTCTCTTTGAGGAATTTGATTTTGTTGGGATAATCGGGCGGTGATAATTACTTCTTTTTTCCCTTGATTTTAGGCAATTCTCATGAGAAACTCTAAGATATTCATGGGATGAATGTCTGGGGGCTGGGTTTTGTTTGGTATCGCCCGCTTGTTAGAGAGAAAGGACATTTGAGGAAAGTAAGCGAGGGTTTCCATGTGCGGTTTGCCAAACGAGATGTGTTAAGTATATAAACGGTGGGGCGATCGCACTTTCAGTACAATGTCACTATTTCAACCTGTACATCCGCTGACTCTCTAATTCTGAGTGGGTGAATATCTCTACAATCCTTTGGCTGTCTGGGTTAGAAGTGTTTTAATGTAGGGGCGCGCCGGCCGGCAATCTGCAGACAGTTAGCGTATTGGCACAAGCCAAGGGGAACGGAGGAGAGTTTGTTGCTTGTTGCTTTTTCCTCTCGGCAGAATCGAGCCACCGGAAGACGGATTTTGGGCGATCGCCCTCAAAGATGAAGAGAAAAAATAGAGCCAGCCGCAGCAATATCAACCAAAAGAATGATTCACAGACAAAAAGTTGCGTGTTATCTTTACTAGATACTTCATATACAAAAATAATTTTACCTAAAAGGAGAGCAAAAAATGGAAACACCTACAGATCGCATACAAGAACCGGTGGGGACAAGAGAACTCGAATCAACACCTGTCTCTAAAACAGTTTCGGCGCAAAAAGTGGCTGAGGTTAACTTTGAAACGACTCCTTTAGAAACACCTGCTTATGCTCAGCAGAAAGTTACCGTCGAAGAGTTGAAGATTAACGGCAACGATTTGGTTGCTAAGGTTAAAGAACTGATTCACGAAGGCAATATCCGCCGCATCATTATCAAAAATGAAGAAGGACGGATTTTGGTAGAAGTCCCTCTGACGGTGGGAGTAGTCGGCGGAGTTATCGGTGCGGCTTTGTTTCCTGTGATTGCAGCAGTAGGTGCGATCGGTGCATTAGTCGCTCACTTGACTATCATCATTGAAAGAACGGATTAAAAAAAATCAGCGGTGAGAAGACCGGGCGGTTTCAACCGCCGTCTTCCTTTGATAAAATTTGGTTGAGGCCGCCGTCTGATCTATACCCTAAGAAACAGCTTGGTGAGCTAGCTTAACTTTCCCTAAAGCCATCTTCCTGCTGTCAAAGAGTTTCATAACTCCCGAAGAAATGGTGTCGATGACATCAGGAGCGCAGTAAGACAGAAACTCTTCCGACGTAATACGCTCTGCAAAAAAATCTTGAGCTTTCTTCAGGAAGTTTTCAGTTTCAGCAAAGCCGATAGATTTGATAATAAAGGTAGCTACGGGGGAGTTTTTAATATCATAGGGAGATTCTTGATTGCGTCCTATTGCTAACAAATCTAAAACCTCTTTTTCTAACTGACTTTCTAAGGGGTAGGCGATTTGTCGGCTGGGCAAATAATCCTCTAGAACCGATGTTTTAAATCCGGGTGCGCGAAGTTCTCCCATCATGGTTGAAAGGGGAATGTCGCGGCCCAAACGGTAGGAAAGAGCTTCTAAGATGGCGATGGTAATTAGTTTGATTCCGAGATAAAGTTTGGCAGCGGCGATATTTTTTCGTGTTTGGGCGATCGTGTAAGCGTAGGTTTCATCGTCCGGTTCTTGCATAAACTGCTGGAAAACGAGTTCGGGTTTGAGGAAGTTTAAAAATCCTTCCATTTTTTGCAGAGACCTGCGATATCCGGCAACAGTATAGGAATTGACATTGCTCAATTCGTGGTTGGTTTCCGGCATTAAGTTCCAGGTATTGTCTAAGAAGTTAGAGGAATTTGGAGAGGCAAAATTCTCTACATCCCGATTTGCTAACCTCACAGAACGCTTGACAATTTCGACAGTTTCGGCATCAGTCCATCCGAAATCAAAATCGCGATTTACAATTACCAACCGCTGGTGCAAAAGTTCGATCGCGCTGAAACCCAAGGGCGAAACCGGACGAAAAGGAATAGTAGCTTCGATGCAGGCGGAGATTTCGGCGATCGTACTAGCTGGCAAAAAAGGCTCTAAAGATTTGGCAGCAATCACGGCGCTCAAAAATTCGTTTTGGCCGCCAAAGGGCGAGAGAGCCTTACCGGGAAGGAACCCAAAGACACTGGCCACAAGCTGATACATGGTATCGTCGGGCAGTTCGGTTTCATCTTTAATAATTAACTGCGATCGCACTTCTTTGACAAAAGGACAAAGGGCGCTGCTAATATTGAAACTTACGCCCTGATCGACTTGCACGTACACGAGGTCGTGAAATAGCGCAGCCAGCACCTCTACCGGATCGACTGACCCCCCGACCTCAAAAATATGTTCCGACGTGTGAAAGTAGCGCCAAGGCCCTCTCATGGTTTGAATGATTAACTCAGCTATCTGTTCGAGCTTCGGAATGTCTGCTCGACCTCCCAATTGCTCGATCGACGTGACTAAGCAATCCAAACACCGTTTTTGTTCTCCCAAAAGCTCCATTTACGCACCTCCAGTGCATTCCCTGATTGTCTTGGACGCTTATTGCATGGTATCAAAACACGCTGCGATCGTGCCATTGCTTTTGGCTCAAAAATTTCAGCTCGCGGGAGAGAGTCCGAGTCCGAGAGAGTCCGAGGGGGAGAGTCCGAGAGTGCCAGGGGGATAGTCACAGAGGACAGGGGAAAGGGGGAAACAGGCGAATTAAAAAATTAAAGTTTGGCGGCGAATGACCAAGTATGGCGATCGGTATCATGAGTAACAGGAGATTCGATCGGTGAGTTAATAACCGCCAATTGGCGAAATCTCAAAAAAAATCAAATTTCTAATAGCAATTATCAAAACTCGTGCAACAGTATTGGTAGGGTTGGTCGTACAAAGACAGCTTTGCACCTCAGATTATTTCTATTCAATATTGCTACACAACAATTGTCGGATTTGTTTTCACCAGCCCGGAGAGCGCTGGTGCGGCTCTGTGAGATTGTCGATGGTGAGGGGAGGGATTGATAGCAAGGGACGCGCCCTGCAGGCTCAAAAAAATCGACTTTCCCTCCAAAAACTCCCCGATCGAGCGGCCGAGCAAAAACCAAGTTTTTAGCTTCCGGGCCCAGCGATCGATTTTCACCTTTTAGAGAGATGCAAAAAGTCGCCCGATCGCTACACTATTAACTAGGAACTCAGCAATTTGGGAGACTAGGCGGCGTGAAATTCGTGTCCGACCCGCGAATAACAGTCAAAATCAGCAAAATGAACGAGCGGGTGCGGTGGCAAGAACAGGCGATAGTCGATCGGGCGATCGACCAAACTCGGATTGTTTTAGAAACTCAAACCAGCGACTCTCCAGAATTTTCATTTTTAGTCGCAGGGGACAGCGGCACGAGCAACCACCGCGGCCACAACCCGCAGCGGCAGATTGCCCAGCAAATGCTCTCGCAGCGGGAAACTTGCCGTTTCCTCCTCCACACGGGGGATGTAGTTTATCTCGTCGGTTCCAGCGAATATTACTTGCAAAACTTTATTCGCCCCTACCGAGAATTTATCGTCGGCGGCGAGCATCCTTCTCGGATTGCTTACGATCGCATGGTGTTTAACTTTCCGTTTTTGCCAGTACCGGGAAACCACGACTATTACGACTTGCCCGTAGTCTACGGCCTGCTGTCGGCAACAGCTTTGCCCCTGCGGAAGCTGTTGGGTAGCAAGTTGGATCTCGATGTCGGCTGGCACGGTTCCGATCGCGGAAATGCCTACGCCAAAGCATTTCTCGACTACCTGAGGGCTCACAAATTGCCGGGAGAACTCGATCGCCACCTAGACACCCACTACACCGCCAGCACCAGCACAGGCCGCTGCATCCGCTACCAACCCGGAAGCTTTACCCGCTTACCCAACCGCTATTACACCTTCCGCAGCGGCGGCATCGACTTCTTCGCCCTCGACTCCAATACATTCAACGAACCCTTGCCGCTGCCGAAAACCAAACAAGGCGACATTCGCCGCCGGAATTTGGAAATCGAGCGCCAGCAGTTGGAACAAGAAAAATTAGCAATGCTGGAAATGTGCGATCGGCTAAACCCCGAAATTCCAGAAGAAGCCGAACAGCTAGACGACTTGAGCGCCAAATTAGCGCAAGTTGACGAAATGCTGATGGATATTGACAAACAACTGTCGCCCGACAAAACAGCCACCGATGTCGAACAGCTCGAATGGCTCGAAAGGCGACTGATTGACTCTTGGCGCGATTCAGACGTGCGGGGGCGGGTAATTTACCTGCACCATCCCCCCTACGTAACCGAGGCGACAAAGTGGAATCAAGCTCAAACTTTGGCCGTGCGGTTGCGGTTGCGCGAGGTACTCGACGGGGTGCGCGATGCAGTTGGAGAAGTGGCGCGGGGTCGTCCGCTAGTAGATTTGGTGCTGACCGGCCACGCCCACTGTCTGGAACACCTGAAGACTGGGGATACCGGACACGGCGACTCTGGGATTAATTGGATTGTTTGCGGGGGAAGCGGTCACAGCCTGCGCCGCCAGCGCCCGGAAGGCCCGGTGTTGGAGGAACCATCGAGTCCTGAAGCTTATCGATTGGGGCGCGAACCGGGTGTCAAAACCGCCGGCCGGCGGGTAGCGGAATCTTTGCTATTTGTCGGCCGCAGCGGTCAAGGTTCCCACAAACGCCGTCCTTATTCGTGTTTGCGGATTGATGTTCTTGACGGGACTCCCCCCAAGTTCCGAGTCACACCTTTGGTTGTGGAACGATTTGAGGGCAAATGGCAGGATATCGCGATCGAACCTTTTGTGATTTAACTTCGTTTCTACGTTCGATCGTTCCGACTTGGGTGCTCAGACTTTTATGAAAAACTGAGTCCGAACGATCGAACTAATTGCATTGTTGGCGATCGGGATCGAGTTTTGCCGAAGCAAAAAACTTAATTCCTAAGTTGGAAACTCGCAAAATTCTGTCTCGCACGGGAAAATTTTTAATCTTTTCACTCAACTTAATTCAGGAGAAAAATTCAATGATTGCCAACTTAACCGCCACCGGTTGGGAAATTATTTATCACCGCGCCCACGCTTTGCTCGCCGCCCAAATTGGCGGACAGTGGAAGCGCTCGAAATCTCCGATTCGCCTCTACGAAACCATAGCCGCGATTTCCCACCACGACGATTTAGAAAAAGAGTGGGAAGAACATATTTTGACTCAAGCCGGCGCGCCCTTTGATTTTACCTTGGACACAGAAACTTCAGTGCCTAAAATGAAAGGATTGACTGAGACTTCTATATATCGGGGGCGGTGGGTAGCAATGTTGACTTCCATGCACATGAGCTATCTGAATGAAGGAAAGCGGGGAGAGTCGAAGGAACTAAACGATTTTTTGGACGAACAACTCGCCAACCAAAAAAAATGGCGCGAGGAGTTGAAGATTTCTAAAGAAGAGGCAGAATCAGCCTATGCTTTTTTCCAGTGGTGCGATCGGCTATCATTAATTCTGTGCAGCCGCGAGTTACCCGCCGGAGAACGAGCTTTAGAAATTAGTGTCGGCCCCGACGGAAAACGCTACGATATTCTACAGCACAGCAACGAACTCGTAACTGTAACTCCTTGGCCTTTTGAAGACGATAAGTTTACGGTAAACGTCGAAGCGTGCCGCTTAGATAAAGTCAAGTTTGACAGCAATGAGGAAATTAAAGAAGCGCTGGCAAAAGCTCCGCGCGAAGTGTTAGAATGGACTTTTGTCAAGTCTTAATCAAACCTTTGAAAAATAGGTGAGGTTTGTTTTCGGAGTTGCTCGTTACCAGGAAGAGCCTGGTAATGCAGATGCTTTGGCTCTGCCTCCTTCGATATGGCAACTTACAGGAGAGAAGACTGTAGAAGTTGTTTGAGTTATTAATTTTTCGATCCTAAGAGCGATTTAGGGGGTCGAAACTTCGATACAAACGGAAAAACGATGATTTCAGTTCAGCCATTACCTATTACCAATTACTGATTATCAACTATGAAACGTTCAGCCTGCCTAATCTTTAATCCCGTCGCCGGCAACAGAGACCCAGACCAAGATTTAGCGATAATTCAGGATATTTTAGAGCCGTTTATTGACTTAGATATTGTGCTGACAACGCCAGAAATAGACGCAGATCGACTCGCCCGCGAAGCAGTTGCTAGGGGAGTTGACGAAATTATTGCTTGCGGGGGCGACGGCACACTATCAGCAGTTGCTGGGGCGATTGTCGGCACAAATATTCCTTTAGGAATTATTTCGCGGGGAACTGCAAATGCTTTTGCTAATGCTTTAGAGCTTCCGAATACAATTGAAGCAGCCTGCGAAACTATTTTGGGTGGGTTGAGGCGGGTGGTGGATGCGGCGACTTGCAACGGTGAAATGCCGATGGTTTTGTTAGCTGGCGTGGGTTTTGAGGCGGAAACTGTGGAATTAGCCGATCGCGATATGAAGAATCGCTGGGGAATGCTGGCTTACATTCTGTCGGGAATTAGACAGTTAAACAATCTAGAAAGATTTGAAGCCCAAATCGAGACAGAAGATAAAATCGTCAGCGTTACTGCTGTAGCCGTCACGGTGGCGAATGCAGCGCCGCCTACTTCGATTTTAGCTCAAGGCCCGGCGGGGATTATTTTTGATGACGGCTTGCTGGATGTGACGCTGGTTGCGCCTGAAAATAAAGCTGGGGCGATCGCAGCTTCTTATCACCTATTGCAAACAGCTTTGACCGGCAATCCGAGCGATCGGGACGACATCGGTTATTTGCGCGCCAAAAAGGTAAAAATTACTACCGATCCGCCTCAGAAAGTAGTTGTAGACGGTGAGATTTTCGGCATGACTCCGATTACTATTGAGTGCGTTCCCGGAGGTTTAACTATTTTTGTACCGCGAGTTGAAGAACAGCAAGCAGTGGAAAAACTCACCGGTTTAGCAGATATCGAAGTTACATTGAAGTAGCTTTTCGACAAATCAATTCCGGCGGTTATAAACCAGGTTTGCATAAATCAATTCCGGCGGTTATAAACCGCGTCTACACAAACAAAGTCCGCCTGCGCGGACTGGGAGCAAGATCGCATGGGCGGTCTTTTGTTTTTAGGCTTCTAAAATTTGGCGAATCCGGCGCTCTAAACGTTCGAGGTCGAGTCCGCCTTCATCGCGGCTGATGCGGCGCACAGTGACGTTAACGTTGCTCAAATCTGCGAGCAAATCTTGCAGGATTTCTTGTTGCTGGCGAGCTTGAGTTATTTCGCGCGGTTCTTGCACCAAATCGCGGACGATCGTATCTTCCGCGCGCGAAGCAACGATCGGGTCAGCTTCGCCGTCTACGTGCACGAAAGTCCGCCGTCCCGGCCCCCGTTCTTCTTCGATTGGTATTACTGCTGTTACGCGATCGGAGCGTACATATTTACCAAATCCCAGGTGGACTAGCACTGATGATTGTATTTTCATAGATAGCAAAATTTATTTGCAAGTTATCTATATTTTAGCTTTTACATTCAGGATATAACAACTAATATGACCGTTAATTTTACCACAAAATATGTCGGCTTTTCCTCTGTTTTATTATTGTCATTTTTAGTAAAATCTGCTAAGCTAATTAACTGAATAGAACCTAGGCACGGGCAGTCACAAACCGGGGTTTTTCCAAAAATATTTCGTTCCAGCCAGCAGAATCTGTAAAAATCCGGTTTCTTTTGCCGGAGTGCGTAACTCCTGTTAACATATAATTACAGCAGTTTGCTGCCGCAACACATTTCAGGGACACAGCCTACCGATTCTAGATTTGAGCATTACTTCCACGGAAAAACAGGAAAGCCTAAATCATGCTAATTAGTCTCGACTTAGTTATCAGCCTCCTGACGGCAATTCCCTTCGGCACCGTCAAAGACAAGCTTCAACGGAACGAAGCTGTCATCAAATTATTAAAAAGATTCAACCTCAATCCCGATGCGCCGCCCGCAGATTTTAGCGGAGTTTATGTTTATACTTTAGTAGAATACGGCGCAGGCAAACCCAAACAAATTTTAGAACTGTTTCGCCAAAAAGAAATTGAATCAGCATTTCGCAAAGCTTTCGAGTCCGATAGCCCAGCCATTTTAATTAAAGCTGGTGAAGATTATCTCAACGAGTCTGCTTTGGGCAAAGAACTTCGAGATTTAGGGATTGACCCCAGACGGGAATTCATGGCTTTTGCGGCCGTGTTTATGGAAGTCGCAAAGCGGACGCGGACGCTGGGTGATGTGATGGTGGGAAATGCGATCGCCTCTTTGCAAAAACGCCTATGTATGGTAATGGATCGCATCGAACGCCTTCCCACGCTGGAAGGAATTCGCACCGAATTTGCGCGACTGGAATCTGAAGATTATCCCGCACTTCCCGCAGCATCAACGAATATTCAAAAGTCTCAAGCTTTTATTTTATCACAACAAGTGCGCGGGTGGTTTGAAACATTAAGTTATAAGTTTGAAACCTATCAAATCTCGGAGGATAACTATTTTGAATGGATTATCAATGTTCCTGTCAGACGCAATCGGTACGATCGCATTTTAGTGCGCGGAATTGCCGGAGAAGCGGGACTCAGAGACATCTCCGCCTTGCGCGATTCGGTGGAAAAACAGCGCACCGATGAAGGCTGGTTAGTTACCGCCCGCCGCATCAGTCGCGCCGCGCGGGATGAAGTAGAGAAACCAGAAAATCATAATTTAGCTTGCTATACCTTCGATGAATTACTCGACCAAGATGCCGATTTTACCGCTTATCTCGATTGGCTAGAAACAGAAATTACTAGCCGAGAAATTAATACTAAATACGTGCCGCTAGCTTGTACGAAAGAAGAAATTGACCCCGATACTCACCGCAAGATAGGCGTGAGTCATTATGACGGGCGAGATGGCTGGATCGAAGGTTATATTGATTTGTGGTTGAATGACCCAGTAAAAGAACATATTTCAGTTTTAGGAGAATTTGGAACGGGGAAAACTTGGTTTGCGATGCACTATGCTTGGATGGCACTGCAACGCTACCGATATGCTCAAAAGCGCGGCTTGGAACGCCCGCGTTTGCCGTTAGTAATTCCGCTGCGAGATTACGCGAAAGCCGTTAGTGTGGAGTCGCTATTTTCTGAGTTTTTCTTTCGGAAACACGAGATACCTTTGGCGGGTTATTCTGCCTTTGAACAACTGAATCGCATGGGTAAGTTTCTGTTGATTTTCGATGGTTTTGATGAAATGGCCGCTAAGTGCGATCGGCAAGAAACCATCAACAACTTCTGGGAACTAGCAAAAACCGTCGTTCCCGGCGCAAAAGTCATCCTCACTTGCCGTACCGAACACTTTCCTGAAGGCAAGGAAGGACGGGCATTGTTCAATGCAGAACTGCAAGCATCAACAACCATTTTAACAGGCGAAACTCCCCAATTTGAAGTCTTAGAATTAGAGAAATTTAACGACGAACAAATTGGGCAAGCGCTGTCATTTCAAACAGAAGCGGCGACAGTAGAAAAAGTGATGGGAAACCCGCAGTTATTGGATTTAGCGCGTCGCCCGGTGATGACCGAGTTAATTTTGGAAGCATTGCCCGATATTGAAGCTGGAAAACCAGTCGATATGTCGCGGATCTATCTGTATGCGGTGCGGCGGAAGATAGAGAGAGATATCACAGCCGAACGCACTTTTACTTCCCTAGCAGATAAGCTTTACTTTTTGTGCGAACTGTCTTGGGAAATGCTGTCTACCGACCAAATGAGCCTGAATTATCGCGGTTTTCCCGATCGCATTCGCGGCCTGTTTGGTTCAGTGGTGCAAGAGGAAAAAGACTTAGACCACTGGCACTACGACATGATGGGTCAAACGATGCTGATTCGTAATGCCGACGGCGATTATACTCCGGCGCACCGTTCGTTATTAGAGTTTTTTGTCGCTTATAAATTTGCAGCGGAATTGGGAGTTTTGGCCACAGATTTTACCGAATTGGTTGCGCCTGAACAGTCTTGTGTCAATCCTGATGCAGAACCTCGATCGTACACCTGGTCTAATTATTGCCGGCTTCAGGCCCAGAAGAGAAACAACAACGAACTAATCGCACCTTTGAAGGGATTTGTTGCTGAAAATTTAAGTGAACTTCGCCACAGTTTCGGGCAAGCGCCACTGACGAAAGCAGTCATGGATTTGTTGTTGCCGATGTTGGATGCAATTTCTCCCCCCTTGTTAAGGGGGGCTTTAGAGAAGTCGCCCCTACTCGAAATTCTGGAAGCAACGCGAGGCAAAACAGAAAGCGATGTGGGTTATGTGGGAGGACATGCGGCAACTCTGTTGTTAAAAAAGGACAAGACTGCTTTAGAAGGTAAAGACCTCTCTGGTGCAGTTATTTTAGGTGCTGATTTTACAAATGCTACGCTGCGCCGCGTCAATTTTGCTGAAGCAAATTTGGCTAATTCTTCTTTTACTAAAATCTTCGGCGGTGTTCGGTCAGTAATATTTAGTCCAGATGGCCAACTGTTAGCTACAGGTGATACTGATGGCGTAGTTAGCTTGTGGGAAGCTAGCAGTGGCAGAGAAATATTGACCTGCAAAGGACATACTAACGTGGTGGAGTCAGTCGCCTTCAGTCCTGATGGTGAGATACTTGCTAGCGGGAGTTATGAAAATACAATCAAGTTATGGGATGTCAAGACTGGTGAATGTTTAAAAGTTTTGCAGGGACATACCGAAGCAGTAATGTCAGTCACCTTCAATCCTGATGGAAATATACTCGCTAGTGGGAGTTTCGATCGCACGATAAGGTTATGGGATATCCGCACTGGTGAATGCTGCAAAATTTTGCAAGACCATACTAAAGTTGTATTTTCAGTGGCTTTCCATCCTGCTGGTGAGATGTTGGCCAGTGGAAGTGGCGACACAACAGTGAGGCTGTGGAATGTCGGTACTGGTGAATGCCTCAAAATTTTGTACGGTCATACTAAAAACGTGTTTTCAGTTGCTTTCAATGCTACTGGTGAAATACTTGCTAGTGGAAGTAGCGACAAAACAGTGAGGCTGTGGAATATCGGTAGCGGTGAATGTCTCAAAACTTTGGAGGGACATTTCGATCGAGTACGGTCGATCGCCTTCAGTCCAAATGGCGACATACTCGCAAGTGGAAGTTACGATCGAACAGCGAAGCTGTGGGATATTCGCACTGGTGAATGCTTAAATACTTTGCAAGGGCATAGCAATCAAGTAGGGTCAGTTGCCTTCCATCCAGCGGGTGAAATACTTGTTAGTGGTAGTTATGATCAAACGCTGAGGCTGTGGGCTATCGACAGCGGTGAATGCTTGAATACGTTGCAAGGGCATAGCACTCAAGTAATGTCGATTGCCTTCAGTCCAAACGGCGAAATGCTTGCCACCGGGGATGACGAGCAAACAGTCAGGCTGTGGGATGTCAGCACTGGTGAGTGCCTCAAAATCTTGCATGGGCATCTCCGTCGGGTACACTTAGTTGCCTTCAGTCCTTCGGGTGAAATACTTGCTAGCGGAAGTTATGACGAAACACTGAGGTTGTGGGATATTCGCAGTGGTGAATGCCTTCATACTTTGTCAGAGTGTGGAAAGGAAGTGCGGTCGATCGCCTTCAGTCCTTCGGGTGAAATACTTGCTAGTGCAAGTTATGACCAAACGGTGATGCTGTGGGATATTAGCAGTGGTGAATGCCTCAAAACCTTGCAAGGGCATAACAGTTCAGTATACTCGGCTGCCTTCAGTCCTTTGGGCGAAATCTTTGCCAGTGCAGGTTTTGATGGAACGGTGAGGCTGTGCGATATCCATACTGGTGAATGCGTCCACATCTTACAGGGGCATACGGGTTGGGCGCGCACGATCGCCTTCAGTCCAAATGGTAAAATACTTGCCAGTGGAAGTGTCGATCGAACAGTAAGATTATGGGATGTTTGCAGTGGTGAATGCCTCCAAATTTTGCAGGGGCATACTGATTGGATACGTTCAGTTGCCTTTAGTTATTCTGGTGAAATAGTTGCTAGTGGAAGTGTCGATCTAACGGTAAGATTATGGGATATCCGTACAGGTGAATGTCTGAAAATCTTGGAAGGTCATACGAGTAGAATTAACTCAGTTGCCTCCAGTTCAGATGAAAAAATTATTGCTGCTTGCAGTCGTGATGGCACAATTAGACTTTGGGATGTTGAGACAGGTGAGTGCCTCAAAATACTGAAAAGTGACCGACCTTATGAAAACATGAATATCACAGGGGTTACGGGTTTAACGGAAGCTGAAAAAGTCACGCTCAAAGCTTTAGGGGCTGTTGAAAATTAATCATCGCAAAGGAGGAAGTATGCAGTCAGCAATACGGATTACAACCAAAGTTCTTGCAGGAAATAAACTTGAAATTGAAGTGCCGCCTGGATCGGTGGGCGAAGAGGTTGAAGTGTTTGTGATTATACCAGAAAAGCCTCAAGGTGGGCGGCGTAAGGTGTTGGAATTGCTTACAGAAATCCGCAGCCGTCATGTCTCCAGAACTGTTGAAGAAATTGACCGGGAACTAGAAGAAGAAAGAAACTCATGGGACAACTAAACCTACCATACTTCATCGGAATTGATATTACCCATAATTAGGACACGGCAGTGCCGTGGTCCTACAATTAATCGGGCGAGGGTTACATTTCTCATCGAGGAAAATCGATGATTTTGGGGTAGGAAAACTGCATTGCCGTGTCCTCCGTTACTAGAGTTATCCCGAACAGAACTTACGCACGGGTAGTCAGAAACCGGGTTGTTTCCAGAATACTTCGTTGAGGCCAGCAAAAACGGCCAAAAACCCGGTTTCTTGGGCTTTAGTACGCACGGGTGGTCAGAAACCGGGTTTTTTCCAGAATACTTCGTTGAGGCCAGCAGAAACGGCCAAAAACCCGGTTTCTAACGTACCTACTGACTAAACTGTTGAGCGTAGTAGCCAGCATATCGATCGCCCTTTTCCAGCAACTCCTCGTGCGTCCCTGATTCCACAATTCTGCCTTTTTCCAAAACTAAAATGCGATCGGCTCTCCGCACAGTAGCCAAGCGGTGCGCGATAATAAACACAGTGCGATCGCGCATCAATCTTTCCAGGGCTTCCTGCACTAAACCTTCAGATTCCGAATCCAGCGCCGATGTAGCTTCATCGAGAATCAAAATTCTGGGAGCGAGCAGAACCGCACGGGCGATCGCAATTCTTTGTTTTTGTCCGCCAGACAAATTTACACCCCTTTCTCCAACCCAAGTTTGATAACCGTCGGGAAACTCAGTAATGAATTGATGGGCGTTAGCAATTTGTGCCGCTTTTTCCACATCTTTTAGTTCATAATAAGATTGACCAAAAGCAATATTTTGAGCAATCGTACCCGAAAAAAGAATTGTTTCCTGCGGTACAATTCCGATTTGCCGGCGCAGAGTATTTAAGGTGACATCTTGAATATCAATACCGTCAATTAAAATCTGTCCCGCTTGCGGATCGTAAAATCTGGGTAACAAGTTTACTAAAGTAGTTTTACCCGCACCGGATGCGCCCACGAGGGCAATCATTTCTCCGGGAAGCACCAACAAACTCATGTTTTGTAAAATCGGTGTCTCTGAGTTATAGGCAAAATTAATATTGCGGTATTCGACTTTTCCGGTAACGTGGGGCAGTTCAATTGCACCCGATTTTTCGACTACAGCGGGTTGAATTGCTAATAGTTCAAAAATGCGATCGCTAGAAGCTTCTCCCTGCTTAAAATCCCCGTAATTAGCAGTTGTGATAGCAATGGGGTCAATTAAAAGTGCCACCCCTGCGATATAACTTATAAATTGAGTACCTGTGAGATTTCCTTGAGAAATTTGCCAACCTCCCAGGAAAAAGAGCAAAATTACGCTCATCGCTTCCAGAAAGCCAACTACAACGAACTGAAGTGCTTTTATTCTTTCTGACAAATACTTAGCGCGGCGGTTTTGTTCTGCTTCTTCTGCAAAGCGGGCAATTTCGTAGTCTTCAGCCACAAATGCTTTGATTAAACGAATGCCACTGAATACTTCTGTCAGCAAAGCGGATAAATCAGAGATGCGATTTTGACTTTGCCGCGAGTAACTTAGCAGTCTTTCACCAAACCAGCCAATTAAAATAGCCATCAGCGGTGCAATAATTAATGCACCTAGAGTTAATTGCCAGTTGAGATAAATCATATATCCCAGAACCGCAATTAGCTGCAAAACACAAGGGATAAACTGATGAAAAAATTTATTTACTACTTCGCCAATGCGGTCAATATCTTCGGTGAGGCGGTAGGATAAGTCTCCGGTTTTGGCGGTTTCAAAGTAGCCGATATTAAGTTTTTGCAAGTGGGAGTAGACTTTTTTACGAATTTCTAAAGCAATAGTCAAAGCAGCTTTTGCCATCAGCGTATCTTGACCGTACTGGGCTGTACCGCGAATTAGAAAGATAATGGCGCTGAGTGCAGCAATTTGAGCGAACCCTTGTAAATCTCCTTTACCTATAAATTTGGCGGTTTCGCCAACTAGCCACGCTATAATCGGCCAAAATATGGTAAATACTACGGTACAAGCTAATGCTTTACCGATAGTTTGTTTTTGGGGACGGAGGTAAGGTAAAATTTGCCAGTATGTCGATCGAGTTTTCAAGATATTTTGCCCTCGCAAATTCTGTTTTTAGAGATATCTGAGCCAGAATATGATATCAGCGATCGGGCAAATCGCCACAATCATTCTAAAGCATCTGCATAAGTCGCCTGCACCTTAGCCCCTGCGACAACTGCACCCCTAAAAGTAGCGGACTCTCCGGGTGCAACAGTAACTGGTAGAGCGTCAATAAATCCGTTATCAATTAAATTACCCGATTCGTCCAAAACTTCATAATTGACTTTCACATTCTTGATTGTTTTGCAGCCTTGATTGACCACTTTACCGCTGAAAAAACTGCCGTCATAATTAACCGCCGCAATTGATAATTTTGCAGCAATATTGGAACCACTAATGCAAGTTTGGGCAGTTTCCGAATTTAGTGATTTTTCGCAGAGTTTGCCCAAATCTACTGTTTTGCCGTCGGGAGTTTTCATGTAGCAAAATGGCTCGTCAATTTGTGAAATTTGAATTTTGGTATTTCTAGAATCTGCCAGCAAAGGGCTAGCTGAGAGTGGCGAGATTAGCAAGGTTGATAAGGCTAGTGTAAAATGTAATATTTTCATATTTTTTCTCATATCCAGACGGCGGTTGAAACCGCACCTACAAAAACAAAGTCTACCTTTGCGAACTGAATAAAATAACGCAAAACATAATTTTAATCGCCCTTCATTCAACCCCCTATATAAGCTGGCTTTGTTTGTAAAAATGCGGTTTCAACTGCCGTCTTATCTTACAGTATGTTATAATAAAATATCAAATTTTAGAAATAAAGTCATGGTCGCGACTCAAGATTACCCAAAACAAAAAACGGTAGCAATGACCGTAACTTGGGAGAAGTTGCCAGACGACTTCCAATTAGAAGAAAAACCCGTGGAGAATACAGGTCAACCGCTAATTGCCGGAGCACTGCGAGAAATCTTAGAACTGAGAGGATTAATCGGCCCGCTAATGCTGATTGCTAGCAAATTTGGCATTTGCGCTACTGTCAACGGCGAGTTAGTTATTAAAGCACCAGATTGGGTTTATGTACCTTCCGTACTCCCGGTAGAATCGAGAAGAGACCGCAAAAGCTACACCCCAAACTTGGAAGGAGAAATCCCAAGCATTGTGATGGAGTTTTTGTCGGAAACAGACGGCGAGGAATATTCTATTAGACGTACTTTTCCTCCCGGAAAGTGGTTTTTTTACGAACAAATTCTGCAAGTGCCAACTTACATCATTTTCGATCCAGAAAGTGGATTGTTGGAGGTCTATCGTTTGCAAAATGGCAATTACAAACTCGAATTTCCTGATGAAGAAGGTCGCCATTGGATAGCAGATTTTGGTTTGTATTTGGGAACTTGGCGGGGGGAAAAAGAACAGCGTACTGGTTATTGGTTGCGCTGGTGGGATGAAGCAGGAAATCTGCTTTTCTGGGGTGTAGAACAGATAGCAGCGGAACGACAACGGGTCGAACTCGAACGCGAACGGGCCGATCGCGAATGCGAACGAGCAGATCGCCTTGCTGAATATTTACGCGCTCAAGGAATTAACCCGGACGAAATTGTTTGATAAATTATCTGTGATATTTGTAGGGTGCGCTGCGGCGCACCTTACGTTATTATCTAATACTCGGATTCCTATTCCTCAGATTCCGGGTTCCGGGAACTTTCCGGCTGGGACGGCGCTGGTTCAAACTGCTCGCACTGCGAGTATTCAAAGCATCAGCAGAACCTGTCAAACCCAAATCTTGTAAAATTTCAAAAGCCGCCCTTTGTCCGGTTTCGCAACCGCCTTCCATATAACCTTGATTTTCCAGCGAAGTGTGTTCTCCGGCAAAATATAAATTGCCAACTCGTTCGCCTTCAACGCCGTACATTTGCGTCCACTGTCCGACTAAATAGCAGGAATAAGAACCTTTAAAAAAGCGTTCTCCTGACCAAAAAGCTCGTACAGCTTTGCCGGTTCGCAAATTACTCACTCCGGGAAAAACTCTTTCAAATTGTCCCAAGAATTGTTTTGCGTGGTCTTCGGGAGTTCCGCTACCGATCGCCAAACCCTGCTTTCCTCCTGTAAAATTAGTAACTAAACCGTTACCAGTCGGAGCAAAAGGCGTAGCTTCCGAGCTATTTTGGAATCCTAAATCGGTGTAAACAGAAGCAGTTGATTGATAAACTTCCCGCCAAATGCGGCTGCGGTAGCCGGTAACTAACTTAGAATTGGTACCGTAGCCCAATTGCTCGATCGCCCTGCGCTTCGGTTGCGGCAAAGGTACGTTAATTTTAACGTCACGCAGAGTGCTAAACGGCAAAGTTAACAAAACTCGCTCGTAAGTGCGCTCGAAGGCGCTTTGTCCCGATCGCAAATTTACCCGATAGCGGCCGTCTGGTAACAGAGTAATCGCTTCCAAAACCGTCCCCGCCTCGATCGAACCAGACAATTGATCCGCTAAACGGTTGACAATTTGACTGTTACCGCCTTCAAGTTGATAGCGCTCGTCGCTGTTGCCGTACAATTCAAAAGTGTTAGGTTCAGAACCGATTAAAAACAGCAGATTTAACGCCGACTGTTCCTCGGGATCTCGGCCGTATTCCGCCGTGTAAGCAATGCGGAGCAACTGCCGGACAATCGTGCTAGTATCAGCTCCATCGAGATATTGGGCGATCGAAATATTGTCCAATCTTTCTGCAGTTTCCGTAAAATCCAGATAGCTAAAGTTATCGCCCACTGCCTGCCAATCAGCACTAATTTTAGTGGCTAGCGGCGCAAAATCTGCGATTAATTGTTCTTGAGAAAAGCGTCGCCCATCCAAGAAAAAAGTATCCTTCACCAATCCCCGCTGCACGCCAAGTAAGTCGATCGCCTGCAAACCCAATTCCGTCGCCAGGGAAATCAAAGTAGTGTGGCCAGTGTCAATATATTCTCCCCCCAAATCGGCAGAAATCAGCGTTCCAGCCACCTTGGAAGCCGTGCGAATCCTCCCCCCCACGCGGTTAGTTGCCTCAATGATATCGGCACGCACGCCCGCTTGACGCAAGCGATAGGCCGCCGTCAAACCCGAAATTCCCGCACCCACAACCAAAATGGGCGATCGTCCGCCTTGTTGAGCAAAAGCTCCCTCCCGAGTAAAAGTCGCAGCAGCAGCAGCACTCGCTACCGCCAAACCCCCGTGCAGCAACTGGCGCCGAGATATGGGAAAATTGGAAGTGCGATCTGCCAGCATCCCCAGTAATTCATCAGCCGGAATGCCCGTTTCCCGAGACTTTTGGGCAATACTCGCAGCGCGGCGCAGCATTGCCATCAGTGCAGATTTAGCCATAATTGAGCCACCCTCACAAAACTTCGGTGTAAACTGGATTGTCAATCGAATTTGATTATGCACTTTCCAGACTAAAGTACAAAGAGATTTTTTTTAATAATGCTAACCCTCAGAACACTGTTCGACAGCAAATTTTATCTCGAAAACAACCCAGATGTCGCCGTAGCAGTTGCCAGAGGCACGGTATCGAGCGCCTTCGATCACTACCGAAAAATTGGCAAATTTGAAAATCGCGATCCCAACGCCCTGTTCGATGCCAGCTATTATTTAGACACTAATACAGACGTAGCAGCATCAGCCAAACTCAACGGCTTTTCAGCCGCCGATCACTTTATCAAATTCGGTCAATTTGAACGACGCAACCCCAACCCGTTATTCGATGTTAGTTTCTATCTAGCAAGCAACCCAGACGTTCAGACAGCAGTCCAGACAAATCAATTTACCGCCTTTGAACACTACTTTAAAGTCGGTCAACTTGAAAACCGCAAACCGAGCGCTTTCTTCGATCCCAGCTTTTATCTAGAAAAATATCCGCTGATACAAGCAGCAGTCACCAGCGGCGCAGTTAAAAGTGCGATCGACCACTACATTCAATTCGGCCAACCAGAAGGATTGTTGAGTACACTCCCCGATCCCGCCGACAACTTAAACGCAGCACAAAACCTAGGAATTCTTGGAGAAATTCAAACAGCGAGCGATTTTGTCGGCGCTGCCCAACCAACCGACATTTACAGTTTCATCCTGAATACTCCGAGCCTTTTTAGTGCAACAGTTGACGGTTTGAGTGCAGATATTGATGTAGAATTAATTCAGGATCGGGGCGGCAACGGCGCAGTTGGATTAGAGGATCTTATTGCTTCATCTAACAATTTAGGTACAGCTTCAGAAACAATCGTCAGCAATGGAGCTTTGCCTCCGGGGACTTATTTCCTCCGCGTGTCTCAATTTCAAGGCGATACCAATTACAACTTGAGATTGCTATCCGCTCCCTCAGTAATACCTCCCCAAACTTAAAATATAATTAACGTATATAGCAAGCCTAAATCAGTCAAAAAAAACCACACTTCTCCTCACTTCTCCACTCTTCCTTCGCGCTCTTTGCGCCTTCGCGGTTCGTAAAAAAAATCTGGTTTACAAATGATTTAGACTTGCTATAAAGCTGACAGCAAAAAAAACGATCGACAATTTGCCCAAGTCTTAATTCGTACTTTCCGGCCCGCCCGGAGAAGGCAAAGATTGAACCGGTGTTTGAGGCCAATTAGAGCGACTTTTGCTGAGAGTGGCCGATACCAAAGCATAGCCCAAAACAGCAGGCAGGACGATCGCGCTCAGCAACACGATCGCCGCAGCCCAAGTCATCGCATTCGACATCGGGCCGTAATGACTGCGGTAAGGGTCAAAACTTGGTAAATTAGGCCTCGGAGCGTCCCGCAGCGCGATCGGGCGTTTGAACCGCACCCGCCTGTCATCGAGCTTTTCGAGCAAAATCCAGCCAACTTCCGCCTCTTCCCGGCACAGCTTGTGAAAAATCGCCGGATTGCGAAACAAATCCCTGCTAGCCCGGACAATCTTGTACTCCCAAACCGCCAAATCATCAGAATTGCGATCGGATTTAGGATTGCCGTTGGAGCGCGCATTTTCAGGCGCATTAAAATTATCTTCTTGAGATTCGTACCGAGTCAAAACTTCCTCCTCTTCGTCGCATTTTTCCCCCGCAACCGATTGCTCGCGGCTCACCAAGACACCCACGATTGCAGCCTCTAAACCGAGACTACCAACCATCAAACTCCAAATCAGAATTTCCACCATAAAAGGAGTTAAAATTTAAAAATTAAAAACTAAAAAAATTCGCTTTTAACTTTCAATCTTTAATTTTCAAATAGCCTTCCACCACACAATCTGCACCCACCGTGCGCCAAGAAACCCGCTCCAAAGTCAAAGCATCAGTCATTGCCGAAAACCCCAAATCTCCCACAGGAGTGGGAGCATCTCGGCCGCCAACAATTTTAGGAGCAATAAAAGCCATAATTTTTTGAACCGCACCTTCAGCAATTGCCTTAGCCGCCAAAGTGCCACCACACTCCCACAGTACAGAAAGAAAAGAGCGATCGTACAAATAAGCCATCACATTAGTCGGTGTCAGCGGCGACAATTCTACAACTTCCACCCCTTTTGCTATCAAAAATTCCTGAAATTCCGGGTTAACCCCAGCTTCAGTCAGCACCAAAGTAGCCGCCGAGGAGGTTTCCCACAACCAAGCCGACTTCGGCAAATCCAGAGTGCGGCTCATCACCACCCGCAGGGGATTATTTCTGTCAGGGTGATGGCTAGTGAGTAGGGGATTGTCCAAACGCACCGTATTGCCGCCAACAATCACCGCATCGCAGCCGACGCGCAGCCGGTGTACCTCGCTCCGAGCCTCCGAACCCGTCACCCAAGCGCTGTGACCGGTATTGGTAGCAATTTTACCGTCCAAAGTCATCGCATATTTCAAAATTCCAAAAGGCCGGCGGTACAAAATCCGGTGCGCGAAAGCTTCGTTGAGTTTCTGACAAGCTTCCCCTTCCACTCCCGCCACCACTTCAATCCCGGCTTCCCGCAACCGGGCGAGTCCAGCGCCGGCTACCAAAGGATTCGGATCGACCATGCCAGCCACTACTTTTGCCACCTGGGCTTTGACTAAAGCTTCGGTACAGGGAGGAGTACGCCCGTGGTGGTTGCATGGTTCCAGGTTCACGTAAACTGTTGCTCCGGCGGCGAGTTCCCCCGCTTCGCGGAGCGCAAATACTTCGGCGTGAGGTTGGCCGGCACCGGGATGAAACCCTTCGCCGACAATCTTGCCGTCTCGGACAATTACAGAACCGACTAGGGGGTTGGGTGCGGTTTTGCCGAGGGCGCGGCGGGCCAATTCTATGCAGCGGCGCATCATGGCTCGATCGAACTCTTGAACTTGGCTGTTGTCCAGTTGTTTGGTAGATTGCTGCTGTCGGTTAGCTGAATTGGCGATCGATTGAGCGTCCGCCCCAAAAGTGTCCATAAGATTTTGCTATGATATCTAACCCTAAGTTTAGTGACTTTGATGCTAATTTTGGGCCGCCAACGATCGATTCCTGCTAGGCCCACTGTACGGTATCGGGAGTCAAGGGCAACAAGCGGGCGATCGGGCAGCTTGTTACCGCAGCAAATAGCTTTAATATTAACTAACAGGCGCTTAAGAAAAAACAATGAGTCAGGACATGAAGCGGGAATTTACCAGCCGCGACGAATTAATAGCCTACGTCAGCCAACAGTTTCCCGAAGCCGCCGCCCAGGATAGCAACATACCCGCAACCCCAGGCGGGCGCAAAGCAGCCGAGACAGCCCTGCAACAAATTGATCCCGGCAAATACGCCTCCACCCGCAATTTCCTCAACGGCGCGGTAACGCGGTTGTCGCCCTATTTGCGCTACGGCGTTTTGAGCCTTGCCGAAGTGCGAGATTTCGTGCTCTCGAAAGTGCAGCATCCAGAAGATGCCGTAAAACTTGTCAACGAATTGGGTTGGCGGGATTATTGGCAGCGACTTTATGCCGAATTGGGCAAGGGGATTTGGCAAGATAGGGAACCCTACAAAACTGGTTACACTGCTAAAGATTACAGCGAAACTCTGCCGCAGGATGTAGTCGAGGGCACGACTGGTAACGTTTGTATCGACAGTTTCAGCCGCGAGTTGCGAGAAACCGGTTATCTGCACAATCACCAGCGGATGTGGATGGCTAGTTATTTGGTACACTGGCGGCGCCTGCGCTGGCAAGCCGGAGCTCGCTGGTTTTTGCAGCACTTGCTAGATGGAGATCCGGCGAGCAACAATCTTTCTTGGCAGTGGGTAGCGAGCACTTTCAGTCACAAACCTTATTTTTTTAATCGGGAAAATTTGGAGCGTTACACTAAGGGAGTTTATTGTGGCGATTGTCCTTTTTACGGGCAGTGCGATTTTGAGGGAACTTATGAATATTTAGAAAGCAAGTTGTTTCCTCATGGCGAAAAGGTCGATCGCACGGGCGGTTCTAGAAGTTGGCAACGCCATAAAAAAGGTAGTCAGTAGTCAGTAGTCAGTAGTCATTAGTCATTAGTCATTAGTCATTAGTCATTAGTCATTAGTCATTAGTCATTAGTCATTAGTCATTAGTCATTAGTCATTAGTCATTAGTTATTGGTTAGTTGTTATTGGTTAGTTGTTATTGGTTAGTTGTTAGTTGTTAGTTGTTAGTTGTTAGTTGTTAGTTGTTAGTTGTTAGTTGTTAGTTGTTAGTTGTTAGTTGTTAGTTGTTATTGGTTACTTGCTACGAATTCCCAATCCCTCCGCTTCGCTCCGCCCAATTCTCACTTCCCAATAACAAATAAATAACAAATAACAAATAACAAATAACAAATAACAAATAACAACTAACAACTAACAAATAACAAATAACAAATAACAAATAACAAATAACAAATAACAGTTAACAGTCAACAGTCAACAGTTAACAGTCATCAGTCAACAGTCAACAGTCAACAATTTATGAACAATCCGATTATTTGGCTGCACGGCGACTGTTTGAGTCCCCAAGGCCCCGCTTTTCAAGCACACCCAGACGCACCGGCAATTTGGGTTTGGGACGACGCGCTCATCGATGAATGGCAGTTGAGTCTCAAACGAATGGTGTTTATTTACGAATGTTTGCTGGAGTTGCCGGTAGTTATTCGGCGCGGCGATGTGGCTGCGGAAGTTATCGCTTTTGCTCAAGAATCCGGGGCGAATCAAGTAGTCACAACAGAAAGTCCCAGCCCTCGGTTTGAGGATATTTGTCAGGAAATTAGGAGCTCGCTTCCTGTGGAAGTTTTGCCGCCAGAAGCCTTTGTCCGCTACGATGGCTACATTGATTTGAAGCGTTTTTCCCGCTACTGGCGCGTCGCTGAAAAATATGTTTTCTAATCGGTAATGGTGATATCAAATCCTCTCTTTATCGGAATAGTGAATTCACTGTTAACTGTTAACTGTTAACTGTTAACTGTTAACTGTTATTGGTTATTGGTTATTTGTTATTTGTTATTTGTTATTTGTTATTTGTTATTTGTTATTTGTTATTTGTTATTTATTTATTTATTTATTTGTTAGTTGTTATTGGGAAGTGAGAATTGGGCGGAGCGAAGCGGAGGGATTGGGAATTCGTAGCAAGTAACCAATAACAACTAACCAATAACAACTAACCAATAACCAATAACCAATAACAACTAACCAATAACAACTAACCAATAACAACTAACCAATAACCAATAACCAATAACTAATGACTAATGACTACTGACTACTGACTTCTTCTCTCAACTCGCCTTCAAACGCTGCAAGAGCCATTCAAATCTCGATTGAGCCAAATCTAGATTTTCGACGTGGGGGGCGATCGCCCGTTTGCGATCGTCGGGGTCTTCATATGTTAAAGAATCAGTCTCTTCGCCGAAACGTTGGACTGTACCCCGCAGTCTTGACGACAGAAATCTGGTAATCGCCCGATAAAACCTCAGCGCAAACATTACATCTTGTTCCAATTTTTCTGTTAGCAGCCGCCTGGGAATTGACAGGATGAAGCACTCATCAATTGACGTGACGCTAGCAGAAGGAAGCCTCCCGTCTACAAAAGACATTTCGCCCAACACTTCCCCGCAGGTGATTGTTCCAATTTCTTTGCCGCCCAAAGATAATGCAGTAACGCTCAAATTTCCATGCAGAACTATGTACATCGCCTCTAAGGGCTTACCTTCGGTGATGAGGGTGATGCCGCTAGGGATTGTGGTGCGGATACCGTTGGCGATCATCCAATCGATGTCGCGATCGCTCATTTCGCCTAATATGACTAGAACTTTGTTCATAAAGTCAGGTTGAAATCGAATACTTTCTATTTTTTAGTTGTTTAATTGCGTGCTGCTTTTAGATGGTCATACCCTGAGGGAAAGCGAAGGCTAAACTCTACTAATTAAACACTTTATTTTACACGATTATAATATTTAATAATTTTTACACTCTCGATCTACCACTCTTTTTTGGATCAGTGATATCATACATCATTTTTCGGAGACTGTGCAGTCGATCGCCCGCTGCGAAGAGCCCTTGCTGTAGCCCCGCCGGATTCCCAAAACAATTTTGGAAGCGTGCTGTCTCTCGGTTTTGAGTCTGTGCGCCCTAAAAAAACCAATTTTTCGATCGTTGCTGCGAGTCGGTGCGCCCCAAGTACAGAATTGTAGAATACTCCGATCGCGCGATCGACCCATCAATTCAACACAGCGCGGGGGTGAAATCCCCCCTTGGATTGATTTTTATCAGTTCGCTCTCTAAATTAAAAGTAGCATCTCAATCCGCAGTCCGTTCTTGAATCTAATCAGCTAGAGAGTTGACTGTTCAACGGTTGAGTGCCAATCTAGGAACAAGACAAGTGCTATTTGTGTCATTTTTTAGTAAAGCTCTCAACAGGAGCCCTCCAACACTTACACTTTTAATACACCGTTCCTTGAGGAGTGTCTATGAATAGTCTATTTTCCAAGTCTACTTTTGCGCTAATAAATCTTGCAGTTTTAGCAGTTTGTTGCGGTATCATGCCAGCAAAAGCTGAAACTGGAAACTTGCCCGATGTCGGTACAGCGACAAAGGCGACGGCTCAAAATATTGACCAAATTTCTGAGCCTGTGGCAACTTCAGCGGTTAAACCCGATGCAGAAACCATCGCTACTAATACAAAAATTGATTCTATCAGTTGGAGCGAACTAACAACACCGGCAGAGACAGCAGCCTCCGCACCAGCCGCCAACTTGCCAGCATCTGTGGCTGCACAGTCGGAATCTGTAGCAACAACATCAGAAATTGCTGGGACAGAAACAGCAAAAATGGAGTATGCGCCCATTGCTGCCGAGAAACAAAACTCGGAAGAAACACCTAAAATTGCGGATAATAGCGTCAAAGTGCAGCCCAAGGTGGAGATGGGCGAAAAGCTCGATCGCCCCAACTTGGAACTGACAGCAGCAAAGGAAGAAAAAGAAGTCAAAACAGCGCGAGAAGTGTTAAGCAATCCTGTCAGCACTTCCGCCAAAACCCTGACAAACCAACCGAAACTTGCCGAAAAACCCGCAGCAGTCTCCGAACCAACTGAAAAAGTAGCTCAAGTCCCCACCATTAGACCGGGCAGAGCTACCCGTTCTGGGCCCAGCTACATAGGCATTGGCGGTAATATAGGTTTTGGCGGAGATTCAGCCCTAGGCGACACTTCATTTGCGATTATTAGCAAAATTGGTTTGACTAACAATTTCTCGGTGAGACCGAGTGTTTTGTTCCGCGATAACTTAACTGTTCTCGTCCCCGTTACCTACGATTTTGTATCGAAAGAAGCTGTCGAAGTCAGCGATGATTTTGTGATTACTGCTGCTCCTTATGCAGGTGCTGGCGTAGCCGTTTCTACGGGCGATAACGGTAATTTTGGCTTCCTGCTTACAGGGGGTGTAGATGTACCGCTGTCGAGGAATTTTACAGCCACAGCGGCACTGAATGTGGGTTTTCTCGACGGAACTGATGTGGGATTGTTAGTCGGTGTCGGCTATACCTTCCCGAATATTGCTAGATAGTTTTGCTATTTGAGCAAACGCACGATCAGTAAATAAGCGCGGGGTTGACTGTAGGAATACAGTCAGCCCTTTTTTGATGGTGGAAAATCAACAGCAATCGAGAACACGGCTATTCGGATAACATGGCAATTTGGAGAACACTTAGTTGTATAATAGATAAACTAGCCTTACTAAAAAGTAGAATCCTATGTCGCAGGGAATCTTCAACAAAATCCTCAATCAGCTTGACACCCTGGAAGTGCTAGAACTGCAGCAACTAGAGCGCGCTATTGGGAACTCTCTGGCTCAGAAATAACAAGCTGCTCAACGCACAAGATTTCACCAAGCGCTGTTAACTTCTGGTTTAGTCAAAAAAATCAAGCATTCTTCTTGGACTCAGCAAACACAAAGGCGACTAATTCCGGTACAGGGGCAGCCTGTTTCTGAGACAATTATTGAGGAACGCCGCTAGATGACAATTTATTTTGTAGATAGCAGCGCGCTGGTCAAACGCTACATTAGTGAAATAGGTTCGGGATGGGTTTTGAATTTGTTCGATCCTGCACTGAACAACGATATCTTGATTGCTGGTATTACCAGTGTGGAAATTGTTGCTGCAATTACCAGAAGGTCGCGCGGCCGAAGTATCAATGCGACAGATGCTACAGCAGCGTGCAATCAGTTCAGGAGTGACCTGCAATCTGAGTATCAAGTTGTATAATTCACCGAAAGTATTATTAACTCTGCAATGGCATTAGCTGAAACCTACGGATTGCGAGGCTATGATGCTGTGCAGCTAGCAACAAGCTGTAGCATAAATAACCTCTGCACAGCTAACAATTTGCCTGCGATGACTTTTGTATCTGCTGATGGGGAGTTAAATGCAGCAGCAACAAGTGAGGGTTTGATAGTTGAAAATCCTAACAACTATCCGTAAGGTCGATCGCCCGTACAAGAAAAAGCAATTCGCCAAACGCGGAAATTCGGAGAATGAGGTGCCAAATTAACTGCGATCGCCCAGAGGGATTTTTGTGAAAGATATAATGATGGTTGTATCGATCGCGCTTTTTCACCAATCACCCCAAAAAAACCGTGACCAAAACAGAAATCTTAGCCGCACTCAAAAATCTGACAGCAGAAGAACGCCTAGAAATCATCGAAACAGCCTCGCGGATGATGCGCGACGACATAGAACAAAAAGCCCAGCGCAAAGCCGAGAGAAAGCTGAAACTCAGAGCCGCCGCAGAAGCAGCGGTTCCTTTGTATGAACCAGGAGGGCCGCTGCACGATTTGTGGTCGCCCGACAGCGAACCGTATTTCGATTCAGATGAAGAATACCTGAGCGCAGGGGTAAAAACCAATGCGTAAGGGCGAAATTTGGCTCGTTAGACTCGATCCAACTGTGGGAGATGAAATCGGCAAAACTAGACCTGTTGTGGTTGTCAGCGATGATGAAGTGGGAAAGTTGCGGCTCAAAGTAATTGTTCCAATTACAGGATGGAACGATCTTTTTTCCCCGCTTGATTGGATGGTTCCACTAGAACCAAGTAGCGAAAATGGCTTGGCGAAACTCTCAGCGGCCGACTGTTTTCAAGTTCGTTCCGTCTCGCAACAAAGATTTGTCCGATCGATCGGAACCCTGTCCGATACAATTATGGAAGACATTTCCGAAGCACTGACAATTGTTTTGGATCTGGATTGAATAACTAGCCAACAGCACACAAATAGTGTTATTTATAGATAGATTGTATGGCGCGATGGCCTAAATGATTCCTATACAACTTACACTCAAAAATTTTCTCAGCTATCGCGAAGCTGCTTTAGACTTTCGCGGCCTGCACACCGCTTGCATTTGCGGGCCTAACGGTGCTGGCAAATCCTCTCTGCTAGAGGCGATCGCCTGGTCGCTTTGGGGCTGTTGTCGCAGCGATACAGAAGACGATATCATTCATATCGGCGAAACTGACGTGCGCGTTGATTTCACTTTTTCCACCGGCGGCCAAATCTACCGGGTGATTCGCAACCGCAGGCGCGGACAATCGGGAAGTTTAGAATTTCAAGTTAGTTTGAATGCTGCGCCGACTCAGGAGGAACTCTGTTTTCGCACCCTCACCGACAAGGGGCTGAGAAATACTCAGCAGAAAATCCTCGAACATATCAAATTAGATTACGATACTTTTATTAACTCGGCGTATTTGCGGCAGGGGCGTGCTGATGAGTTTATGCTCAAAAAGCCGATCGACCGCAAGCAAGTTTTAGCCAACCTCCTCAAACTCGATCGATACGACACTTTAGCCGAACAAGCCAAGGAAAAAGCCAGAGAATTTAAAGCCAAAGTCGAAGTCCTCAAACACAGTTTGCAAACCGTACAAGAGCAACTGCAACAAAAAGAGGCAATCTGCGACGAACAAATTCAATTGCAGCAAGCAACCGATTTGCTTCAGCAGCAGCAGCAAGCCGACACTGCAGAATTGCAGCAACTGCAACTCCAGCACCACAACCGCCAAACTTGGCAAAAACTCCTCGCCGGCCACCAGCAACAGCACTACAATATTTCTCAAGAATGCCGCCGCCTGCAGCAAGAACTCGCTGCGGCAAAACAGCAGGGAAATGAGCTGCAAGCCCTACTCGAACAGGAAAATGAAATAACAGCGGGGATTGCGTATTTCCATGATTTACAAGCCACAGAAGAAGCTCAAGCTGGAAAATTTAAGGTTAACCAACAAGCCCAAAATCAGCGCCAGCAATTACAAGAACAGCAGCGCGACGAACTGAGCTTTTTGCAAAACAAAATTCAGCAGTTACAAGCTCAATTAGATGTTTTAGAACAGGATGAAAAAGAGGTTCTAGGTGTTCTCAAACAGCAGCCGGAGGTTGACAAAGGACTCGCACAGTTGCAAGCAGTTCGATCGCGCCTCAGCGAACTCGACCAACTGCAATTGCAAGTTTCGCCGCTGCTACAACAGCAGCAGCAAAAGCAACAAAAGCTCGATCGCGCCCGCGCCGGTTTAACAGCCCGCTTAGAGGAAATCAACCGACAGGTGCAAGTTCAGCAGCAGCAGCGACAGCCGCAATTGCAGCAGGAAATCTCCGCCATCGCCAATCAAATTTTGCAGTTGGAAAACAAGCGAGTTTATCAAGAACGAGTCCGCGAAAAAGGCCAAGAAAGGCACAGCTTTCTGGAAAACCTGCAAGCCAAAAGCCGCGACTATCAAACCAGACTCGCCGAAATCGACCAAAAACTGCAACTGCTGCGAAAAAATGAAGGAGAAACCAGCGCAGGCGAAGCTACAGTCTCGAATTTTGAGGAAAACGAGCAATCGAATTCGCGTTTGATGGTGCGGGATGCAAATTTTGGCAATTGTCCTTTGTGCGATCGACCTTTAGACGAACACTACTGGAATTTGGTAGTCGCAAAACATCACTCCCAACAGCAAGAAATTTGGAACCAACTGTGGGTTGTGCGCGAACAGTTGGCCGTTTCCGATCGCGAAATTCAAGTCCTCAGACATGAATACCGCGAACTAGAACAGGAATTAGCGCCCTATCAAGAATTGCGGGAACGCCGCAGCCATTTGCAAGCACAATTAGACGGCCTGGATCAAGACGAAAACAGGCTGCAAAGTATGCGTCAAGATGCGGAGGAAATAGAGCGGTTGCTGAGTACCGGCGAGTATGCAGTCGATGATTTGGGCGAACTACAGCAAGTGGAACAGCAACTGCAACAGCTCAATTATAGCGATCGCAGTCACTCCCTCGCCCGCAGCGATGAAAAGCGCTTGCGGTGGGCGGAAATTAAGCAAGCTCAAATCAAAGATGCTCAGCAAAAACTGGATAAAATTAATACCCGCCGCCCGGATTTGCAAACTCAATTAGCCGCCGTACAACAACAGTTAGAACAGCAAAAAAATAGCTCGGAAATTCAGCAGCAAATTCTGTCTTTAGATAGATACATTGCGGAAGTTGGCTATAATTTGGAACAGCACGAACACGTCCGCAGCGAAATGCGCCGGACGCAATTTTGGATCGCTAGGGCCGAAAAATTGCGATCGGCAACTGTGCAGTACCCGCAAGTGCAGCAGCGGATTAATGAAATTGCTAATTCCATCGCCGTGCGCGATCGAGATTTGCAAGCTGTCAGCGCTCAAACTTCCGCGATGAACCAGCAGTTACAAGAACATCCCGATCCAACTGTTCGCATCAGCGCTGTAGAACAGCAAATAAGCCGCCGCCGCCAGCAGTTAGACCAACATTTGGGAAGTCTCGGAAGACTCCAGCAGCAACAGCAAAATTTGGAATCTCTGCAAGTTCAGCTAGTAGCTCAAAAAGAGCAAATACAAGTTACAAAGCGCCAATATCGAGTTTATCAAGAGTTGGGTCAAGCTTTTGGCAAAAACGGCATTCAAGCTTTAATGATTGAAAATGTTTTACCTCAACTAGAAGCGGAAACTAATCATATTTTGTCGAGATTGAGCGCGAATCAGTTGCACGTTCAATTTATTACTCAGCGGGCGGCTGCTTCTAAAAAAGCAACTAAGTTGATTGATACTTTAGACATTTTAATTGCTGATGCTCGCGGTACTCGCCCCTATGAAACTTACTCTGGCGGTGAAGCTTTTCGGATTAATTTTGCGATTCGGCTGGCGCTGGCGAGATTGTTGTCTCAGCGGGCGGGTACGGCTTTGCAAATGTTGATTATTGATGAGGGATTTGGGACTCAAGATGCGGAAGGGTGCGATCGGCTGATTGCTGCAATTAATGCGATCGCTCCTGACTTCGCCTGTATCCTCACCGTCACCCACATGGCGCAGCTCAAAGAAGTTTTTCAAGCCAGGATTGAAGTAAGCAAAACTGCTCAGGGTTCTTGCATTAACTTGTCGGTTTAGAATGGTTATATCATTTTCGATTTTTGATTTTCGATTCAAGAAGACCGGGCAGTATCCTGGTTTTGTTTGTATAGGCAAATACGCTTGGGTTCGCGCTATTTATTCCCCGGAGATTCCCCTAAATCCCCCGGATAGTCGGGGGACTTTGACATCACTCTTGTCCCACCCCCTACTCCCCTTCTTAAGGGGGGCTAGGGGGGATCTCCGGGCTTAACTGAACCGTATTGTTGTGTGCACGCTCTTCCATTCGCCCGCGCTTCATTTCCCCGTCGGCTTTTAGGGGCTGCTGAGTTTGTTAGGTTAAACTAAAAATAAGACTATAAAATAAGAATACTTCAATCTCTTTAAACTTTTTTATAGTTCTGTCCACTCCTTCGGAGTTTGGGTATTACCACTCATGATAACAGACTCTTTCCACCTGTCTCTCCTAGAACGGGCGATCGCCGCGTCGAGCAACAGCATCCTGATTGCAGATGCTAACAGCCCTGATACACCTATTATTTACTGCAATCCGGCTTTTGAGAAATTGACGGGTTACAGTACCGAAGAAGTTATGGGACGCAACTGCAGATTTTTGCAGGGTGCCGATACCGATCGCGCCGAATTAGACAAACTCCGCAGCAGTGTGCGATCGGGAACAGAAATTAAGGTTGTTCTCAAAAATTACCGCAAAGACAAAACTCCTTTTTGGAACGAATTAACCGTTTCCCCCGTTCTAGATGGCGAGGGAAAATTAACTCATTTTATCGGAGTTCAAAATGATATTACCAAAAGAATCATAGCCGAAACAGCCCTGCAAGAAAGCGAGGAAAGATTGCGGGCCATCGCCACTACAACTCCCGTTCCTATCCTAATAACCTGCCAGTCAGACAGCACAATATTGTACGCAAATCCCGCCCTAGGCGAAACTTTTGGTTTGAACTCCGAAAAGTTTATCGGCAGCAAAAAGAGCGATTTTTATGCCGACGCGAGCGAGCGCCATAAATTGCTAGAATTAGTCAAAGAAAAGGGGTTTAGCGACGGTCAACAAATCTGCCTCAAAAAAGCAAACGGCAGTTTGTTTTGGGTAAAAATGTCGATGCGATCGATTAATTTTAACGGTGAAGCGGCAATTTTATCGGCATTTTACGATATTACCGATCGCGTAGAAGCAGAAACAGCACTCAGAGTCAGCGAAGCGAGATTTCAAAAATTAGCCGCCAACGTTCCCGGCATGATTTATCAATTTAAGCTAGCAGCAGACGGAACTTTGTCATTTCCCTACGTGAGTTCCGGCTGCCGCGAACTCTACGAATTAGAACCAGAGGTGCTCCAAAATTCTGCTATTGGCGCGATCGAAATGCTTCATCCAGACGACGCGCCAAGCTTCCACGAATCTCTGGCTGTGTCAGCTAAAACATTAGAACCTTGGCGCTGGGAAGGCAGATTAGTTTTTCCGGGCGATCGCATCAAGTGGATTAGCGGGGCTTCCCGACCAGAAATTGGCAAAAAAGGTGATATTATTTGGGACGGCTTGTTGATCGACATTAGCGATCGCAAACAAACAGAATCAGCACTGTGGCACAGCGAAGCCAGATTTCAAAAAATGGCCGCCAACGTGCCCGGAATGATTTATCAATACTTGTTGCGTACCGACGGTTCCAATCAATTCACTTATGTCAGTTCCGGCTGTTGGGAACTCTACGAATTAGAACCGGAAAAACTGAAAAAAAACTCAACTTTTATGTGGTCGTTGGTGCATCCAGACGACATAAAACCTTTATTAGAATCCCTAGCTATTTCCGGGGAAAATTTACAACCTTGGACCTATGAAGGGCGGATCGTCACCAAGTCAGGAAAATTAAAATGGATTCGCGCCATTGCCCGGCCCGAACTGCAACCGGGCGGCGATCTGCTTTGGGAGGGAGTAACCATCGATATTAGCGATCGCAAGCTAGCAGAAATCGCCCTAGGCGAGTCAAAAATCGCCCTACAACAAGCCAATCAAGAACTAGAAAAGCGCGTCCTGCAGCGCACAGAAGCCTTGTACGCCTCGCAAAAAATGCTGTGGTTGGTGATAGACAACATCCCTCAGTTAATCACCTGGAAAAATCGAGATTCAGTTTACTTGGGAGGTAACAAAAACTTTGCCAAAATCGCAGGTTTCAATCATCCCAGTGAAATCGTCGGTCTCACCGACTACGATATGCCTTGGAAGCCAGAAGAAACAGAATTTGTTCGAGCCTGCGACCACCGCATCATGGCAACCAACACCCCAGAATATCACATTATCCAGCCGCAACTGCAAGCCGACGGCACCCAAGGCTGGGTGGATACAAATAAAATACCTTTACACGACAATTACGACAATGTAGTCGGGATTTTGTCTACCTTTGAAGACATCACCGACAGGCTTTCCCTGCAAGCTCAAGTCCGGGGTAGCGAGGAACTATTTCGCAAAATTTTTGAAGATGCACCCATAGGGATATACTTAGCCAATTTAGAGGATAACCAGTTAGTGCGAGTTAATAAAAATTTCTGCCAAATGCTGGGTTCTTCCGCTGCCGAATTGTTAGGTAAAACATTTATAGAAATTGGACATCCCGAAGATCGAGCCCAAGAACTCCAAGTGGCTGCTGCTCTTTATCGGGGAGAAATTGCCAGCTATCAAATCGAAATCCGCCAGATGGCGGCGACAGGTAAAATTGTTTGGGTAAACGTGACATCTACTCTGATTCGAGATGGCGAAGGAAAACCTCTTTACAAACTAGGGATGATTGAAAATATTACCAACCGCAAAATTTCCGCAGCAGCACTCCAAGCTTCCGAATCTCAATTGAGAAAACAAGCGACTCAATTGCAAGAAGCCTACGAACAACTCCAATACGCTCAAATCCAATTAGTTCAATCCGAAAAAATGTCGAGCCTCGGTCAAATGATGGCCGGGATTGCCCACGAAATCAACAATCCTGCAACTTTTATTCACGGCAATATTTCTCACACCCAGAACTATTTTAACGATTTAATAGAAATCTTGAATCTCTACCAGGAATCCTACCCGTCCCCAGCTCCTCAAATTGTTGAAAAGGTTAAGGAGTTAGAATTAAATTTTCTCAAGGAAGATTTGCCAAAAATGTTACATTCCATGAGAGTAGGGATAGAAAGAATTAGTAAAATTGTGTTGTCGCTCAGGAATTTTTCGCGACTGGATGAATCAGAAATGAAGTTGGTAGACATTCATGAAGGGATTGACAGCACACTATTAATCTTGCAGCATAAATTGCATCAAGAAAATCCCAAAAGCCGGATTGAAATTATTAAAGATTACGGAAAAATATCAAAAATTGACTGTTGTGCGGTGCAGTTAAACCAGGTCTTTCTAAATATTATCGGCAATGCGATCGAGGCTCTAGAAAACCAACCGCAACCCCGGACGATCGTGATTCGCACAGAAATGAAAAAAGCCGGGTTGACAAGCCACAATCAAAGCAAGCTGAGTGAGTGCGATCGCCTTGTCATTTGCATCGCCGACAGCGGCCCGGGAATGACCGAAGAGGTTCGCAAGCGGCTGTTTGACCCGTTTTTTACGACCAAAGCGGTCGGGTCTGGCACAGGCTTGGGGTTGTCCATCAGCCATCAGATTGTGGTAGAAAAACATAGGGGAAGTTTGCAGTGTATCTCTCGACCCGGACAGGGAGCGGAATTTTGGATTGAAATTCCGGTGTAAAGGATGGAAATTTAGCTAAAAGTTTAAATATCTAACTTTTAATGCCCAATTGCCATCGGTGCTTGAGTTATCGGGGTTTTGAATTAACAACACTCAGAGGCCGAAATTAATCGCATTCAGCGGTGCGCCCATCTGCTGCCCTTATAAGAAATAAGCTGAAAACCCTGTGACTTCAGTCCGGGGATGAAAGGTCGCGGGAGGCTTTAGCCTCAAGCGTAAGCTTCCTGTTTCATCATTGTAAACTTTTTTGACTTATCGAACAATCTTATGTCAAACTTATGTCAAACGATATAATATAAAAACGTGAGGTAAAGCCATGTTAGTTTTTGAGTTTAAATCTTACGGCAAGCAGAATCAGTACAACGCAGTAGATGAAGCAATTCGTACCGCTCAATTCATCCGCAATAGCTGTTTGCGATATTGGATGGATCACAAAAAAGTGGGTCGGTACGACTTGAATAAATACTGCGCTGTACTTGCGGCTACGTTTCCTTTTGCCTCGGAACTAAACTCAATGGCTCGACAATCGAGCGCAGAGCGAGCATGGTCTGCTATCTCCCGGTTTTACGACAACTGCAAGAAGAATGTTCCAGGTAAAAAAGGGTATCCACAATTCCAGAAAGACTGTCGTTCGGTAGAGTACAAAACGTCTGGATGGAAACTAGCTGAAGATCGGAAATCGATAAATTTTACCGACAAAAAAGGGATTGGGCGATTAAAGCTCAAAGGTACACGCGACTTGCACTTCTACCAAATCAATCAAATAAAAAGGGTGAGATTGGTTAAACGAGCAGATGGTGTGTACGTCCAATTCTGTGTGGATGTTAACAGAAGGGAAAATACAGAACCGAATGGTACTACAATCGGATTAGACGTGGGATTAAAAGAATATTACACCGACTCGAACGGAACTACGGTAAAAAATCCGAGGTTTCTGAGAAAAGGTGATCAAGTTCTTAAACGCGCTCAACGCCGCGTATCCAGAAAGGTTAAAGGTTCAAATAACAGGGGCAAAGCTAGGCAGATTCTAGGCAAACGCCACCTCAAAATAAGTAGACAGCGCAAAGACCATGCAATAAAACTTGCAAGGTGCGTAATCTCATCAAACGATGTAGTCGTCTACGAAGATTTGAGAATCAAAAACATGGTGAAGAATCATTGCTTAGCTAAGTCTATTAACGATGCTTCTTGGTATCAATTTCGTGTTTGGCTTGAATACTTCGGAAAAGTATTTGAGAAAATCACGGTGGCGGTAAATCCGCAATATACCAGCCAAGAATGCTCGCGTCTGCGGTGCAATCGTAAAGAAAACGCTATCTACAAGAACGCACGTTTGTAAGTGCGGTTGTGTTTTAGATCGTGACGAAAATGCAGCTAGAAACATCCTAAGTCGGGGATTGGGTACGATAGGGCATATCGGAACCTTTGGTCTTGAGCCAAGTAACGCTTTAGGAGAGTTAACCTCTACTGTCGTTGGAGAAATCCTGCCTCAGCAAGTCGGCTCGTAAATTAAAGAATCTCCGCGCGTTCACGCCGGAGAGTGTCAATCACTAGGCAATTATGCTGAAAAAACTACCTTTCTCCTGGTCTCGCTACATTCCAGCCGGGTTGACGCTCGTTTTGGGTGTGGGAATGTCTGCCCTAGCGTTTGCCTTGGTTTGGGACTGGGAAGACAAGCGCCGCGACTACGAAATGAACCGCCGCATAGACGATATTTCGATCGGCATCGAACGCCAGCTAAACTCCGACTTAGACACAGTGCTCGCCCTCAGCGACTACATGAAAGCCTTCAGCGCCGTCGAGCGCTCATCTTTTGCCAGCTTTGTCGGCCGTCCCCTATCCGTCCACCCCAGCCTGCAACTGTTGGCTTGGGTGCCCCGCGTCCCCAATTCCGAGCGGCAAAACTACGAAGCCAAAGCCAGAACGGAAACCGACTCCAGCTTCGAGATTACAGAGCGCAGCCCCCGAGGAGAACTGCGTAAGGCCAGCCAGCGTTCCGAATACTTCCCGGCTTTATACGTCGAACCAACAGCCGGAAACGAGACAACATTGGGCTTTGACCTAGCCTCTGCCCCAAAAATCAGCGCGGTTCTCGATCGCTCGCGCGATACCGGAGAAATGACTGTCACCAGCTACATCGGCCTAACTGAGGAAAATTTCCCGGAACCCGGTCTTTTGGTAATGGTTCCGATTTACCAAAACAGCGCTAAACCGACTACCCTCGAATCCCGCCGCCAACTGCTGCAAGGATTTGTTCTGGGCATATTTCGAGGCAAAGATATTTTTCAAGCTTCTTTAAAAGGACGCAATACCGAATACCTCACTATTTATCTCGGCAACGAGGCTTCAGACAAGCAAGAAGCACGGTCGCTGTTACCGCTAAGGGGGAACCGAGTTGTCAAAAATCAGGCGGCTAGGAGCCAAATTCAGCATTTTGGGTTGATTTTCCAGCCAGATCTCCAACAAGTGCTGACCGCATCGGCCGCAGCAGAACGCGCTCTCCGGTCAAACTGCCCGATTCAAGACGATCGAGACCTCGATCGCAAAGCCTGCCAAAGGCTGGTAAAAATTAGCGGCCGCCAGTGGTCAGTGTACGTGTCAGCAACGCCGGAAATTCGCAAGATTCGCAAGCACTGGCGCTCTTGGGGAACTCTGACGATGGGGATGCTGTGGACTCTGATTCCGGTGACATATATGCTGACAGCTTTGAGCCGCACCGCCCAAATCGAAAAGCTAGCCCGAGAAAGAATTAGCCAAGCCGAAAAGTTACAGACTGCTTACCAACAGTTGGAACTCGAACAAGGTAAATCCGAGGAATTGCTGTTGAACATTTTGCCGGCAGCCATCGCCCTGCGTTTGAAGGACAACGAACACAATATCGCCGAAAGTTTTGCGGAAGTAACTGTGATGTTTGCCGACATTGTGGGGTTTACAGAGCTTTCGTCGAGAATTTCGGCGACTGCGGTGGTGGAAGTTCTCAACGATATTTTTTCGGCTTTTGACCATTTGGCCGATCGCCACGGTTTAGAGAAAATTAAGACTATTGGTGATGCTTACATGGTTGTCGGCGGTTTACCTACGCCGCGAGAAGATCATGCCGAGGCGATCGCCAATATGGCGATCGATATGCTGCACGAAATTCGGCTGCTGAGTTTAGAGCATTCGGAACCTTTCAGCATTCGGATCGGCATTAGCAGCGGCCCTGTAGTTGCCGGCGTCATCGGCCTAAAAAAGTTTATTTACGACCTTTGGGGCGACACAGTAAATATTGCTTCGCGCATGGAATCCCACGGGATTACCGGCTGCATTCAAGTCACCGCCGAAACCTACGAAATATTAAAAGATAAATATACATTTCAGAAGCGCGGCGCAATTCAAATCAAGGGAAAGGGATATATGGTTACTTATTTGCTGACTGGAAGAAAATAATTTATGGACGCAAGGGCAGTCAGAAACCGTTTTTTTTTTAACAAAAAACGAGTTTCTGAGCGCAGCCTCGGTAAAACCCGGTTTCTTAGCTTTGATTCGTAAGTCATAGATTGGATCGGGGATGCGGACTAAAGTTCTCACTAGGAACCAAGGGAGTTTAAGTCATAATCGCCGACATCAATTCATCGGTCATTTCAAAATTAGCCGTCACGCTTTGCACGTCGTCCAAATCTTCCAGCGCGTCCATTAACTTCAGGAGCGATTTGGCTTTTTCAGGAGTTTCTATTTCCACTGTATTGCTCGGAATCCAGCGATTTTCTGACTGCAAAACTGTAAAACTTTGTTGTTTCAAAACATCAGCAAGCTTTTCCAAATTAACCACATTTGTAAAAACCTCTGCACCTTCAGTATCCTCATCAATTGATATCAAATCATAGGATTCGGCTTCGGCTTCTAGGGAAGCTTCAAACAATTGTTCCTCATCAATGGGGCCGCCGATCGTACAAACTCCTTTGTGGTCAAACATCCAGCCCACACAACCAGTTTCGCCCAAATTGCCACCATTTTTACTAAAAGCTTCTCGCAAGTCAGCCGCCGTGCGGTTGCGGTTGTCTGTCAGCGCTTCAATCAGTATCGCAACACCTCCCACGCCGTAACCTTCGTAGCGAATAGCTTCTAATTCCGAACTCCCCCCGGCTAAACCGGCACCTTTGGCGATCGCCCTTTCGATGTTTTCACTAGGAATACTCGCCGCCTTGGCTTTTTCAATAGCTGTCCGCAGTTGAAAATTGCCGGCGGGATCGGGCACTCCGCTACGGGCGGCGACAATAATTTCGCGAGATATTCTAGCAAAAATCTTGCCTTTAACAGCGTCAACTCTAGCTTTTTGGCGTTTAATATTCGCCCATTTACTGTGTCCAGCCATACCGATTTAAGATTTTCGATTTATAATGTGCGATCGACATTCAATAAACGTAGGGTGTGCAGTGTGCACCTTACACAGATAGCATAAAATGCGATTTTTTGCACGAATCTCATCTTTAATTAAAGCGGATTGCGGTTTCAGAGTCGGTGAGGTGAGAAGTATCGCCATTAAGTGCGATCGACCATTCGCCCTCACCGCGCACCACTTTCACCAAACAGCACAGAGAAGCGTTAATTTCCGTTTCAACACCGCCCGCCAGCCCGATCGCACTTCCCAAAACCGAAGCACCGTGACCTACTAATAACATATCTTCGGGAAACTCAGCAGCGAGGCGTTTAGCAGTTTCCCCAGCCCTTTTGAGACAAGCTTCTCCGGTTTCGGGATAACTAGCAATACCGCCTTTGTAAGCAGCATCAATCCTCGGAAAACGCCTGCACAAATCTGCGACAGACTCAGTTTCCGGCATTTCCGTCATCCATTCAGGATTCAGCCATTCGCAAAGTCCCCACTCTAATTTTATCGACAAATCAAGAGCTTCTGCCGCGTGATTGGCAGTTTGGACAGTTCGCAGAAAAGGGGAAGCGAAAATGTGAGAAATTCCTTCACCTTTGAGGCGATTGGCGAGTTGTTTGGCTTGAACGTGACCGTCTTCGGAAAGGTGCGGATCGTAGCGGTGTTCTGCGGTGAGAAACCAGTCGGGGTTTACGAAGTCGATGCGGTTTCCGTGTCGTGCGATCCAGACTGTTTGCGGCATGAGTTGGTTTTAGTTTGGCTTCTTGATGTAATATTATATCAAAGATGCTGATTTAGGATCTTTATAAAATTCGAGTGGGATGAAAACAAGGCTGCGGTAAATTTGTCCAAGCATGGGATCTCATTTGAGGAAGCCAGAACGGTTTTTGACGATCGCCTCTACGTCGATTTTTACGATCCGGATCGCTCTGATGAAGAAGATCGCTATATTATTGTTAGAGAGTCCCAGCAAGGTAATTTATTGATAGTGTCGTATACAAAAAGAGCTGATTTTCTTCATTTGATTAGCGCTAGAAAAGTAATACGAGTGGAGCGAGAAGTTTATGAAGAAGGATGAAACAGCGATGGACGATGAGCTTCGGTCGGAATATGATTTGAGGAAGTTGCGTGTAAGAAGGGTAGGATCTGGACGAAAGACATTTGGTGGTGTAAATATTCATTGATCACCGAATGTTGCAGAGATGTTTCCCGATTCTGAAGCAGTGAATGAAGCTCTGCGGTTTTTGATTAGAATTAGTGGAGAAATTGACACAGCAAACGAGTTTTAACCCCTGGGCGAAGAACAAACGATCGCGAGTCTCGCAGCCTTGCAAGATTATCAGACAAGACAGGCCGAAGGATCGCCTCAATGGGCAGATAGTTTAGGAAGCGATCGTTTTGGCTACCTATGCCAAAATAGAGTTACAAAATAAAGTTAACCATTCATCATAACTTTTATGACCCTTACACTCACCTTACCCCCCAAACTCGAAGCACTGCTCCGCCAACGGGCTGAAAGTACAGGACAAGATATAACAAGTATTGCCTTAGCTGTTCTCGCATTCGGACTTAGCTTTGATGAAAGCGATTTCTTCGAGGCATTGGAAGGGATTCAACACGGACTTGATGAGTTCGATCGGGGCCAATTTTCTAGTCTGGAAGAATTTATAGATCGACAAAACCAGAAATACGGACTTTCTTTGGAAGCATAATCTATCGCATTGACTTTTCCAGTACAGCTCAATCTGAAGCTGATGCAGCGTTTCTGAACTTTTCTCAATTCACGACTCCCGATCGCGCTCAAGCATGGTATCAGGGTCTGATTAAATTAATACCATGCGTGACAAATTGTTGCTACCATTATTAAGCATATATAAATTATCTGTCACAATCATAAATTGCCGGATACGGCAGTGCCGTGTCCCTACAGGTAAAAACCTCTAATTTCTTTTTTGTAGGAAAGTTTTTTCAGCCCCGGTAACTTCTTCCAGTCCGCAGAGGCGGACATCGTTTATATAGCCGCGAATTCCCTTCGCCCGGCCACTTACATTCGGCCGGTAACTTACATTTACCCCCTAACTCTCATCATCTTATTTCCACCTTTTTGAAACTCATAGGGAGCCTCTTGAATTTCTACACGAAAACTTCTCTTTTTTAATTCAGCAATAATCTGGTTTAAATGCTCAGATTCCTCCCCGCTAAAACTTTGCAACAGCGGAAAAACCCGAACTTCCTTCGCAACCCGACACATTTCTGTAATTGCTTGCAAATGAAATTCTTCCGAAAGCAAATGAGAATAAGCAAATAAGAAATGGCTGCACAAAGCTAAATCAAACTGACCGTCATTGAAAGGCAAAATCGGCAATTCAGCATTCATGTAGCGGCCTTGCTCCAAACCAGAGGGAAAATCTGCTAAAAATTCCTGCATCGCCTTCATCCGCACTTCACCTAGCTGGTACGGCGATTCAAAACTGTTCCACAAATAGCCGTCTACATTGGCCTTAACACCGTCTATCACAGTTTGATATGTTTCTTGGATGCGATCGCCAATTTCCACCGCCGTAAACTGATACACTGGATCGCAAGAAATTACCTTTTTACCTTGGCGAGTCATTTCGGCATTAAAACTCGCCGGGCCGCCCGCACAATCAAGAATTGCTAGCTTGAGATCGGTTGATATCAGGCTAAACATTCCTATGTATTCATCCAAGCAGCGTCCCCAAGGAATTACTTTATCCAATTTTAGTGACACTTGTTCTTTGTCCCGCAGAGAGAATTATTTAATATTTTACATCAACAGGACTTGCGCGGATCAGTTCAAAAACCCAGTTTCTTCATCAATGTATCGAGAAAGCAGCCACTATTTTCAAAGAAACCGGGTTTTGTAGAGGTAGTGCCCCGGTGCTTACCCCCTCCACGGACGATCGAATCAAGGCGATTTGTTTCTCTCCCTTTTCTGTAGCAGGTTGATTTGTATCCTGAGTTGTGTATAAATAATTTTGGTCAAACAAGCTCCTAATTCTAACAACAGCTTGCTGGCTTTACACTTTCTTTACAAAAAACGATCTCGATTGCCTCACAATTTTATGATTCCACCTGTGGATTTTGTAACCAAGCGAGGCTACACTAGACAACAGGGAAAATAACCTAAAATCAACGGGCTAACTTGCTCTCATTCATTGGCAGGCTGCAACCAGGAAACAAAGATGAAACATACCGTTAAAACCGCTACAAATCTGAGTTTGTCAGCCCTCCTGGTGCTGAACAGTTCGCTGCCCGGTATAGCTCAGTTGCCTGCAGTCAGAAATCCTGCACCCAGCGGCAACCCAAACCAGCGGAGAGTACCACCACCTCCTCCTCCGGGTTCGAGTTTGCCTCTAGGAAATTCGGGTGCGCTGACACAAGAAGCAGCTTATACTTTAGGCTCGGGCGATCGCATTGCTTTAGATATCTTCGGCGTTCCAGAATTCAGCAAAGAATATCAAGTGTTAGTTGACGGGACGCTCAATTTGCCAATCATTGGCAGCGTCTCAATTCAAGGATTGACGCTGCAACAAGCCGCTAACGTCATTACCAAGCGCTACGAACCCTTCATTAATGTTCCCGTTGTCACCGTGACTCTGATGCTCGCTCGCCCCCTAAATATAGGTATTGCAGGTGAAGTTACTCGCCCCGGTTCCTACAAAATTAATCCCGCCAGAGAAGGAAGCGGAGGAGGAGTAAAATTTCCGACTTTGATGGAAATGCTGCAACTTGCAAAAGGGGTGACATCAGCAGGAGATATGCGAAACGTCCAAATTCGCCGTTCCCGCAGAGGAGGTGCTGAGCAAGTTACTACTGTTAATTTGCAGGATTTTTTAGACACGGGAAATTTGAGCCAAGATGTCACTATCCGAGATGGCGATACAATTTTTGTACCGACAGCAAGTGCCCTGAATACTCAAGAAGTCCGTCAAAGAGCCAGTGCTAATTTTTCCGCTGATATTACTAAACCAATTGGTGTGGTAATTGTTGGAGAAGTGAACCGGCCAGGGCCTTATACTGTATTTGCTTCGGATGTGCGATCGACCAACCAACAAACAGAGTTGAGTTTTGTATCTATCGACCAGCAGCAAGGGGCGGTTGTGGGCTTGCCAACAATAACTAGAGCCCTCAAAATTGCCGGCGGTATCACTACAGAAGCCGATATCCGCCGCGTGCAAATCCGCCGCCAAGTCAAAGGCGGCAACGAACAAACCATCATGGTAAATCTGTGGGATTTGCTGCAAAAAGGCGACTCAACTCAAGATATTTTGCTGCAAGAAGGAGATAGCGTAATCATCCCGACAGCATCTACTGTAGACTTGACTGAAGTTTCCCAAATCGGAAGTACGAGTTTCTCTCCAAACGCGATTAGCATCAACGTGGTGGGGGAAGTAATCAGGCCTGGAGCTTTACTGGTTAAACCGAGTACATCCCTGCACCAAGCTTTGCTCACTGCAGGCAGTTTCAATCAATTGCGGGCGAAAAAAGACAAGGTGGAACTGTTGCGTTTGAACCCCAACGGTACTGTTACTCGCCGCACTATCGATGTGGATTTTGCTCAAGGGTTGAATCCTGACAATAACCCAGTTCTCCGCAACAATGATGTGATTCTCGTAGCGCGATCGGGCTATACCAGGGTAGGAGACAATATCAACAGTTTCTTGCAGCCAGTGATAGGAGTTGCCACAGGGATCAACGCTGTTAGCGGAGTTTTTACTGGGTTTCAAGCAACCATCAACGCTTTTCAAAACTTATTTTTGGGAGGAGATTTCGAGCGGAAAAATCAACTCAGACAGCTTCGCGAACAACGTCAAGACAGACAAGAGCAACGTGAAGACAGACAGCTAGAGAGACAAAGACAAGCTGAAGATAGACAGCAGCAAGCTGAAGACAGACAGCAGCAAGCTGAAGACAGACGCTTGCAACTTGAAGACAGACAGCGACAAATAAATGTTGAAAATCAGCAACTTCAACTTCAGCAGCAACAACTTCAGCTACAGCAAATGCAGCCACAAACTACGACAACTACTCCTTGATATCATCTTCGGTAAAATGACCTAATTTTGTCAACTTTTGAGGACTGAAGTCTTCGCTAAAAACGAATTTGATTGCGGTTTTTAATTGCGAGTACGCGAATAATAAAGTCCGCGCCTGCGGACTTTAAAAGTAATAACTTAAACAGATTTTCTATCAAAAAATTTGCGGGTTGTTAAGGGAGGAGTTAAAATATCTAACAAAACTTTTCTATATATATCTAAACCTTTGGCATTGAGGTGAACGCCATCAATTGTTAAATCTGTATTTAGAGCTTTGTCCTTAAATAAGGCTTGTATGCCGCTAGATTCCACGGTTATATTTTCTTCGGCTGCTACTTTATTGATGAGAACATTGATTTCGTCAACTCTAGCAATTGTTCCTGCAAATTTAGGATTGTGGCTGGCGGCAAGAGTTGAATAAAAAGCAGGAATTAGAATAATCTGTTTGCTGCCGATCGATCGCATAATTGCGATCGCCTCTTTCAAATTGCTGACAAACTGCTCGTCGCCAATGCCATACATAGCATCATTTGTGCCGATCGCCAAAATCGATTTTTTGCAGGTAAAGCCCTGCGGCACTACCAATTTTAGCTGTTCTAGCAGCGAAACAGAGCTCATTCCGCCGATCGCAAAATTAAAGTTTTTTTCTCCCAAAGAATCGCCCAAAGCCGAAGAAATAGAATCGCCCCACACGCAACCTTCATATTGCTGCTCTTTAATTTGTTGTACCTGATTGTAAACCGAAGCTTGCCACCAGAGTGCAGAACTAACAGTGTCCCCCGAAGGTTGCGGGTTAGCCAACCCCCGAAACGGGATGTACGCCGACAACAACAAAGCCAAGACGGCCGAGATTAATTTAAATTTAACTTTCATAAAACTTGCTGCTACTCTTGCTGTTACTCTTGCTCCTACTTTAGTTTATGCTATTGCTTTAACCAGCAGTCAGGATTTCTGCAAATTTAGCGAAATCGTGATGCGGCTGTTGCGGTTAATATTTGTAGGGCAACTTTCACCAACAATCTGTCAGCTACCTCCCGAATATTTGTCAACCCGCCCCACATCTTAATCAACCTTTCGCCGCCAACAATTCAGGTTGTAAAACCTGATTTAATTTGCCGCTGCGAAACCCCTCCAAATCCAAAGTCGCGTACACAAAACCAAACTCCTGAAACACCGCCACCAATCCAGGCAAATCCGTATTTATCACAAACTCCTGAATCTGCTCCGGCGGCAGTTCAATTCGTGCCGTATCTCCATCCGATCGCACTCGCAAATTCTTCAGCCCCAACTGCCGCAAATACCGTTCGGCGCGCCCCACTCTTTGCAACTTGGCAACAGTAATTTCTTCGCCGTAAGGAAAGCGCGAACTCAAACAAGGTTGAGCCGGTTTGTCCCACCAAGGCAAACCCAATTCTTTTGCTAACTGCCGCACTTCAAATTTAGTCATGCCGACTTCTGCTAAAGGCGATCGCGCGCCGCGTTCCTTCGCAGCCTGAATTCCCGGACGGTAATCCTTTAAATCGTCTGCATTTACCCCATCCACCACATAAGGATAACCCTTTGCTCGTGCTAGCGGTTTCAAAGTATCGTGCAGTTCGCTTTTGCAGAAATAGCAGCGATTAACCGGATTAGAAGTGTAATTGGGATTTGCCATTTCCTGAGTTTCGACTTCCTCGTGGGCGATGCCAATTTCTGCTGCTTGAATGCGCGCATCTTCTAAATCTTCTAGCAGTAGAGACGGAGAAACTGCGGTAACTGCCAAAGCGCGATCGCCCAAAACGTCCCAAGCAATTTTTGCCACCAAAGTGCTGTCAATTCCGCCAGAGTAGGCAATCAGCGCCCGTTCCATCTGCGCGAAAATATCTTTTAATTGTTCTAATTTTTGAGCTAACATAATTTCAACTTTTTGTTACATTATAAACACAGGAGCAAAAAACCAGACTAAACAAAAAGATATCAACAAAGCCGATCGCGATCTGTTACCTTCTTGACATCCGTTACATCTGCGGCCGAACTTCCTTCTCGTGCTATTCTGGATCGATACCGAGGGCTGCCAATCTCGCCAAAAGTTCTTGATTTCGCTGTCTTTCTTGTTCCAGCAGCGTCTCGGCTAACTCTTTGTCTTGCTGTTGGCGATCGGCCCGCTGACTTTCGTTTTCCGCCCGCTGGCGTTCGTTTTCCGCCCGCTGGCGTTCGTTTTCCGCCCGTTCTTCCGGCCACAAAAGTAACTCTCCTTCCGCATTCCACCAGCGCAGCCAAGAGCCCGTTCTACCTTCGCGAGATCCTCCCAAACTCCCAAAAATAGATCTAATCCAGGTATCAAATAACGCCCGTTTTCATCTGGATTTTGATTGTCGTAACGCTCGGATTCGAGCGCATAAACTTCTATTCTGCCCGTATGGGGTCGAAAAATCACATAGCGAGGAACTTTGATTACTTGTTCGTAAAAAAACCATTTGCCGATTTCTTCCGTGTGTTCGACAGAATATTCATCGCCGTAAGTAGCTGACAAAAATTCCATCACTACAAAGGGAACTGTTCCTTCGGTATGAGGCGTGTAACTGCGGCGCGGATAGCTGTGGGGCCAAGGTTGCACTGGCCGCACGTACATCCAGTCTGGGGCTTTGCAAATAGTGCGATCGTCCACAGCCGCGCACAAAGCAAAATTAGCAACTATTAGTGCGTCTTGGATTAGTTCCGGGGAATCCACTACAGACTGGCGCAAACCGTGAGCTAGCAAGGGATGGTCTGTATCGTCTACAGGGTCATCTGGTAGGATAAAATCATCGGCCAGCAGGGGCCAAGTAATCTTTAGCTGCGATATCGGTTTTTGAATTACAGCAGTCATAAGTCACCTCATTTTACCCATAAAAATTTGAGTTTTAGTCGAGATGGGCGATCGACAACCTTCTCTATATCTTAGCGCGCTAATTCGAGCGTAAAATAGGTTTGTAGTCAGGACTTTAGTCCTCAGTACAAACTATTGCCTCGGCGGTGCCCAATGCGCGTTTTAAAATTCTCGGCGGGAAAATATGGCGATCGCAACTGACAGCAGCACCACCACATACAGCAAACCGTAGCCAGCATCTGTAATCAAACCCGCCAAGTAAGGAACTTGTCCGTAAACAGCATCATTTTTTAAATTGAATCTGGCTAAATCCGGCAAAACCAGATAAAGTCCCATCATCAATTGTTCAATGCCAGGATTTTTAGTTAACTTACCCACAGCCACCAAATCCCGCGTCGAATGTCCCATCAAATAAACGCCAAATGTCAGTAAAGCTGCCAGCAGCGAACTGCTAAACACCCCAAATAAAATCCCGACACCAGCCATGAGACACAGCTCAAACCAAATAAACAGCGAAGCAATTAAAATGCTTTCCAAAGGGTAAGGAATCCGGCTAAAACTCAAAATAACCAGATAGACAACAGTCATGGCCGCTACAAGCACAAATAGCACCGCCGACAGCCCTAAGTGCTTGCCTACAATTAACTCAGCCCGACTTATCGGTTTAGCAACTAACAGGTAAACAGTCCGCTTTTCAATTTCTTTGTTGACCAGTTCGGTAGCCACAAACACTGTGGCAATTAGACCGAGAATGCTCATACCAGCCAAACCAATATCTAAGATAATTTTCTTCTCGGTTGTCGCGGCCAATTCGGGTATCAAGCGTACCGCTGCTCCCATCAACAGAGCAAAAATAATAATTATGTAAAGGATGCGATCGCGAATTACTTCCCAAAATACATTAATTGCGACTGTCAATATTCTTCTCAAATTCATCTAGTTATAAACCCGCTGGAAACTTTCGTCATATTTTAGTTTAAGGAAGAAGTCATTAGTCATTAGTCATTAGTCATTAGTCATTAGTCATTAGTTATTAGTCATTAGTTATTAGTTATTAGTCATTAGTCATTAGTCATTAGTCATTAGTCATTAGTTATTAGTCATTAGTTATTAGTTATTAGTCATTAGTTATTAGTTATTAGTTATTTGTTATTGGTAACAACTGACAACTGGCAACTGACAACTGGCAACTGACAACTGACAACTGACAACTGACAACTGCTTTCCGTCCAACGTCATCAGGAAGAAGGAAGAAGGCTTGGGAGCATCTCATTTTTGTAAAAAGCATCTTTTTTATTATAGTGCGAGTTCTTAAGCTCGCACTATAATTAAACGCAAAACACCAGATGCTCCCGAAGCTTCGCTTCGGCTGGCGGGCCAATCTCCCCATCTCCCAACCGCCAGAGACCGGCTCAAACCTGACTGTCTACCGCAGTTCCATCTTTTTTGAGTCCGGGTTTTGAGCGTTTGATAGCGTCGCAGGTTACAGTCGCCCGATTGGCTGTATCGAACACCTCGCAAGACTTGGTAAACGAATATATTTCCGGTCGAAAAACCAGCCCCATCCAGGTTGCTTGCATCTCTAACTGATAGCGCGACTGTCCTTGAACGATCGAAGTTTTGACATCCCAGCTACCATCTTCTGGGACTTTCCCAATTGTTCCTAATGCTTTATTTTTGAGAAAAAATCGCTCATTGTCAATATCTATTAACATTTGTTCAACCTGCGGCCACGGTTTGGTGCGGGCTTCATTTTTTACGTATCGCTCCATTGCATTGAGGATGACAACTCCTCGGGAACGATTAATAGTTGGCTGTTGAAATGTCACCACATAATCGCTTTTTCTCAAATCCTGCGATAAAATGCTCGGATACTGTTGTATCCAACTTTGAACTAAAAAATGAAATGTAAACCAACAGGAAAATGTCACATGAATTAGAGTAATCATCAAAAACTGAGGGCGCATCAACTCTCTGATACTTTCCCGTTTTGAATCGCTCTTCCAAACCCTGATTATTGCAAGAACTACTACTGCTATAATCGGCCCGGATATCCAGGCTATTTCCTTCTTGTCCGACGGCAATCTGATCAGCAACCACAATCCAATTAAGATGCTTGTCACCCACGGACTCAGGCTTACTCCTTTAATCACAAAAGGTGCTTGGCTGGTCAGCAAACCCATTGACAGTATAAAAAATAACCAGCTCATATCAAACATCAGAATTCTTGTCTGCCAGTCAGTGACTGCCGCCACTGCCAGCAAACCTAAAAAGATGCTGAGCAGTAAAGGAGTCTTCCAGTGGACAACTCTAGGCGGAATCATCGCCTTTTGAACTTTTTTATTGGCTTCCCACAGGTTGTTCGTCACCTTAGTGAGTTGCTGAGTGACATCCAAAAATTGCTTCATCATATATTTCAATTATTGACGCTTTCCACAAACAACACTGTTAAAATAACGATATTGCTAACAGTATGGGCGATTAAAACTGCTCCAAACTGGGTAGTTACTTGAAAAGTTTTTTTGAGAGGACGGCGGGTGAGAGTCGGCGGCCCTAAAAACTGAGGTTTGGAAGCTTTTTTGTTACCTAAAACCCAGTTTTCTATAATTTGTAAACTCTGCCATTTTGCTAAAAAAGTGATCGCCAATAATAAGACGGCAATCATAGTTAGGGTAGGGTAAAGACTCGGATTTCCGCCTAATAACATATAACCGATTAGCTCTTCCCGCAAATCTTTGGGAAGAATGCTTTCTATGCCGAAGAAAACTAACCAACCTACGCAAGTGCAAGCGAGATTGAGGATGGCTGTATATTCAACGCTGGTTTTGGGGCCGAGTTTCAGTAGTTTTTGCAGAAACCACGATTCGATCGCGATCGCCAAAAATATAATTAAAACTTGCACCAAAACAATCCGAAATGGGAAAACATTTGCAATCATAAGCTTTCAGGTATATCATCCCGGGTGAGATTTTAATTGTACAGCACCAGCGGAATCATCAAGAGCTGCTGGTCTTAGGCCTCAAGCTCCTTCGATCGATCGCCCTTGTGAAAATCAGGTGGTTTAGCACTTATCCTTTGACACTCCCTGGCGTGAACGCACAGGGATTCTTAATTCAGCGACTGACCTTTAAGCACCGCATCTCTTTCGAGCAATCCTCAAACCTTTCAACCGTGAAAAGACACCAATTGACGAGCCTGATTTACAGCAACCCCAGAGAGTCTATCTCCAAAAGCGTACTAGGGTACTGCACTTCGACTAAGCTCAGTGACCACCTAGAGTTTGGGCGTGCCCCGCCCTACTTTAATTGATGGAACCAAATTATCTATTTTCTGGTAATGAGAATGCGGTGATTCTCTAGCTCTGTTTGACAAGGTTTTCGCTACCCTTCTTGGTACTCTCTAGGAGTTTTTAGGTTCGAGGGTGCCGACTCAAAGCCGCTTCACAACCGCCCACCTTGGGGATTCCAACCATCTTAATTTTAACTCAAAGCCGTGCTAGAAGCACAGGGTTTTAGACCCAATTTTTTGATAATCTTTTGAGATCCGCCTGCACAATGGCAACATTCAACATTCAAGGCGCGCGATCGAAGTACCCACCCCAGTAC